>CAZNCT010000026.1:25060-31680 GCA_964571615.1 uncultured Anaerolinea sp. | reverse complement strand
CCTACGACCGCTCGCCCTGCGGCACCGGCACCAGCGCCAAACTGGCCTGCCTGGCCGCCGATGGCAAACTCGCAGAAGGACAGGTCTGGCGTCAGCAATCGGTGGTCGGCAGCATTTTCGAGGGCAGTATCCAGCGTGACGGGGAAAATGTCATCCCTACCATTACCGGCGAAGCCTGGGTAATGGCCGAAGGCCACCTGCTCTTCGACGAGCGCGACCCGTTTCGAGACGGCATCTCGGCCTGAACTCTCGGGCTGTTTTTTGCACCCCCAAAGGAACTCCCATGACCACAAAAACAGACGTTCTCATCATTGGCGGCGGAGCAGTAGGCCTGAGCGCCGCTTATTACCTGCTCAAATCGGGCCGCGCCGTGACCCTGCTCGACAAGGCCGCCATCGGCCAGGGCAGTTCGGCGGGCAACGCCGGGCACATCGTTCCCAGCCACATCGTCCCGCTGGCCGCGCCGGGTGTCATCCCCACCGCCCTGCGCTGGATGCTCGACCCGCCGCGCAGCCCGTTTGGCCTGAAAATCAGCCTGTCCCCGGCCTATCTGCTCTGGCTGCTGCGTTTCGCCGCCGCCTGCACCGAAGCCAACGTCCAGCGCGCCATCCCGCCCTTCAAATCGCTTGGCCTGCTGAGCGCCAAAAACTTTGCCGAAATGATCGCCGCCGAAGGCTTCGATTGCGCCTACCAGGAAACCGGCCTGCTCTTCCTCTACAAAACCGAATCCGCGTTTGCAGGCGGGCGGCATGAAGCCGGGTTATTGCACCGTCACGGCCTGCCCGCGGTTGTCCTGGAGCGCGACGCTTTGCGCCAGCGTGAGCCTGCCGTCCGCGATGATGTTCTGGGGGGTGTCGATTTCACCGGCGACTCCTCGCTCGACCCGGCAGTTTTCCTGCGCCTGCTCAAAGAACGGGTGGCTGCTTTGGGCGCTGACCTGCGTGAAAACACCCCCGTCACCTTCCTGTCCGCCAGCGGCGGGCGGATTAACCGCGTCATCACCCCAGGCGAAGACTTTGCGCCCCAACAGGTTGTCCTGGCCGCCGGGGCCTGGTCGCCGCAACTTGGGCGCGCCCTCGGACTGGCGCTTCCCATCCAACCGGCGCGCGGCTACAGCCTGACCATGCCTGCCATTCGCACCATGCCGCGAGGGGCTTTGCTCCTGGGTGAACGCAAAGTCGCCGTTACTCCGATGGGTGCGCGCCTGCGCTTTACAGGCCGCCTTGAAATCGGCCAGATGTCCACCAGCCCTGACCCGCGCTGGATTGCCAACATCGAAAAAGCCGTGCGAGAATACATTCGCATTGAAGAACCCCTGCAAATCGAAGAAACCTGGGCCGGGCTGCGTCCGACCACCCCCGATGGAATGCCCATCATCGGCTTTTCTCCGCGTCATGCCAACTTAATTCTGGCAACCGGCCATGCCATGCTGGGGCTCAGTCTTGGCCCCGGCACTGGCCAGGTTGTCGCCGAGTTGGCGAACGGAACTCCCCCCGCGTTTGATTTGCAACCCTTTGGCCCGGAGCGTTTTTAGGATTATCCCCAGCAACGGGTGAAACTTAACTTGAGTTTAGAGTTTATTTGCGAAAAACCCAAAAAGCATACACGGATTTCTTAAACTCCGTAAGATTCCGTGTAATCCGTGTCCAAAAGGTTTCGATTTTAAACGAACTCTAAACTCCAGACTCAAGCCTGTCTGCAAAAAATAAAAACGGCGACCATCCTTGTGGACAGTCGCCGTTTGCCTTAATTCGCTGGCCTATTCACTGATGCGCGCCACTTCCGCGTTAATTTGCGGCAGGAGCGAGTTAATCAAATCCATGCTGGGTCCGGCGTCGCTCATCCGCGAGACATCCTGCGACTTGATAGCCGCCTGGTAGGCCTCGGCGGCCTTGAGCGTTGCATCGGCCAGTTGCTGCACCAGGCCGTTCAACTTGGTGTAATCATCCGAATCGGGTTCAGGCAGATTTTTCAGCGCCTGGGCCGCGCCGCGCAGGGTTGCCAGGGCGGTTTCGGTTTCCGCCACCCATTGCGGGTCGGTGAACTTGCTGTTGTCCGCATTGACGATATCCAGTTGGGCATTCAGGCCAAAAGCGGCATTGTTAAACTCATCGATGGCCGGGTTCAAGGCATCGATGTAGGCGCTGCCGCAGGCGGTCAGGGCAAAGGCTGCCACGACCAGCATCGCCAGCAGGACAAACTTTTTGCTTGTAAACATTTTTTCTCCTTGTGTTGTCTAATCCGACAAATAGTGTCTAAATTGTATATGCTTTGAGTGCCTATGTAAAGCACCAATCTGCAAGCCAGCCCAAAAAGCAGGTTCATTTATCGACAAATTGACCAAAAGGCGATAAACTGTGTCTTACTACACGCCTATCCTTATTTTTTCTTGAAACCAATTTCAAATCATTGGAGGGTTGATATGCTTGTTGATTTTTTGAAATCCATCAAAGAAGGGACACAGGTCTATTTTATTATTGGCGGTGTCGTCATTGGCGGAGACCTGATGAAAGTTGATTATGAACGCGAATACGTTCAGCTAAAAGGCGCAATTTTCCAAAACGGCCTGACCGTGCCGTTTTTTATCCTGCCTTTTGCCAACTTACAGGCCTGGGGCGTTCGCCCGCGCGGTTAAGCCACCCTGCCAATCAAAAAGGACTTGCCACCCGGCAAGTCCTTTTTGGTTTCACGCGTTTGTTAGCGCAGCAACTCTTCTGCTTTGGTGTAGGCGTCCAGCGCCTCCTGAAGCCGGTTATTACGCATGTAGGCATCGCCCAGCGTTTGCCAGACAATCACATCCACCGGGTGCGTATAGGTTGCCTCTTGCAGGTCATGGATGATTTCATCCATATACTTGCCTTTCTTGATCAGCCGGGCATACTCGCTCATCGCGGTTGTCAGGTTGGCTTTCTCAAGCAGCAGGCGCGCGCGGTGCAGCAGCATAGCGTCCTTGTCGCCGCCAAGCATTCCGGTCTGACGGACTGCCGGGCGCGCAACCGGCACCTCCGGGGAGACGGGCGGTTGTGCCGGAACCTGTGGCGGGATTCGGGGTGTTTGCGGAACAGGCGCCGCCGCTGGTGGGGGAGGTGTCTGTGCCTGGGCCGCAACCGGTGAGACGATTCCAGCACTCGGCTGGTGCGCCTGCGGAACAGGCGCCGCCGGGGCCTGTCTGGTTGTTTCGACAGGCGGTTGGCTTACCTTAGGCGGTTCTGGCTGCGGCGTTTTCGGCGGTTCTACAGCCGGAACCCAGCCTGAAACCGGCACGGGCTGCGGCGGGACGGTGTCCGCTGTTTCGTCTTTCAGCCAGTCGGGCAATTCCTCTTCCAAAATCGGGCCGCCTGGCGCGGCGGGCGCCGCCTGGCTTTCTTCATCCAGCGATTTCAACCATTCGCTGATATCTGCTTGCTCCGGGGCGGCACTGATAACAGGTTGTTCGGCTGGCCTGGGCTGAGATTCTGTCGCAAACCAATCCATCACCGGTTCGGTCAGCCCGGGCTCAGGCTGAGATGTTTCCGTACTGCTTTCCGGTTCGGCCATCCAGGCGGGTGCGGCGGGCGGTTCGGGCTCTTGGGCGGCGGCCATCCAGTCGGGCAGTTCGCTTTCCCCGGCGGGGGCGGGAGCCTGCTCAACGGCATTGACCCATTCGGGAGCGGCTTCGAGGCGTTCTTCAGGCTTGGTCAGCAATTCTTCGGGTTTGGCGCCCTGCCCGGCGGCCAGGCTTTCGAGCCACTTGAAGGCTTCGTCCTGGTCATCGGCGCTGATGCCCGGCCCGGCAGAGACCGGGGCCGAGAGTGCCGGCGGCGGATTTTCAACCTGTCCTACCCAGCCAGGCGCTTGTTCGGCACGCTCTTCGGGTTTGGTGAGCAGTTCTTCGGGTTTGGCGCCCTGCCCGGCGGCCAGGCTCTCAAGCCACTTAAAGGCCTCGTCCTGTTCGTCGCTGCTGGTGCCAGGCCCGGCAACCGGAGCAGACAGTTCTGGGGCAAGCGGCTCGGCTTCAATTTCAACAGGCGGCTCAGGGACAAATTCAGTCGGGATTTCGGCGGCGGGGATGGCCGGAGTCTCCTCTACGCTGCTAACCCATCCCGGAGCGCTATCAAGACGCTCTTCGGGTTTGGTCAGCAACTCTTCGGGTTTGGCGCCCTGCCCGGCGGCCAGGCTCTCAAGCCACTTGAAGGCTTCGTCTTGCTCATCGGCGCTGGTGCCAGGCCCGGCAACCACGCCTGAGATGGGTTCTTGTTCTGCTTCGCGTTCAGGGGCGCTTTGGCTGGCTGCGGCTATTCCTGCCAGGCCAACTCCGGCCAGCCAATCGGGGATGTTTTCAGCGGGGGCGGCGGGTTGCCCAGCAGCGGGGGCGCTTTCGGCGCCCAGTCCGGCCAGCCAGTCGGGGGTGTCGTCCGCGGCGGCGGGCTGTTCGGCAGCGGGGGCGCTTTCGGCGCCCAGCCCGGCCAGACCAGTTGCCCCAGCGGCAGCGCCCAGGCCTGAAAGCCAGTCCAGGTCGGCTTCGTCGGTCTTTTCTTCAGGTTGGCTTTTGAGTTCGCCAGTACCAGGATGCGCCATGGCTTTGAGCCAGTCGGGCATTTCACTGGGAGAGATTTCTTGCGCGGGTTCGCTGCTGCTTTCAGGTTCGTCAAAGGAGAGCGGGCCTTCTTGAAATTCACCCGTAGAGGGCCCCCAGCCCTGGGCTTGCATCCAATCGGGGATGGCGCTTTCGGCTGCGGGTGGGGCGGCAGGCTGCTCACTGGCGGGTTCTGGCTCCCAAACTGGCAGGGCTGGCGCAGCGGTTGGATCCCATTCCAGACGCTCAATGCTGACGGCGTTATCGGCGACACCGGCGACATCATAAGTTGAGCCAGTTACCAGCCCCATATAAGGGTCAAGTTGTTGCAAGCGTTTGCGATAGACATCCACGCTCGAGGCCAGGCTTGTGCCCGGTAAGATTTCAACCAGGATGCGGTTGGCCTCCAGGCAGTAAGGGGATACCTGCAAGATTTGGTTGCAAATTTCAGTTGCCTCGACCCGCTGCCCGGCGCGGAAGTGCGCCTGAGCCATCAGCACTTTCAAATCGAGCCGCTCGGGGTCTTCATGCAGGACGGTTTTGATTTCCTGAATGGCCTGGGCATACTGTGCACCACGAATGTACATTTTTGCCAGTGCGCCGCGTGTGAGTTGAATTTTGGGCGGCTCCAGGCCGTCGCGACGGCCATACAGGCGCCGTAATTCGGCCTGTACCCCGCCGTTCGAGGGGTTGGCTTCAAAGGCCCGCTCCATGTGCCAGACGGCCTGATCCAGGTTTTTCTGCTCGTCGTAGGCAATGCTCATGCCCAGGTGCGAGACGAAATCATCTGGCACTGATGTTAGCACGCGCTGGAAAATATCAATCGCATCAGGATAGCGGTGCAATTCAAGGTAAGCCTTGCCCAGCATACGATACGTCTCAAGATGCTTGGGGTAGGTCTTGAGAATATGCTGGCAGTGGGCAACAGCCTCTTCCTGATGACCCTGGTCAATCAGGGATTCGATTTCACGGGTATAGGCGCGCAGGGCAATTTTACTCATCGGCACACTCCAAATATTAGTATGCACCAAACCAGCAGATAAATCAAGAAAACGCTTTTTTAATAGAACAGTGGCAGGGCTGGCGCCGGGCTATCCTGAATGCTGAAAGCCGCCAGAACGGCCTGACGAGCCTGCTCGACTTGCGCTTCGGTGCGGGCATGGATGGTGAAAAGAGGTTCGCCAGGGGTGACCGGGTCTCCAACTTTTTTGTGGATGATGAACCCGACCGCGTGGTCTACCTTGTCCGATTTTTTGGCGCGCCCGGCCCCTAAAGTGACCGATGGCCCGGGCATGAACCTGAGCAACGTAACCGCCGCGAGGCGCTGTGACCACCTCGACCCGCTCGGCGCGGGGGAGTCTTTCGGGCTGTTCAACGTAACGGACATCGCCACCCTGGGCGCTAACCATCTGACAGAATTTTTCAAAGGCCGAGCCATCCGCAATTACTTTTTGGGCCATTTGGCGGCCTGTTCCCAGGCTGTCGGCTTTTTGCCCGAGCAGGAGCATGTGCGCCGAGAGATGCAGGCAATGTTCCATAAAATCGGCGGGGCCGCTGCCTTTCAGGGCTTCGATCGCCTCGATAACTTCGAGCGCGTTGCCAACTGCAGCGCCGAGGGGCTGGTTCATATCGGCAATCAGCGCGGTGACTTTGCGCCCGGCCAGGTGTCCGATGGCGGTCATGGCCTGGGCCAGCTGGCGGGCCGAGTCGAGGGTGGTCATAAAAGCGCCGTTGCCGGTTTTTACATCCAGCACAATGGCTTGCGCCCCGGCGGCCAGTTTTTTGCTCATGATGGATGAAGCAATCAGCGGGATGGAGTCGACCGTGCCGGTGACATCTCGCAGGGCATACAGTTTTCCATCTGCGGGCGCCAGGTCGAGCGATTGACCCGTCAGGACGATGCCGATGCGGCGCAGTTGGGCTTTGAACTCTGCGGTGCTTAAATCGACCCGATAGCCGGGAATCGATTCGAGTTTATCCAGGGTACCGCCACTGAAGCCCAGTCCACGCCCCGACATTTTGCCGCAGGGCAGGCCGCAGGCGGCGACGATGGGCAGGACAGCCA
>CAZNCT010000026.1:23217-25050 GCA_964571615.1 uncultured Anaerolinea sp. | reverse complement strand
GTTTTGTCTCCAACCCCGCCAGAGGAGTGTTTGTCAATTGCCAGGTCTACCGTATCGGAAAGGTCGAGCATGGCCCCCGAGTGTGCCATTGCCAGGGTCAGGTCGGTGGTTTCGCGGTCGCTCATCCCATTGAGTAAGACCGCCATTGCCCAGGCCGCGACCTGATAGTCTGGAATATCACCATTTGTAAAACCGCGCACGAAAAAGTTAATTTCTTCGGCGCTTAGCTCGCCCTTTTCGCGTTTTTTGATGATGATATCGACTGCGCGCATTGATTTTCTCCGTTGGTTGATTTATTTTATCTCATTAATTGCTGAAACGATGTTCTTGTCTGACAAAACTTGCCGGGTTAGTGATTGCGGCGCACCGCCAGCAGGGTGATGTCGTCTGAGGCGGGCAGGGAATCCATAAACTGGTTGACTTCCTGTTCGATGGCATCGAGCAGTTCAAAGGCCGAGGCCTTGCGCGATTTGCCCAAGACTTTTAGCAGACGTTCTTCGCCAAAAATTTCGCCGTTGGGGGCAAAGGCTTCGGTGACGCCGTCGGTGTATAAGAGCAGGGCATCGCCGCGGGCCAGTGTGATGATACGCTCTTCCATAGAAATGCCTTGTGCGACGCCGAGCGCCATGCCGGTTCGTGTCAGGATTTCAAGCCTGGGTTTGCGTCCCTGGTTGCGTACCCAAACGGGCGGGTTGTGCCCGGCGTTGGCGTAGGTGAAGGTACCGCTGCTTTCGTCCAGGACGCCATAGACGGCGGTGACAAACATGCCTTGCTGGCAATCGGGGTAGAGCAGGTCATTGACACGCCGCAGGGCCGCAGCCGGAGAGACGGTCTCTAAAACGGCGGCCCGGATAAGGGTGCGGGTGAGCGCCATGAACAGGGCCGCGGGAATGCCCTTGTCGGCAATATCCGCAATGAAAAGGCCGATTCGCCCATCGGGCAGGTCAAAGACATCGTAAAAATCGCCCCCGACCTGGCGCGCTGTCCGCCAGCGGGCCGAGAGTTCCCAGTTGGGGTGCTCGGGCAGGCTATCGGGGATGAAGGTTTCTTGAATCTGGCGCGCAAACTGCACCTCGGTTTCGAGACGTTCGCGCGCGACGGTTTCGCGTTGAAAGAGGTCGTTTTGAATGGCCAGGGCGATTTGCTGGGCCACTCCGGTCAGAATTTCAATCCGGCGGTTGCGGAAGCGGCGGCCTCCCAGGGCTTCTTCGGCCAGCAAGACCCCAAAGGTCTCTCCTTTGACCAGCAAGGGAAAGGACATGAGCAGGCGGTCTTCGCTGTAGAGCAGGCTGTCGTTGTTTTCGGGCGGCCCGGGTTGCAAAGAGAGCCAGTTTTCGACTCCCAGATGGGCTTCGTTGCACAGGGCGGGCTGTCCGTTTTCAAGGGCGGCGGTCAGTAAAGGAAAATCGTCTGCCTTAAGACTGCGCCAGACCCAGGCTTCGGCGCCTTCGGGCAGGTTGTACGCCTGGGCCGGATGAAACAGGCCGTTTTCCTCGTCCCAGGTGTAGATGGCGGCTCGCTCGACCCCTACCAGGATGGGCAGGATGCGCACGATGGTGCCAAGAATTTCATCTAACTCGGAGAGTGAAACCACCGCCTGGGCTACCTGCAACAGGGCCGCCGAGGCGTAGGCCTGTTCCTGGGCAGAGTCGTACAGGCGCGCATTTTCAATGGAGACTGCCGCATAGCTGGCAAAGGTGGTGGTCACAGCCTGGGCTTCGTGGCCGTAACGGCCCGGGGTGTGGTGCGCCAGGGTCAGCACCCCAACAGCCTGGTCTCCAATCCGCAGGGGCGCGGCGATGGAGGAGTAATCGTCTGCAAAACCGCCAACCA
>CAZNCT010000026.1:19105-23207 GCA_964571615.1 uncultured Anaerolinea sp. | reverse complement strand
GTTCACCCGGCTTGCGGATGATAGGCTGGCGCGCCAGCAGGGCGCGTGCCAGGGCGGCGCGGGCTTCGGCAGACGTGTAGCGGATGGCGTTCATATCGGCGGCGCTGGCCCCGTGCACGGCGGCGCAGTAGATGTCTTCTTCATCTAAAAGCCAGATGGCGGCAATGTCAGAGGGCAGGTTGCGTTCCAACTCGGTCAGGGTGGCGTCGAGCACTTGTTCGAGACTGGCGTTGGCTGAGAGCAGCACGGCGACTTCGCGAAGGCTATCGGCGACCTGCCGCCGCCATTGTTCTGAGCGGTACAGGTCTGCATTGCGAATGGCTGCGGCAATTGAATCGGACAGGGCCTCGAAGAGCAGGGTGTCTTCGGGTTTGAAGGCGTTTAGCCGGTCACTTTGAATATCCAGCACGCCATAAACCTGGCCATTGAATACCAGCGGCAGGGTCAGTTCTGAAAGAGTGTTGGCCGGTGGCAGGGGCGATGGGCGATAGCGCGGTTCGAGCGAGACATCGTTGGCCATCACCATTTTTCCTGTGCGGGCGACATAAGGCACCAGACCATCGGGGTCATCGAGGCTGAGCATGTAGCCTTCAAGAGCGGCAGAGCGCGCGCCTGAGCCGGCTTCGTAATGAATCTGGCGCCGGTTAGGGTGGACGGTAAACAGGTGGACGTAGGGATAGCCGAAGCGCTCCTGGATGATTTGAGCGACTTCCTGCATCAATTCGCGCAGGTTTAAGAAGGACGTAATCTGTTTGCTGACCTCGGCAACAGCCCGCAGTTGTTCGGCCTGGCGGCGCAGGGTACCGTACAGGTTGGTGCCTTCGACAGCAACCGCAATGGTATCGGCCAGGGCGCGCAGAACCAGCAGGTCGTATGGGTGAAAGGCGTTCGATTTATCGCTTTGCACATCCAGCACACCCAGCACGCGCTCTTCCATTTTGAGCGGCAAGACGGCCTCGGAGCGTGTTTCGGGAAGGCTTTCAAAATGACGATAGCGTGGTTCCTGGTGAATGTCGTTGGCGACCAGTTCTTCGCCCGATTGGGCGACATGGCCAATGATGCCCTGTCCCAACTCGACCTGGATTTTTGGAGCGGTGGCGCGTCCACGCTTGCGGGTTGCACCACCGGCGCTGGCGCGGAAGTTTAAGCGGGTTTCGCCAGGTTCCAGCGTGAAAATGGCGACGTAGTAGTACCGAAAGGTATTTTGAATTAAGCGGGCCACTTTCAGCGAGAGTTCATCCAGGTCTGATTCGTTGGCGATTTGGGCGCTCACCGTGCGAACCAGGTTTAGTTGTCCAATTCGCCAGCGTTCAACGGTGACCCGGTGCCATGCTACCAGGGCAACCGAAGCGGCTCTCGCCAGTCCTTCGAGCAGGTCGGTTTCACGTCTGCGTAATTTTTGATGCCCGCTGACTTGCAGGGCAATCGCTCCGAGGCTGCGTTCCTCGTGCCGCAGGGGCACGGCGGCCCAAATTTCTGCGTCCTGGCTTTCCTGGACGATTTCGCCGCTCTCGAGCGATTTTCGCATAACCTGGTTTTCGGGCTGTGCCGGGAAGAGTTCCTCGACCCAATCGGGCAGGTTGAAGATTTGCTGGTCGAGCCATAATTTGACCCGGGCATGTGGGAAGAGTTTTTCGGCGGTTTCAAGGATGGTGTCACGCTGCTCTGCAAAGGTAGTGGCCCCCAGGATGCGTTCTCCCAGGCCGAACAGGTCGCGCCAGCCAGAGCGGGTGATGCGTTTTTGGGCTGTCGGGGCTGGAGCAGCACAGCGTTTGACCAAAGTCAGGGTGTTGCCGTTTTCTGGAGAGAAGTCAAAATGGACTTCATCCATCAATTTGTGCATAAAAAACAAGCCCAGCCCGCCGATGGCGCGCTCTTCAAGCGAAGCGTTGATGTCTGGTTCGACAACGGTTTCGGGCATAAAGGGTTGGCCGTGGTCGCGCAGAATAATCGTCAGAACGCCGCTTGTGGCGCGGGTGAAGACCTCGATACTGCCATCGCTAATGCCTTCGTAGGCGTGTTCGATGATGTTGGATGCGGCTTCATCTACCGCCAACTGCACGTTGTAAACATCTTTTTCATCGAAACCGGCCTGGCGGGCAGCCAGCGCAACAAACTCGCGGATGTCATCCAGGTTTTCAAATTGGGCCGGGAAGGTTTTGGTCTGCATGAGCGTTTCGGGGGTGGTGAGAGCCTATCTCGAAAAAGAGAACCGCCCCAACCATCTGGTAAGGGCGGTGTGCTGATGGGCGCAAAAAGATTGCACAAACTGAATGTGCCCTAAAAGCAGGTTGGGCGGTGGCCCGTGAGAGCAGGGCCGGGGCCGCGGGCCAAATCCTTAAAGGTTACCTACCGCCGAAGTGACATCAGGATAAATCTGGAAGAGCGATGTAAAGCCAGCCAGTTCGAGAGCCGCATGAATGTTGGCCGGGACGTTGGCAAAGACCACCTCGCCGCGGTTGTAGCGTTTGCAGTTCCGCTGGGCGGCAATCAGGGCGCGGAACCCGGCGCTGGACATATACTCCAGGTCTGCCATGTCAATCACAATTTTGAAACGTCCGGCGTTGATGACCTCATCCAACGCTTCGGCCAGGCGGGGGGCAGTGGCACTATCAACACGTCCGCTTACCTTAAGCAGGTCGCAGTGTTTGAATTGCTGGGTTGTGACTTCCATCGAGCCTCCAGAGTTTAATGATAAGGAAAGATGATTTGCCATTCGATAGGCTTTTCCAATTATAGTACATTATTGCTTGCTATAGCACAGCGTGGCTTTTTCGGGTCAGAAACCCAGGCCGAAATATTCACCGCCCAGCTTAAACCCAGCCACCTCAAGCCGGGGGTTGAAAACCGGGCGAATGCCGGTCGGGCGCAATTCGCCTTTGATTTTTCCATCCGGCGCAATGCAGGTCTGGTGAAATTTGTAAATATCGGTCAGAGTGACGACGTCTCCTTCCATGCCGACCACCTCGGTAATCTGGGTCGCTTTTCGGGTGCCATCGGGCAGGCGGCTCATGTGCACAATCAGGTCAAGTGCCGATGAAATCTGGCGGCGCAGGGCCATCACCGGCAGGTCTATGCCCGACATCAGGGCCGTGGTTTCCAGCCGGGCAATTGCATCGCGTGGGCTGTTGGCGTGAATTGTGGTCAGCGAACCGGAATGGCCGGTGTTCATGGCTTGCAGCATGTCGAGGGTTTCGCCCCCGCGCACTTCGCCGACAACCAACCGGTCGGGCCGCATGCGCAGGGCATTGCGCACCAGGTCGCGGATGGTGACCTCCCCGGTGCCATCGACACTGGGCAGTTTGGTTTCCATTCGCACAACGTGACGCTGAGTCATTTGCAGTTCAGCGGCATCTTCAATGGTGATGATGCGTTCACGCTCGGGGATGAAAGTGGAAAGCACGTTGAGCATGGTGCTTTTGCCCGAACTGGTATTTCCTGAAATCAAGATGTTCATGCGCGCCACGACGCAGGCTTTCAAGAAGTTAGCCATGTAGGGGGTCAGGGTGCCGAGCGAAATCAGGTCCTCGCTGGTCATCTTGTTGCGCAAAAATTTACGAATTGTGATGACCGGCCCATTGACCGAAACCGGGCGAATAGCGACATTGACCCGTGAGCCATCGGGCAGGCGGGCGTCGGCAGTGGGATTTTCATAATCTACCCGGCGGCCCAGCGGCAGCAGAATACGGTCAATAATTTGCAGGATGTGTTCTTCACTTTCAAAGCGAATATCGGTTTCCCATAGTTCCCCATTTCGTTCAATAAATACCAGGTCGGGGCCGTTGACCATGATTTCATTAACCTGCCCATCTCTCAGCACCCACTCAAGCGGGCCATAGCCGACCAGGTCGGCCAGGGCGCTGTCAATAATTTCCTCGCGCACCTGGGGCGGCACTCCTGGGCCAGCCAGGCTGTTCATGGCGGTCTCAAGGTGTCTTTTGACCGTTTCGCGGCTGTTTGCTTTTGCGCCAGTCACTTTTTGCAGTTCGGGTGTGACGGCCTCAATCAGCCGCTTTTTAAGTTGCTGAACACGCGCTTCAGCAAGGATGGCAGGCAAAACCTGGATGAAATGGTCTGTCATACTGGCCTTCTATGGCTCAAT
>CAZNCT010000026.1:7606-19069 GCA_964571615.1 uncultured Anaerolinea sp. | reverse complement strand
GGTGCGGCTGCGCACCCCAAGTTTGCTCAGAATGTTGCTGATGTATTGCTTGACCGTTGAAACTTGCAATTGCATTTGTGACGCAATTTGTCGGTTGGTCAGGCCTTTGACCAGCAGGGCCAGCACTGCGCGCTCACGTTCACTCAGGGGCTTACTATCCGCCTCATGCCGCGCAACAGGTTTGTGAATCATCTGCAAAATGACTTCTGAAGCATTGGGATCCAGCACCATGCGTCCCTGGTTGACCTGCCGAATGGCGTTGGCAAGTTCATCTACATCGATATTTTTATATAAAAACCCCTGACATCCAGCCAGCAGGGCAGATTCAATCAGTCCGGGGTCTTCAAAAGAAGTCAGCGCGATAATTTTTGCCCCCGGAAATTCCGCCCTGATATTTTCGACCGCCGTAATGCCGTTTTCTTCCGGCAGGATCATATCCATCAAAACCACGTCGGGCCGGTGTTCGCGGAAGAGTTCAAGAGCCTGGACTGCGTTTTCAGCCTGTCCGATAACGTGCAGGTCTTCGCAAGTATTGATGAACATCGAAAGCCCTTGCCGCACCATCGGGTGGTCATCGACGAGCAGGATGGTAATCGTTTTCGATTTCATATTAGCGATCCTATTCCTGGGGCCATTTGCATAAAATCCGTGTTCCTTGTTTGAGCCTGCTGCTAACTACCAGTGTTGCACCGATTTCGGCGGCCCGTTCACGCATGATATTCATGCCGAAGTGGTCGCCAATCGGTTTGGTATCCCCAAACCCCTGACCGTCATCTGAGACAATTAATTGTACACCTTCTCCGGCGGGTTCAAGCCGCAGGATGATGTTGTTGGCACGTGAATACTTGAGCGCGTTATTTAGCGCTTCCTGGGCGATCCGATAAAATGCGATTTTTACATCGACAGGCAGGGTGCCGCTAAATTTATTATAGTAATGAAGTTGGGACTGGCTGCGCGCTCCGGCGGCATCGATCAGGTGGGCTAACAGAACACCCAAATCGGTTTCTACCAGGCTTTGCGGGCGCAACTCCAGCAGTAGAATGCGCATTTCGCCCAGGGCGCTAACGACCAATCGCGTCACCTGGCGCAGGTTGCCTGCAATTGCTTCGGCGCTCATGGTTCCTTGCTGGCGTAAGAGCGTTTCAGAAATCAGGCGTGCCGAAAAAAGGGTTTGACTAACCGCGTCGTGCAGTTCGCGGGCCAGGCGTTGTCTTTCCTGATAAGTGGCAAAGTCACGCTCCTGTCTTTGTAATTCTTTCAGGCGGGTAATATCGCGCAGCACAACCAGCCTGCCTGCTTGTTGGCCGCTTTCCAGGTCAATTGGGGTCAGGGTAACATCAAAAAAGCGTGCTTTACCCTGCTCAGAGGCCCATTCAATTTCGCCCTGAAAGCCATCGGTATTCAACATCGGCAGCAAAATGTTGAGATTTCTCTTTTGCAAAACCTCTTCAATTTTTTTCCCCCTGCAGGTATTAATGCTTATTTTGAGCGTCTTTTCTCCTACCGGGTTCAGGTCAATCAGGCAGTTCTGGCTGTCCAGCACCAGGACAACATCAGGCAGATAGCGTATCAGTAACTCTCGCGCCACCAGCGGAATGCTCAACAGGTCAAAATACCACACCCCAATGGCCAACAGACTGCTGAACAGGCCAACAGCAACCGGGGTCCACAATAACCCGGGCGCTGGGGTCAATTGAAATGGGTCAAGCAAGGCCAGGATATAGGTGAGTGATTGTGGCACAAGGAACACCAGCCAGCGCCAGCGAACCTCTGCTTTCATGCGCAATACCCAGCGCATGGTGCTGAATATCAAAACCGCGCCCAGGCCTTGCATATAAGCCAGGTTTACCCATAGCCAGGGGCCTCCCCGCCAGGCGGTGCGGATGTAAATTCCATACTGCTTGCTCATCGTCACTAGTTCATACAGGCCGCCGTGCCAGTCATTTGTTAAGTTACCCAGGGCCAGCACTATCGAAAAGGGCAAAAAAATGGCAATCCATCGTTTGAATGGTAAATCTCCGCTGCGAATGAGGGCCTGCATGAATATCAGGCCACAAGGAATTAGAAAAGCCTGTATGCTCAAACGAAAGGGCACCAGCCACCAGAACGCCCACTCTGCTGAAGGACTGTAAAAAGAGAACAGGATGGTCAACTGATTGACAATCGTCAAGATGAACAAACCGATGGCCAGTTTCGCCATGTTATTAAACCGATATTTCAGCACCATAACAATCAGAATCAAGTTCACAAATATGGCGCTGATTAATATACCGATGTAGAGCGAATAAACCAGGGGCATGGCGTTCCTTCAAACGAAAATGTGCAATCTGTAATACTTTTGATTATAGTCCAGCCCCGGCGAGTTGACACATCTCCTCAATTCGGGTATGCTTGCCACTTGTCCGGGCAGGCCCGGCGCGGCGGGACTTTGTGAACCTCGTCAGGTCCGAGAGGAAGCAGCGATAAGCGAACGTTCCCGGGTGCCGCCGGTATCCTGCCCGGATATTTTTGCGCCTGCGCGCTGCCGCGGCAGCGCAAATGGAATCAGGTAAAATACATTCATGATGGATCAACGCGCCGCCGCCTTGCGGAACACCTTTACCGTTCTCTTCCTGGCCTTCTTCCTGATTTCTACGCTCGGAGGACTGTTCTGGGCCAATTTGGTTTACGTTCAGCGCAGCCCCACCAGCCTCGACTTTCTCCCGCTCTGGAAAGGCCTCAACAACCTCCTGATTGAAGGCCTGCCGCCGTATGGCGAATTTACCACCTACGAAATTCAAAAACTGGCTTATGGGCGTGCCGCTGGCCCGGCAGAAATGCCCCTGCGCGTGGGGTTGCCCTTCTCGAACCTGCTGATTTTCCTGCCCCTGGGCGCCTTTGGAGATGTGGAACTGGCGCAGGCCGCCTGGATGGTGATTCTTGAACTAGGCCTGCTCTTGCTGGCGTTCTTTTCACTGCGGCTGGCGCAGTGGTCTGCCCGCTGGCACATCTTCCTGCCCCTGGCCTTGTTTGTGTTCTCATGGGCGCCCTCGGTTGAGTCTTTGCTGCTGGGGCGCGCCAACATCCTGCTGCTGGTTTTCATCCTGGGAGCCATGCTGGCCCTTCAGGCTTCTTTTGATGAACTTGCGGGCTTTTTGCTGGCACTTTCTTTTTTTGAAATCGAAAGCGGCGGCGTGTTATTGCTTTTTTTAGTGGCATCCATCACACTTTCAGGCCGTTGGCGCGCCTGGGCCGGTCTGCTGATGACCCTTACCCTGCTCCTTTTTGCCGCCTGGATTATTGACCCCAACTGGCCTCTGGGCTTTGCCCGCGCCGTACTGATTAACTGGAATGCCAACCCTGCCCCCTCCACTTTTTCCATTTTTACAGCCTGGTTTCCTGGCCTGGGGCCTCGTCTCGCCAGCGGGCTGACATTCATTATCTTCCTGTTTTTAATGGTCGAAAGTCAGCAGGCTCTTGGACGTAACCGATTGCACTGGTTTTGGGCCGCCTGTCTGGCCGCCGCAGTCACCCCACTGACTGGCATGCCGGTTGAAAACGGTGGGATGGTTTTCCAACTGCCTGCCCTGATTTTGGCCGCATCCGTCTTTTCACAGCGCTGGGCCGTCATTGGCCCGTGGGTGGCATTGCTTGCTCTGCTGATGGCCTGGCTGGGAGGCTGGATTTTCCAGGCCCTGGCAGTTGAATCGGGCTTTTTGTGGTTGTCACTCTTTAGCATTTTCTTGCTTTACTGGGTGCGCTGGTGGGTTGTCCGCCCGGCCCGCCTGTGGGCAGACCAGGTTTCCAACATCAATCGCCGTCCCTGGTAAAACACTCTTCTATTTCCCGGGCCGTTTTTGGGCATCAACTTTTGCCACAAGCGGTGTTACATGCCGATAGCGCCAAGGCCCGTTTTTGGCGTGAAACCTTAAGGAATTACTTCTCCTGTGCTATACTCAAAAAAAGGCTGACCCGGCTATGAGAGAACTATCCCTTGTGATTGTTGATGACCACCCCCTTTTTCGTCAGGGCATCGTGGATACACTTTCTCTGGAGCCGGATTTGCGCGTCATTGGGCAGTCAGCGCATGGGGAGCACGGACTTGAAACCATTCGTACCCTCAGGCCTGATATCGCCATTGTGGATATCAACCTGCCCGGCCTGAATGGACAGCAGATTACGCACGAACTGGGTAGCGAGAAAGCCCCAACCCGGGTCATTCTGCTGACCGCTTACGATGATGTCGAACAGGCCCTGCACGCCGCGGTTGCCGGGGCCTGCGCTTATTGCACCAAAGATATTCAGCCAGGTGACTTGCTAAAAGTTATCCGTGCTGTTGCCGAGGGCATGTACGTCATGAGCGGACAGGTCATGACTGCTGCCGAATTTCGACAGTGGATTGACCGCCACCTGGAAACACTGCGCCGCTCTTATTCTGAGCCGGGCAACCCGTTTCATCCACTATCTGAGCGTGAGATGGAAGTTCTAAACTGTGTTGTCGGCGGCATGAGTAATAAAGAGATTGCCGCCCTGCTTGGCATCAGCCATCAGACGGTTAAAAATCACATTACCTCTATTTTGCGTAAATTTAACGTCGAGGACCGCACCCAGGCAGTGGTTTATGCGCTAAAGCGCGGCTGGGTCAAATTGCATCCCGATGAACGCTTGCAGGAGTAAGGGAATATGACATTTACAGACGACCAACCGACCAACCCTATCGAAGATGCGCGTAAAACCATCCAGGCCTCGCTCGATGAGACCAATCGCTCTTTGCGCGAAGTCACCCTGATGATTGAGCAGAGCCAGGTGGAAGTGAGCAAACTCACCCAGCGCAATGCCGCCATCACTGCCCACTTACAACAGGTTCAGGCTCAGGGAAATGCGGCCTCCATTCAGGATGTGCGCATGGCCTACGATTCGGCCCTCGACGCCCAACAACGCCTGTTTGTCATGCGCGGCCAGTTAGAGAAACTTCAAAGTGACCAATCGCATTTGCAACAATATAGCGGCTCACTCAAAGAAGTCCTGGCCTTGTTGCAAAGCGGCGAGACAATGGCTTCTGGCCCGGCGGCCAAGGCCCCCTCGGCCAGCATGGAGATGATTATCCAGGCCCAGGAAGCCGAGCGTCAGCGTCTCTCGCGCCAGATGCACGATGGCCCGGCCCAGGCGCTCTCGAACTTCATCCTGCAAACTGAAATTGCCATGCGTCTGATGGATGTTGACCCTGCCCAGGCTCGTGAGGAACTGGTCAATCTGAAAACCTCCGCCATGAGCACCTTCCAAAAAGTGCGGAACTTCATCTTTGAACTGCGCCCGATGATGTTGGATGACCTGGGCCTGGTACCAACCATCAAACGTTATGTCGAGTCTTTCAAAGAACAGACTGGCATGGACACCAGCATTACTATTTCGGGCCAGGAACGCCGCATGGAGTCGTATGTGGAAGTCATGGTGTTTCGCGCCATTCAGGAATTGCTTGGGAATGCCGCCCGTCACAGCCAGGCCACGCTGATTAAAGTTCAGCTGGATGTTGGTGAGAGCGTTGTCAAAGTGGTCGTAGATGACAATGGCAAGGGCTTTGACCCCGAAATCCTCGAGCAGGGCCATAGCCTGGGCCTCGGGCTGATTCGTGAGCGGGTTGAGATGTTGGGCGGTTCTTTCGAAGTGACAGCCATGCTGGGCAAAGGCGCGCGCATCACTTTCTCTCTGCCGGCGCCATCCCCGGCTTGATTTTAACAACTCTGTAAGTTGAACCGCTTGATTTTTAATTTGTTTGATATATAATAAGTCTAGTCTTATTTATGACCAATTTATGAACGGAAAGGAGGTGAATGCTATGTTGTTCGCTAAGAAAGAAAAAGGTCAGGGTTTGGTTGAATACGCTTTGATTCTCGTTTTGGTCGCTATTGTGGTTATCGCTGCTTTGACCCTGCTCGGCCCGACCATTTCCGGTATCTTCGATTCCATCAACGGCTCGCTGGGTGGTTAATTCTTAACCCACTATGCTCTAAAAAAAGAACCTACGAAAGTGGGTTCTTTTTTTGTGCCTGCCAGCTTCCTGGGCCGACTCGCTGTCCGCTCGAGATGTAAAGTATCTCTGCCTAACAAGCCTGTAAACTCTTTTTGGCTTGATTTTTAGGTAGTTTCATATATAATAAGTCTAGTCTTATTTTGACCAATTTACGAACGGAAAGGAGGTGAATGCCATGTTGTTCGCTAAGAAAGAAAAAGGTCAGGGTTTGGTTGAATACGCTTTGATTCTCGTTTTGGTCGCTATTGTGGTTATCGCTGCTTTGACCCTGCTCGGCCCGACCATTTCCGGTATCTTCGATTCCATCAACGCTGGTCTGGGTGGCTAGTCATTGCCCCAACTTTGTAATAAAAAGAACCCGAGAATTCTCGGGTTCTTTTTATTTTACGGGTTTCGTAAGAATAAAACAGCAAAGTCATCCGTTTTAACTTCGCGCCAGTGAGGGGATAGTCGCACGGCTTGAATCAGAGCGGCCTGGTCGGTTGGGGAGAGCAAAAGAATCTGTACATTTTGCGCATCGAGGGTTTCCTGCCAATTTGGAGCAGCCTTGCCGATGTCAAGGTACATCTGCCATATTTCGGGGGGATAGAGTTCAAAGCGTGGGTCAACAAAAACTTTGTATTCAGCATTGGTTTGCCAGCTGATATACCCGCTGAAGGCGATATCAGCAAATATGTTGCCCGGAGCGGTCAATTCGCGCATCGCTGCAACAGCCTGGATAGGTGTTTCGCGGGCGTAGATGTCTTTCTTTTCTGGTGCCAGGGGCCAGTAACTGCGCAGCCAGGGCAACGAGGCCAGGGCCAAAGTCGCCAGAAGCAGGGCTACGCCAGCATTCAGGATGGGTTTTTCGGCGGCTGCGGTGTTGTTCTTGTTCGCAGATTGGAATTTCAGCAGGATTTTGTGCATCATCAGGGCAAACAGCCCGGCCTGGGTGATGCCAAACCAGACAATGCCGCGTTCATATTCGAAAGCCAGGAAGGCAAATACTGCCAAGGATGCGCCATCTGCAATCGTCGGGCGGTGACGCGAAACGGCCCAGGCCAGCAGGAAGAGACCAAAGAGAATAAAAAAATGGCTGTGTTCAGGTCTGAAAATGGAGGCTGGCTGCCATTCAGAGACATATTGCCGCACCGAACTTGACTGAAACATCTCACGCAGGTACTCAATGACTCGCCAACCGCGCGGATTTACCAGCGTTCCTGCGCTAATCCAGGTCAGCAATTGCGCGCCTGGCAGGATAACACGCCAGTTTTTTTGCGTCAGGGCTTTCCAGCCATCTTCCAGAACAATGAAACCGGCCAATAAAAAGGCAATAAAAAAGGTGCCGTGACTGTTAACCCACAGGCTTGTTACCAGTCCGGCCAGCAATCCCCAGCGCCAGTCTCCGTTTTGCAGGCGATACTGCCTGAGAATTCCAATCAATGCGGCGGCGTACAGGTAAGCAAAAAGTTGCGGTCTGATGTTCCAGTTGGTCACTCCAAGCCCAATGGCAAAGAGTGCGCCCAGCGCTGCGGCACGCCAGTGACCGGTTTGCTGCAAGTTGACGGCCAGCAGAATGCCGTAAGCCGCTGTCACAATCAGGCTGAAAAAGAGCACCGTCCAGTGTGCTCCCCCTGCTTTGTAGACGAGGTACAAAATAGCTTGCGCCAGCCAGTAATTGTTGTTCGATTCATAGGGCTGGCCGGCCATGGTGAAGGAAAAAGTGTCCACCAGCGGAATTTGGCCTGTCTCGACGAGAGACCTTCCATAAGTTAGATGAAACCAGAAATCATTGGGCCGAATCGGGTGCAGGTTCATAAAAATGAAGACACCCGCTAAGGCGGCCAAGGCCCATAAATGCTCTAACCTGAGGTTCATCTTCCGGTTTTTTGTTTCCATCTCTTTCATTTTTCTGGACAGGTGTTGGGTACAGGACGAAAATTAAAGCCATCGGCCAGGTCTGAGACAAAACTTCGGTCTTCTAGCAGGGGGTAGTTCTGGCCAAAATACTGGTTGAAAATCATCCGAAAAGTATTGACGGGTGAAATCTGGGCGTAAAAAATATCCTTGCTGCGTCCGGGGAAGTAATAGGCATTTAAAATCTGAAGCTTACCGGGAACTTCTGCTTCAAATGGCCCGTGGTCGCCTTGCAGGATGATGATGGGTGGGGTGGGTGAGTCTTTCAGAAGCGTTTCAAGCCCTTTGAGAATTTCTGCGCTGGCAAAGGCCACCTGGGCAGGGTATCCCTGCTGATCACTGGTTGCGTCAGGGCGAGTTGGGTTGCCCTGGGCATCAAACACATACGGTGGGTGCGGCAAAATCAGGTGCATGAACACAAACTTCGGGCCGGGCAGGGCCGCCAATTCTTGAAAAGAAGAGAGTGCCAGACGCGTTCTGGCCCGGTAACGTTCGGCCCTGAGGGTATCCAGGTCAATCAGGCCGAAATCGTCAAAGATGCGAAAGAACGTGGTCTTAATCGCCAGGATGCTGAATTCGTCTATTGGGGATGCATATTCAGGCGCGAAAAAGCGGTCGGTGTTGCTCAATTCTGTCCACGGAAATCCGGTTGCGAAGGCGATGGTCTGGTAGCCGGAGGCTTCGAGAGAGCGGCGCACTGCATTGTTATCCAATGCTTTGAAAAGATAAAACGAATCTGTTTTTCCCGGCTGGAATTCATCGCTCAATTTTTGCAAATAATCCATGTTGAGTGATGAACCCAGCGATAACATGGTGATGTGATAATTGCTCTGACTGCACCCGGCGACATAAAACCCCATCTCTTCAAGCGATTGGATGAATTCGCTGTTGTCATAACCGTATTCACGCTGGAGGGTGTCTGAGCGTCCGTAAGAGTCGAGAATAATGTAGTAAATATCAGGCCTGGCTGATGTGTTGAGCGCCCGGGCATGGTCTGTTTTGGGGGTGAAGGTCATGGTGTTGGTCACAGCATAGCGCCCAATTTTCATCACTGGGAAGAGCAGAAGGACAATCACCATTAAATTGAAAGCCGGGACATTTCGGCGGATTTCCAGCGGTTTCAGGCGCGATACCCCCGAAACCAGCGCAGCGCTTAATCCAATCCAGGCCAGGGCACTCAGGGCGGCGGGTATTCTCAGGCCGGCAGATTGCATCCCATGTACGACATGCCCATAGTAGAAAATTGCAACCAGGAGCAAGCTGGTAATAGCCCCGGCGGACTCCTTGTTCTTATAAACTCGCCAGAGAATAGCAAAAATACCTGCGCCAATGGCCAGGGCGAGCAGGACTAATCCGAGAACCGTCTCATGTCCTACCTGCCCCAGGTTGTTTGCGTACAGGTGCAAAAATGGGTACAGGCTGAACAGGATGGCATAGGCAGGAGAATAGAGAAATCGTTCGATGGCGCGATACATGGTTTTCGTAAGAAGGGCAGGGTTTTCAGGCCAGGGGGCTATTTTTTCGTCTCAGCAGGTACAAGAAGCGTTCCGATTGCTGAATTTGCGTTTTTTCAATGATTTCAAAGTGCTCTGAGAAGGCTTGTTCAAAACCATTGGGGTTGTAGTCGCCAAAAATGTCTTTGCGGCTTTGGAGCAATTTTTGAACCTGAGAGTCTGTTTTGGGCACAAACTCAATTGCCAGCCATTTTCCGGTTTCTGCAAAGAAGCGGGCCAGCATAGGCAGAGGCACGTTGTTAGAAATGGCCAGGTGGTGAATGAGCGCCAGCGCCAGGACCAGGTCGGCCTGGCCACGCTCAAACAGGGTTTGCCTTTCGCGGTTGTGCCAACCAATCGCCGGGCTGGGGTTGGTTAAATCGAGCAGTAACGGGAGCAGGCTTGTTTCTTTGTCTGTGCAGATGCGCTGATAATTTTTCTCTACCGCTGCCGGGTCGATATCAAATGCCAGGGTGGTGATTCCCTTTTTGCTGGCCAGGCGGCTGAAACTACCGTCGTTTGCACCCAGATCCCACACCATTTGGGGCCCAATCCGCTCAATCCAGCCGCTCAGGATTTCTTGTTTTTGCAAGAAAGCGGCCTGGCTGTAATTGGTATGCTCATAGTAATTTCCCCATTCGGTTCCGGCAGGCCTCCAGTTCAGGCTTTGGATGGTTTTTTCCAGGCTTTCGGCCAGTCCAAGCAGAGCCTCCGGGCTCATTTTTGCGCTCATCTGGCTGGCAGTGGGCGCTTTGTCTGCGTAGCGCTGCTGGGCGCTGGCGTGCAGGTGGATATGAATCAGCAAGCCGCTGTTGAAGCGCGTGCGCAGCGGCAAGAGCTGTGCGGCCAGGTCGAGTGGAATGCCATCAATATAAACTTTGAGCAGTTGACCCAGTCGGATGTCACGCCAGGCCATCAGGGCCAGGGGCGCCAAAAAGTGCTGACAAAATTGGCGGTAAGCCACCCAGGGTGCGCCTTTGGGACAGGTTTCAAAAGAGAGCGTATCAATCAAGACCGGGCGCCCATCTAACATTTGAATGTTATAGGCGCTGGCGTCTTTTAACCAGAGTCCCTGTTTGAGCGCTCGCTTTTGAATGGCCAGGGTTGTCAGGGCTGCGGCTTTCAAAAAACCAAACGACCACTCGTAGGGGTATGAAATAAATGGTATCGCCTGGGGTCGGATAACCTTGTAAGCATCTTCCGGCTGATGGGGCGCCACCTCAACTTCCTCATGCGGAATTAAAAGCCCGGCCTTAACCAATTTCTGGTACAGTCCCGACTGCATCAAATGCTCGTAGTGTGGGGCATAGGCGCGGTTGATTTGCCGGTAAAGAATGCTGTTTCGGACGAAAACAAACCCGTTGGGGTCTCGAAAAGAGGCGCTATGCGCAGCGCTAGTTTCCATCTTCATCTTGTTCGTCATCTTTTTTCTTTGCGCCAAACCACGACTTCAGTTTGTTCCACTGACTACGCAGTAAAACCCCTGCCCCCAACAGCGCCGCTAATAAAAGTTGCAGCAGCATTGAGCCAGAACCCGGGTCGAGATAGAGTAATTCGCGTCCGAACAAAGCGGAAAAATGAAGGAAAGACATCGCAAACTCCTTGTTTTGTCTGAAAACAATCGCATCAAAGGCTGTTTCAGATTATACAGGATAAGATTGGTGTTTTTTGTCACAGAATTTGTATCGTTTCAGTTGTTCAGTTTTACTGTATAATCATAAAAAGTAATTCATTAACTCGAGGAGAAATTCTATGAGACGTGGTGGCATACTCCTGCTGGTGATTGTTTTGCTCATCCTGGTCTTGAGTGTGGGCGCTTTCTTGATGTTGGGGGGGGGAGGCGGTACTCAGCCGCTCTCGACGATTGTGATTCTGGCTCAACCGCTTCAGCGTGATGACTTGATTGTGGCTGCCGCTTTGGAAGAAATTCCCTACCCTGAAGACAAAATCACCGCTGGCATGATTCGCAACAAAGCCGAGGTTGCTGATATTTACTATGCCAAATATCCGCTTACTCAGGGCCAGCCTCTGACGCGCGATTTGCTTGCAGAACGTCCCGGCTTA
>CAZNCT010000026.1:0-7587 GCA_964571615.1 uncultured Anaerolinea sp. | reverse complement strand
GCTAAAACGATTCCGGCAGGTATGACGGCCATCAGCATTCCGATTTCACGTCTTGGGGCTGTGGGTTATGCCATTAAAGACGGTGACCGGGTCAATGTGATTGCTACCACCACTTTTGTAGACCTGGATACATCCTTCCAGAGTTTGCTGCCGAATAACATGATCCTGGTCACCGGGCCGGCACCGCTTGGTACCAAGCAAGATGAACTGCCCCGCCTGACAATTGGTGGCGGAGATGGCGCGGCCCTGGGCCGGGCTGAACTTGACCCCGCTCTGAACCAGGCGGTTTATATGACGCCTTCAGAATCACAGCGCCCCCGCCTGGTCTCACAGATGATTTTACAGAATATCCAGGTCTTAAAAGTTGGTCAGACTGAAGTTGCTCAACCTGCCGCAACGCAGGATGCTGCTGCCCAGACGCAAGGAGCCGAAGGCGGAACGACCACAACCGCTCCGCCTCCGCCCGATATGGTTACTTTGATTGTGACCCCGCAAGATGCTATTACCTTGACCTATCTGATTTACAGCAACGCCCGCCTGACGCTGACTCTCCGTTCTCCTGACGACCCCAACCTGTTTGACACTGAATCGGTCACGTTACAGTTTTTGATTAGCCAGTACAACATTGCTTTGCCCGCCAAACTTCCGTTTGGTTTGAATCCGCGTCTTGATGAATTGGTGGATCCCATTCCGTAAGCAAAGCATAACCAAACAAGTATTTTAGTCGTTCAAAAATCCTGGTCTTTGGAGTAGCACAGATGGCTGATAAGATTCGCGTTCTGATTGTGGATGATGTTGCCGAAACACGCGAAAATGTTCGTAAACTGCTTCAGTTTGAGAGTGATATCGAGGTCGCGGGCAGCGCCCGCTCTGGGAAGGAAGCCGTCCAACTTACATTTGAATTGAAGCCTGATGTCATCCTGATGGACATTAATATGCCCGACATGGATGGCATCACCGCCACTGAAGCTATTCGCCAGCGCGACCAGGTTGCTCAAATTGTCATTCTTTCGGTGCAGGGCGACCCCAACTATATGCGTCGTGCTATGCTAGCTGGCGCGCGTGACTTCCTCACCAAACCCCCCATGGCAGATGAACTCATCTCTGCCATTCGGCGCGCAGGGCAAATGGCCCACGCTACCCGCGCTAAAACGGCCCAAATTGAAATGGCTCCAGTGGCTGCGGCCCCCGGGCAGCCTGCCTCCTCGCTGGTAGGCCTGGCAGAAGGTAAAGTCATCATGGTTTATAGCCCCAAGGGCGGAACCGGCGTTACCACTGTAGCCGTTAACCTGGCCATCACCCTGCACAACGAAGAAACCCGCGCTGCGCTGATTGATGCCAAATTGCAGTATGGGGATGTGGCTGTTTTCCTGAACGAGCAGGGCAAAAACACCATCCTTGACTTGACATCCCGCGCTGATGAACTTGACCCCGAAGTGGTTGCCAGTGTTATGCTCAAACATGCGGCTTCTGGCGTTCATGTTCTGGCGGCACCTGCTCGTCCCGAACAAGCGGAACAGGTCAGCGCTGACCAGTTTAACAAGCTGGTTCGGCATTTGCGCCAAAGTTACGCCTATGTGGTCATTGACACATCCAGCGCTCTGGATGAAATCACCCTGGCCGCGCTGGATAACAGCGACTTGCTGGTGCTGGTTGTCACACAAGATATTCCTGCCATCAAAAATTGTCGCCTTTTCCTGGATGTCCTTGATACGATTGGTTTTCAGCGTGACCGCATCTGCTTTGTCATGAACAAATACGACAAACGCATTTCGATTACCCCCGAAAAAGTCGGTGAAAATCTCAAGCAGCCCATGGCAGGCGCAATTCCGTTAGATGAGCGTGTCGTTATCCCGGCGGTCAACCGCGGTGTTCCATTTATGATTGACCAGAAGTCACAACCCAGTGCCAGGGCCGTGTTTGCTCTGGCTGAAGCAGTTCGCAAACAAATGGCTAAGAAGACGCGTTAATGTTAACTATAGGTTTTGGAGGCAAAAATGTCACTGCTTAAGCGTATTGAACAGGGACGTCCCGCAGAGCCGGGACAAAAGCCAGCAACAGGCGGAGAATCTCCCTCGGGGAGCGGGCTTTCTGCCATCCAATCGAAAAGAATCAATGCACCATCTGCCGCCCCCCAGGCTGGCACATATTTTGACTTGAAGACCCGTGTTCAGAACAAGTTACTGGCCGAACTGGACCCTTCGATGGATATTGGCCGCACCGATGAAGTGCGCCGCACCATCATGGAACTGTTTGAGCAGATTTTGTCTGAAGAGAACATTGTTCTCTCGCGCCCTGAACGCCAGCGCTTGTATGAGCAGATTACCGCTGAAATTTTGGGCTTTGGGCCGCTCCAGCCTTTGCTGGAAGACGATACCATTTCAGAAATCATGGTCAATGGGCCGAAGAATATCTATGTTGAACGTAAGGGCAAACTGATTCGAGTGCCAATTACGTTTGAGAGCAATGAACATGTTATGCGTGTCATCGACCGCATCGTTGCACCGCTTGGCCGCCGCATTGATGAATCCAGCCCTTATGTAGATGCCCGTCTGCCCGATGGCTCGCGCGTTAATGCGGTTATTCCGCCGATTTCGCTGGTTGGGCCGAGCCTGACCATTCGTAAATTTTCAAAGAATCCTATTACGGTCGAGCAACTGATTCAATTTGGCACGGTGACACCAGAAGCGGTTGAGTTCTTAAAGGCTTGTGTGGTTAGCCGTTTGAACATCGTTGTGGCAGGCGGTACAGGTTCGGGAAAGACCACCCTGCTCAATATTCTGTCGGGTTTCATTCCCAACGATGAGCGCATTCTTACGATTGAGAACGCCGCCGAACTGCAGCTTCGTCAGGAACATGTTGTTACCCTTGAATCTCGGCCGGCCAACATTGAAGGCCGTGGCGAGGTGACCATCCGCGACCTGGTGATTAACGCCTTGCGTATGCGCCCCGAACGCATTATCGTTGGAGAATGCCGCGGCGCCGAGGCCCTGGATATGCTCCAGGCCATGAACACCGGCCACGACGGCTCAATGACTACGGCGCATGCCAACTCTCCGCGCGATGCCCTGGCCCGTATGGAAACCATGACCCTGATGGCAGGGATGGATTTGCCGGTCCGCGCCATTCGTGAACAAATTGCTGCCGCAGTCGATTTGATTATTCAACAGGCCCGCATGCGTGATGGTACCCGCAAAATTATCAACATTACGGAAGTGAATGGTATGGAAGGGGATGTCATCACCCTGACAGACCTGTTTGTGTTTGAACAAACAGGCTTTGAAAATGGCAAGGTAATTGGCCGTCTGCGCCCGACCGGGTTGCGCCCGAAATTTATGGATAGAATTGAAGCCGCTGGCATTCATCTTCCTCCCAGTGTTTTTGGCGTGGGTGGCCGGCGTTATTAATCTTAAACTGACTCAATCTGGTACATTGAAATCAACATAAACGAGGCAAGAGCGTATGGGTTTGGGCATCATCCTTGTTGGCGTAATTATCATCCTGGTCTTGATAGGCATTGGCGTCTATGTTTCCTCATCCAGTGAGCGAAACATGATGGAAGAGCGCCTGGGCAAATACATCGAACAAGACCAGCCGAAGAAAAGCCAGGGAGGTCGTGAGCAGTCCACCCTGCTTACCGAGTGGGTCAACCGCCGGGTTGAGAAGTCATCATTTGGCGAAAAACTTGCCCGCAGCCTGGCGCGTGCAGACTTAAAATTTAAGCCTGGTGAGTTTATTGCGTTCCTGGTCATTTTGGGCATTGGCCTGGGCGGCCTGGCCTGGTTTATGGGAGGCGATGACCCGGTCGGGAAAACTGTTTCAGGGTTTATTGGCGCTTTATTAGGCGTGGTGGTGCCAATTATCTACGTGCGTTCACAGCAGGGACGCCGCCTGACCCGCTTTAACAGCCAGCTGTCTGACATGCTCAACCTGATGGTTAATGGCCTGCGCGCAGGCTATTCCACCATGCAGGCCATGGAAGCGGTTAGCAAAGAACTGCCTGCGCCAATCAGTGAGGAATTTCGGCGCGTTGTGCAGGAAATGCAGTTGGGCATCCCGATGGACAAGGCGCTTGAAAATCTGCTGCGCCGCATTCCCAGCGAAGACCTTGATTTTGTGGTGACTGCCATCAACGTACAACGCGAGGTGGGCGGCCCGCTGGCAGAAATTTTGGATACCATTGCCTACACCATCCGCGAGCGTGTCCGTATCAAAGGCGAAATTAGGGTGCTAACCGCTCAGGTGGTCACATCAGGACGTATCCTTTCGGCAATTCCCTTTGCCATTTTCCTCATCATCTGGTTTATTAACCAGGACTATATGATGGAATTCTTCAGGAATGCGGTTTGCGGTGGTATCGCAATTGGGGTAGGCCTTCTTATGATTGGTATTGGTTACTTCATCATGATGAAAATTGCCGATATTGAGGTTTAGTATGGACAACATTTCTGGAATCTTATTGGGATTGGGGATCGTTGTCGTTATCATTGCAGCCATTCTCATTTACGTTGGCTCGCGTGTGCCCCGCCAGGAACAAGATCCCCTTGAAGCCCGCCTGGCTGAGTTCAGCCAACGTGGTGAAACGGTCTCACTTGAGCAATTGGAGATGTCACAATCCTTCCAGGAGCGGGTCATCATCCCCCTGCTCAGGCAATTCGGTGAAATGTCCACCCGTTTCACCCCTCAGAATGTCTTGCAAGATATTACCCTGAAACTCGAACGCTCAGGCCGGGCTGGCTGGATGGATGCCAGCATGTTCCTCTCGCTGCGCTTCGTAGCCGCAGCGGTTTTAGGCGCCATCGCCTTGTTCCTGTTTATGGCCCCAACGGCGGTGCAGCAGCCGCTTTCAACCGCCATTTTATATTCAATCATCGCCATGGTTCTGGGGTTCTTCTTCCCCCAGCTCTGGCTGGATGAGCAAATCAAAAAGCGCCAGAAAGAAGTTCAAAAGGCCATGCCCGATGCTCTTGATTTGCTGACCATCTGCGTTGAAGCAGGCCTTGGCTTTGATGCCGCCATGTCAAATGTGGCCCAAAAATGGGACAACGAACTCTCTCTGGCCTTTGCGCGTGCTATTCGTGAAGTTCAGCTTGGAAAAGTCCGCCGCGACGCACTTCGTGATATGGCCGACCGCATTGACCTTCCTGACCTGACAAGTTTTGTCGCCGCAGTGGTGCAGAGCGAACAATTGGGCGTTAGCATGGCTAAAATTCTGCGCATTCAAGCCGACCAGATGCGTATGCGCCGCCGCCAGATTGCAGAAGAACAGGCGCGCCAGGCACCGGTCAAAATGTTGCTGCCCATGGTTGCCTTCATCTTCCCTTCAATTTTTATTGTACTCATGACCCCTGCGGTACTCCGCATGATGCAGGTTGAAATCTTTCGCCGATAGCAGGCTCTGTTGTAAGCGCGCAACAAAGGAATTTGCATTTTGGCATCAGCGAAGCCCTTCTTGTATTGGCTTGAAAATTCCTTTTGGGGTGTGGCAGATTTGTTCTTCCCGCCCGTTTGTCCGGGTTGCCAGACACTCGGCGAACGCTGGTGCTCCGATTGCCAGGCCGCAGTACTTCACCTGCCCCAAGAAATTTGCGATTTTTGTGGCCAGCCATCAAATCAATCACCTTGCCAACAGTGCCAGCACTCACGACCGTCTTTTCTCAAGATGCGGTCGTGGGCTGTTTTTAAGGCCCCGGTGCGTCAGGCTTTGCACACCCTCAAGTACAAGCGCAATGTTGGCCTGGGACAGGCCCTGGCGGCCAACTTGATTGAACATTTGCAAGGCCTTGCCTGGCCTGTTCAGATGCTTGTTCCCATTCCACTCAGTGAACAGCGTCAGCGTGAACGCGGATACAATCAGGTCGATGTTGTTGCCCACTGGCTTGCCTACCTGCTGAACCTACCCTACCGGCCCCATGCCCTGCGCCGCGCTCGACACACCCGCTCTCAGGTTGGCTTGAACGTAAATGAACGCAAGGCAAACGTCAGTGGGGCCTTCCTGGCTCACTCGCCTGACCTGGCAGGCAAAAACATTCTTTTGATGGATGATGTTTGCACAACCGGGGCCACGCTCAACGAAGCCGCTCGCGCCTTGCTTGAAGCCGGAGCGCAAACCGTTTATGCCTATACCATTGCCCGGGCTGTCTCTCACCAGGACGCCTGACTTACTCAAATCCCGTTTTGCCGATACCGGCGCGGGAAAATCCAACCCCACCTTTTTTCAAGGAGGCTGTCATGACGCAAAAGATTGAGCTTGTTGGACGAGATTTTGAAGTAACAGAGCGCATCAAGGATTACGTTACCAAAAAAGTGACGAAACTTGACCGGCACCTTAGCATGATTGATGAAACCCGCATCGAATTATCACACGTAAAGTCGGCGCGCAGCGCCATGGATCGCTATGTGGCCCAATTAACCGTCCGGGGCAAAGGTTTCCTGCTTCGCGCCGAAGAACGCGCCGATGATATTCGTACTGCCATCGATACTGCCCTCGAAAAACTTGACCGTCAGGTGAGCCGCTACAAGGGCAAACGCTTCAACAACCGCGGCGATGGCAAATCTGCCGCCGAAGTAGTTGATATTTCTCCCGAATTCCTGGCCGAACTGGAGAAAGAAGAACCGCCTGTCATCGTCCGCCGCAAGAAGTTTGACCTGATTCCGATGGCCGAAGAAGAAGCCATTGAGCAAATGAAACTGCTCGGTCACGATAACTTCTTTGTCTTCTACAATGCCAAAGTCGGGGCTGTCAATGTGCTCTATCGCCGCCGCGATGGCACCTACGGCTTGATTGAACCCCAGGTGCGCTGACCCGCAACCTGCTCGAAAAAGAGTAAAATGGACTGGCTCCGCAAGGAGCCAGTTTTTTCTTTGGAGACCCTATGGAAAACCTCGATTTCGACGATGCCTTGCTCGAACCCGGCTGGGAAGAAAAACTCGACTCACCTGCCATCGAACAGGCCGTCACCAACATGCTCATCGCTTTTGGCGAAGACCCCACCCGCGAAGGACTTGTCCGTACCCCCCGGCGTGTTGCCCGCATGTATGCCGAATTGCTCGCCGGATACCGCACCGACCCGCAAAGCGTTGTCAATGAGGCCATCTTTGACGTTCAATACGACGAGATGGTGATTGTTCGCGACATCGAGTTTTACAGCCTGTGCGAACATCACATGCTGCCTTTCATCGGGCGCGCCCATGTCGCTTATATTCCGAATGGCAAAGTCCTTGGCCTCTCGAAAATCCCGCGCATTGTTGATATGTACGCCCGCCGCCTGCAAGTGCAAGAACGCCTGACCCGCCAAATTGCTGACTTTTTGCGTGACCTGCTCAAGCCCCAGGGGGTCGCTGTGGTTGTCGAAGCCATGCACCTTTGTTCTATGATGCGCGGCGTCAAGAAACATGACGCTCGTATGACCACATCTGCCATGCACGGCGCCTTTCGCGCCAACCTGGCCACCCGGCAAGAATTCCTCGACAACATTTCACGCGGCGCATCTGCGTTAAGGATATAGGAAAATGAAAACCGCTGCCAAACCGACAGCGGTTTTTTTGATTCCGGGCCTTTTTCTTGCTCAAACCTTCTCCCGCGAG
>CAZNCT010000025.1:29896-32068 GCA_964571615.1 uncultured Anaerolinea sp. | reverse complement strand
ATTACGCCCCCAGCCTGCTCGAAATCCCCGGCGCGCTGGAAGTGGCGATTGAGTTCAACACCCTGTCCAAATCGCACAACATGGCGGGCTGGCGCACCGCCGTCGCCGTTGGCAACGCCGAAGTGCTCAAGTCGCTCGGCGCGGTGGAAGCCAATGTCAATTCCGGCGGGTTCAAGCCGATTCTCGAAGCCTCCATCGCCGCCCTCACTGGCGACCAGTCCTGGCTCGGGCCGCGCAACCAGATTTACCAGCGCCGCCGCGACCTGGTGATTGGACGCCTGCGCGAACTCGGCTTCGAAGTAGACCTGCCGCAAGCCTCGCTCTACGCCTGGTTTAAACTGCCCAAAGGTTGGACCTCCGCCGCATTTACCGACCACGTCCTGCAAACCGCCCGCGTCAGCCTGACCCCTGGCATCGTCTTTGGCGCTGAAGGCTACGCCCGCCTGGCCTTCTGCTCACCAGACGAAGAACTGCTCGAAGCGCTCAACCGATTGGGTGATTTGGAGATTTGGTGATTTTGTGATTAAAACCGGAGAATTGCAATACTAGAGTCCGAAATCACGCAATCAAAAAATCACAAAATCACAAAATAAGGAGTCTGTATGCCTTTAAGATTTCTGACCGCCGGAGAATCGCACGGCCCGGCCCTGACCGCCATCCTCGACGGCATGCCCGCCGGGTTGCCGCTTGCGCCCGAAGTCATCAATACTGAGTTGGCCCGCCGCCAGCAAGGTGCCGGTTCGGGCGGGCGGATGAAAATCGAAAAAGACGCCGCCCAAATCCTGTCCGGCGTCATGGCGGGCAAGACCACCGGCGCGCCAATTGCCCTGCAGGTCATCAACGCCGACCATGTCAAATGGAAAGATAAGCCCATCCCGGCCTTCACCATTCCGCGCCCCGGCCACGCCGACCTGACCGGCGCGGTCAAATATGGCTACGACGACCTGCGCCCTTCGCTCGAACGCGCCTCGGCCCGTGAAACCACCTCGCGGGTGGCTGTTGGGGCCATCTGCAAGCACTTTCTGGCCCAGTTTGGCATCCGCGTGGGCGGCTATGTCCGTGCCATCGGCGAAATCGACGCCGACCTTTCGGCCATCCCGCTCGAAGAGCGCCCCGCCCTGGCCGAAGCCAACGACGTGCGCTGTCCCGACCCCGCCGCCGCCGCCCGAATGCAAGAGCGCATCCGCCAAATCATGCAGGAGCGCGACACCCTGGGCGGTATCCTCGAAATCACCGCCACCGGTCTGCCGGTTGGGCTGGGGTCTTTCGCCCAGTGGGATACCCGCCTCGAAGCCCGCCTCGGCGCGGCGATTCTCTCGGTGCAGGCCATGAAAGGCGTCGAGTTCGGCGACGCCTTTGAAAACGCGCGCCTGCCCGGCACCCGCGCCCACGACGCCATCCGCCTCGACGGTGACCGTCTCACCCGCCCCACCGACCGCTCCGGCGGCCTGGAGGGTGGCGTCACCAACGGCGAAGCGCTCATCATCCGCGCCGCCATGAAACCCATCGCCACCACCCTCGTCCCGCAGCGCTCGGTTGACCTCGCCACCGGCGCCGAAGTGGACACCAAATACGAACGCTCCGACTTCTGCCCCGTCCCGCGCGCCGTGCCCATCCTCGAAGCCATGACCGCCTTCATCCTGGCCGACGCCCTGCTCGCCAAACTCGGCGGCGACAGCCTGGCCGAAATGCTGCCGCGCTTCGCCGCCCTGCGCCAGCCGCGCCTGTCCGACCTGCCCATCAGCGGCGGCGAACATATTTTTTGGTAAACGGACTCAAAAATCTCCCGATTTTTGAGTCGAACGTCTCCAGACGTTCGACTCCATTGGATACCTATGAACCTTTTCATCTACGGCCCCTCCGGCGCGGGCAAAAGCACCCTGGCAAAACGCCTCGCCCGCGCTCTCAACCTGCCTCTCTACGACCTCGATTCTGAGATTGAGAATCGAAGCGGACTCAGCATCCCGGACATTTTCGCTTCCAAAGGCGAATCGGCCTTTCGGCTTTTGGAGCACGAGACGCTCGCTACCCTCATCCGGGACACCGCGAAAGGAGACGCCGTCATTGCCCTGGGCGGTGGCGCTCTGCTGAAGCCTGAATCGCGCGCCCTGGCCGAGTCGCATGGACGGGTGGTTCTACTCACCGCCCCGTTTGAAGTTTTGCTGAAGCGGT
>CAZNCT010000025.1:28458-29831 GCA_964571615.1 uncultured Anaerolinea sp. | reverse complement strand
TCTCCGCCCCCGCGCACGGTGTCATTGCGAGCGAGCGTACTTCAGCGAGCGAAGCAATCTCCGCCCCCGCGCACGGTGTCATTGCGAGCGAGCGTACTTCAGCGAGCGAAGTAATCTCCGCCCCCGCGCCTGGTGTCCTTGCGAGTGAGCGCGCTTCAGCGAGCGAAGCAATCTCCAACCCCCAGGCGCTCCCCGTTAAACAGGAGATTGCTTCGGGGCAAAAACCGCCCCTCGCAATGACATCTGCAATGACATCCGCAGAAAAACTCCAAAACCTGCTCGCTGCCCGCGCCGAGCATTACGCCTCCTTCCCCTTGCAAATCGACACATCTTCCGCTTCCCCGGCCAAACTGGTCAAACGCATTCAGCGCGAGTTGGGCTGGTTTCACGTGCGCGGCATGGGACGGAATGGCTACGATGTGCGCGTCCAGCCCGGTGGGATTGACTCGCTCGGCGCGATGCTCAAAGCGCGCGGCCTGGGCGGCCCGGTGGCGGTGGTCAGCGACTCGAATGTCGCCCCGCTGTATGGTGAGCGGGTCCTGAAATCCCTGTCAGAGGCCGGGTACAGCGCCGAAATGGTGGTTTTCGAGGCCGGGGAGCAAAACAAAACGCTCGAAACCATCGCTGCGATGTGGCAATCGTTTCTCAGCCTGGGCATGGATAGAAAAAGCACCGTCGTTGCCCTGGGCGGCGGCGTGACCGGCGACCTGGCGGGCTTTGCCGCCGCCAGTTACCTGCGCGGCGTGGCCTGGGTCGGCGTCCCGACTACTCTGCTGGCAATGGCCGATTCGTCGCTGGGCGGCAAAACCGGCTTCGACCTGCCGCAAGGCAAAAACCTGATTGGCGCCTTCCACCCGCCGCGCCTGGTGCTGGCCGACCCGCAAACCCTCGCCACCCTGCCAGAGCGCGAAGTCCGCTCGGGGCTGGCGGAGGTGGTCAAATCGGGGCTGATTGTCGATAAGGGATTGTTTGAGATGTTGCGAGATATCGCAGTTCAAAGTCTCCCGACTTTGGACGGGGGCGAGAAAAAACTCCAACGTTTGGAAACGTTGGAGTCCAAAATGCTGGATGAAATCGTGCGGCGCTCGATGGCGGTCAAAATCGCGGTCATCGAAGCCGACCCTTACGAAAAAGGCTTCCGTGCTGCGCTCAACCTGGGGCATACGGTCGGACACGCCATCGAATTGGCTTCGGGATTCAGGTTACTGCACGGCGAGGCGATTTCCATCGGGTTGGTCATTATTGCCGAAATGGCAGAAAGGCTGCGGGTAGCCCGCTCCGGGCTGGCAAACGAGATTCGCCAAACGCTGGCGGGCCTCGGTTTGCCGGTCAGCGTCCCAGATTGGATCCATCCCGAAGCCATTCTTCAGGCG
>CAZNCT010000025.1:24841-28448 GCA_964571615.1 uncultured Anaerolinea sp. | reverse complement strand
TTTATTAACCCACGACTTAAGTCGTGGGTTGATAAGAAAAAGGCAGCGGGGAAAATCAAGTTTGTCTTGCCGGTGAAGCCCGGTTTGGTGCAGGTGGGGGTCGAGGTGGCGGGCTGGCAGGAAATGGTGCTTGCTGAGCTGAAAAAATAGGACGCGGATTTCACGGGTTCAACGGATTTACGCGGATTTTTTAGAAAAGTTCGTGAAAATCCGCGTAATCCGTGTAATCCGCGTCCGAAAAAGGTTTTACTTTACGCGCACGAAGCGGCGTTTGCCGACTTGCAAGACGCCGGGGTGGGGCAGTTCGGCGTCGCCTTTTTCGAGCACGACGCCATCGAGTTTGACGCCTTTCTGGTCGAACATGCGCCGCCCTTCGGATTTGCTGGCGACCAGCCCGGCGGCCAGGAGCACATCGAGCGCGGTTTGCCCGGGCTGCAGGGCGTATTCGGGCATCTCATCGGGGATTTGGCCCTGCTGGAACTGGCGCACGAAGGCTTCCTGGGCGCTTGTGGCGGCTTCTTCGCTGTAGTAGGTGGCGGTGATTTCGCGCGCCAGGCGCATTTTGGCATCGCGGGGGTGCAGGTCGCCGCTCTTCAGGCCGTTTTCAAAAGCGTGGACTTCGGCGGGCAGCCAGCGGGTGACGAGTTTGGCGAACTGCGGCATGGCGGCATCGGGGATAGACATGACCTTGCCGTACATGTCTTCGGGGGTCGAGTTGAGCGGGATGTGGTTGCCGAGCGATTTGCTCATCTTAACCACGCCGTCGGTGCCGGGCAGGATGGCCATGATGATGCCGATGTTGGGTTTTGCGCCCAGGGCGCTCATGACCTTGCGCCCGGCGGTGATGATGTTGAAGAGTTGGTCGGTGCCGCCAACCTGCACGTCGGTTTGCAGGGCGTAGGCGTCGTAGCCTTGCATGATGGCGTAGAAGAATTCGTGCAGGTAGATGCCGTCGCCTTCGTCGAAGCGTTTGCGGAAGGCTTCGCGGGTCAGGAATTGCTGGATGGTGAAGTTGGAGCCAAGCTGGATGAGTTGGGCGAAGGTCAGCCCGGAGAGCCATTCGTGGTTGTAACGGATGATGGTCTTTTCGCGGTCGAGCACGCGGAAGGCTTGCTCGGCGTAGGTGCGGGCGTTTTCCATCACCTGGTCGTGGGTCAGCAGCGGGCGAAGTTTGTCCTTGTCGGAGGGGTCGCCGATTAAGGATGTATAGGTGCCGATGACGAAGGTGACTTCGTGGCCGAGTTCCTGGAACTGGCGCAGTTTGCGCATGGTGACGGTGTGCCCGATGTGCAGGTCGGCGGTGCGCGGGTCGTAGCCGCAATAGACCTTGAGCGGGCGGCCTTGTTTTTCGGCTTCGGTCAGGCGTTCGCGCAGTTCATTTTCCATCTGGCGGGTCAGGTTGGGGTCGCCATATTCGGTGCCCTGCATCAGGATTTCGACTTGTTCGTTGATGTTCATGGTGGTACCTTTCTCGTATTTTTTCAATCAAAAACGCGCCTGCTGTGTTCTGGCAGGCGCGTCCTGTCCTCACAGCGTGTGGCGTCAGGCGCGTGAATAATAGGCGTATTGGTCGTTATGTTGTTTTTTGGTCAGGCCGCTGGCGTTCAGGATTTCTTTTAAGATTTCCTGTCCCTGGGCAAAGCCGACTTTGGTGCGGTTCTGGCCTCGGAATTGCAGTTCGCCGAGGGTGCTGAAACTAAAATGGGCCTGCTCTCCAATGACCTGAACCTGCTCTCCCCAGCGGGCCGGGGCAACGCGGACCTCGGTAATTTCGGCCCAGGTCAGGTGCACACGGCGCAGGCCGTTCTCAAACGAAACGCCCTCCGCAGAAAGCCGCAGGGTTGTGTGGCGATCCATCCAGTTGCCGAGCGAAATGCTCAAAGCAGAGACAAGCAGGAAGAGGACAAAAATCCATGAGAAGACTGGCACAACGCCCTGCAAATGCAACAATCCCAGCGCCAGGCCGGCGAGCAGGGCAAACAGCCAGGCGTTGATTTCTCCCTGGCGGGGCAACAGTTCAGGGTGGTAGGTTCGTTCTTCGAGCGGCATAGGGGCTATTATACCAAAGCCGTTCAGGGCAGGTTGGCGTATTGTGACAGGCCCTGGCGGCGGGTAAAGACCATCATGGCGCTGGCGCTGGCGATGGCGCGTACCACCGAGCGGTCCATTTCCATCAGAAAATCGTGGGCGGAGAGTTGGCCTGCGAACATTTGTTGAGCGCGTTCCATCGCGTGCGTAATTTGTTCGGGTGACAGGCTTTTGTAGAGAAAGAGTGAGAGCGGCGAGTTCTTCATGTCAAAGCTGGTTTCGTTGGCGCGGCCCGACTCAAGCAGTTTGTAAATGACCGAGGAATAGTCAATCCAGGGGGCATCTGGCACATCGGGCAGGAAGTATTCCAGCCGTTTGATGCTGACTCCTTCTCGTGGCACGTCGCCCATGAATAGGGAGACGGGCGCGTCTCCGCCGGTGGCAACGGCCAGGGCTTCCAGCACCGTCATGGACAGAATTTTCAGCCGCAGATATTCGCGGGCGACTTCGATGTTAGCGCGGGCATAGCGCAGCATCTGGTGATAGGTTTCGTCGGCGGGGACGCCGCGATATTGATTGAAAACTGCCAGCGGGTCGAGGTGATCAAAAAAAACGGCCATTTTCTGCAAGGCCTGCCGGTAGGTGCCGATTGAATAGACATCTGGCAGGCGCAGGGCGGCGTTGCTTTCGGGCAGTAGTTTCCAGGTGTTGTCGAGGAAGCGGCCCGGGTCTGATTCGGCGAAGTTCTCGATGTCTTTGTTGCCAAAGGTGACGGCAATTTTCAGGGTTTCGACAATTTCTTCGTGAGTCAGGTCAATGCCGTGGCGTTGGGCAATTTCTGGCAGGCGGCGTTCCATGACATCGAAGTAGCTTTCGCCCTCAGGGGTGCGCCCACGAAAGGGGATGGTGGCTTCGATGCACAGATTCATGCGCAGAATATCTTTGGGTTCCAGCAGGTCGCCCAGTTGTCGGTTCATGACCAGCGCGCTCAGGAACTCGTTCAGGACAGCCATCGAGAGCAGTTGCTGCCCCGGGTGCAGGCCAAAGACATCCAGGGTCATGTGGGCCAGGCGGTCTTCGGTGGGGATTTTTTCGCTGACGCGAAAATCGCCGTCTGTCTGATAGATGTAGGGCGAAATCAGTTCCCAGATGTGTGGGGCAAAGCCCATATCCACCTGGTAATAAACGATGTCGTGGTAGAGCGAAGCCAGGATGCTGATGGGTTCGTTCGAGTCGACAAACGCAAAGACATGCTCGAGGGTGTGAAAGTGTCGGGCCTGGGCTGTCATGCCGCGATGAATGGTGACAGCCAGCATCTCCAGCCGTTCGAGCGAGACTTCAACCCCCAGCCGCTTGAACGACTGCTCAAAAATCGTGATCAGTTTTTGGACATTCCCGACTTGCATGCTGACCCTCTAGAATTCGGACTTGGCAAGTAGATATTTTATACAGTATATATTGCCAGCAAAATTAATACAAGTCTGCAAATGCCTCCTGGATGGTCTGGAAATCAAAGGCAAACCCAAGATTGACAAGCCGCTGCGGAACGGCAAACTGGCCGGTCAGCAGCAGGTCGCTC
>CAZNCT010000025.1:22538-24816 GCA_964571615.1 uncultured Anaerolinea sp. | reverse complement strand
TTCACCCAGGGCCAGACGCAGGGCAAAGGCCGGGGCCGGGAGCCAGTACGGACGGTGCAGGGCGCGGGCCAGCGCACGGGTAAAATGAGCATTTGAGACCGGGTTGGGGGCGCACAAATTGAAGACGCCGCGCGCGCGTTCGTTTTCAAGCAGAAAGCGGATGGCCCGCACCTGGTCGCGGATGTGAATCCAGGAGATGCCTTGTTGGCCAGAGCCAATTGGCCCGCCGGCGAAAAGTTGCACTGGCAGGGCCATCAGTGGCAAGACGCCGCCGTTGCGTGCCAGCACCAGCCCGGTGCGCAGAATGACCCGCCGGACGCCCATTGTATCGACAATGCGAGTCGCGCTTTCCCAATTGACGGCGACTTTTGAGAGAAAATCATCTCCGGCGGGGGCTTCTTCGTGAATGGCTTCCTCGCCGCGCGGCCCGTAGTAACCCACCCCAGAGGCCTGTAAAAGCACGGCGGGGCGGGGAGAGACTTTTTCAAACGCCTGGGCAATCACCCTGCCTGCATTGACCCGGCTTTCGAGAATTTCCTTTTTGCGCGTTTCAGACCAGGGCCATTGACCAATGGTGGCCCCGGCCAGGTTGATGATTGCGTCCATTTGGCTGAAGGCGCCCAGCCAGGAGTGATAGACGCTTTTGCCGTCCCATTCCAGCACTTTGACGCTTGGCGCTGCCCGGGTTTTGGCCGGGTTGCGTGAGAGCATCCAGACTTCGTGACCATCTTTGAGAAGTGAATCGGTCAGGGCGCTGCCAATCAGGCCGCTGCCGCCTGCAATCATAATTTTCATCATCAACCTCCTGGGCTGTCTATCTTAGTGCCTGCGTACTTTCCAAAGCGGATTATAATTCGGCCATTGCGGAGGCCGCCATGGACGAGCCTGTCCTGGTTTTGAATGCCAATTTTGAGCCAATCCACATCTGCAATACGCGGCGTGCCATTGGGTTGCTGTTGAATGGCAAGGCCGCGCTGGTGGTCAACGGGCGCGGAATGATTAAGACAATTTCGCGCACTTTTCCGCGCCCCTCTGTAATACGGTTGGAGAATATGATTCACCGCCCGCGTGTCAGGGTGAAATTGACGCGCAAGGAAGTCTTTCGCCGCGATAATTATACCTGTCAGTATTGTGGCAAACAATCGCCTTCTCTGACGATAGACCATGTTGTTCCGCGGCACCTGGGCGGCCCGCACATCTGGACAAATGTCGTCGCGGCTTGTTCGGCGTGTAACCATCGCAAGGGCGGACGCCGCCTGGAAGAAGCGCACATGACCCTGCTGAGAACCCCGGGCGAGCCGCCTGCCAGCGCCATGTATATTTTTGGCCGACATTTGAACGAGAACCGTGAGTGGGAGACGTTTATTCAGGGTTGGTAGGCACACCCGGCCTGCAAGCCTTATTACCCTTAACGTAGAGGAGAAATTCCAATGACTTATAAAATCAAATTTGGCACCGATGGCTGGCGCGGCGTGATTGCCGAAGATTACACCTTTGATAACGTCCGCCGCTGCGCTCAAGGATACGCCTCTTACATGCTTGAGCAGGGCAATGCCGGTAAGTCTATTGTCGTTGGCCATGACAAGCGTTTTGCCAGCGAGAACTTTGCCGCGGCAACCGCTGAAGTGCTGGCTGGCAACGGGTTTCATGTTTACCTGACGGACAGCGCAACCCCGACCCCGGTGATTGCTTTTGCGGTCGTCAACAAAGGGGCTTGCGGCGCGGTCAATATTACGGCCAGCCATAACCCGCCGAGCGATAACGGCTTCAAAGTCCGCAATGAAACCGGCGGCGCGATTGACCCCGAAGGCCTGAAACGCATCGAAGCCCTGATTCCAGACTCGGTGGAGCAGGTGAAACGCCTGCCGTTGGCCGAGGCCGGGGACAAAATTGTCAAGTTTGACGCCCACACACCTTATTTCGAGCACATCCAGAAATTGATTGACCTGCAACCCATCCGCGATGCCGGTCTGACAGTGGTTGTGGATGTGATGTGGGGCAACGGGGCAGGCTACTTCCCCAAACTTTTGGGGGGCGGCAAGACCCGGGTGATTGAAATCCACAATGAGCGCAATCCTTCGTTCCCTGAAATGAAGCGTCCGGAACCGATTCGCCCGAATATTGATGTTGGTCTGAAGGCGACGGTTGAACACAAAGCCGATGTGTTGCTGATTACTGATGGCGACGCCGACCGCTGCGGTATTGGTGATGAAAATGGCGAGTTCATCAATCAACTGCGCGTCTATGCGCTGCTGGCTTATTACCTGCTTGAGATTCG
>CAZNCT010000025.1:0-22524 GCA_964571615.1 uncultured Anaerolinea sp. | reverse complement strand
ATTGTCAAGACGCTTTCGACCACCAACATGCTCAACCGCCTGGGCGAGATTTACGGCGTGCCTGTTCACGAGACCGGCGTGGGTTTCAAGTATGTCGCGCCCAAGATGACCGAAACCAACGCCCTGATTGGTGGCGAGGAGAGCGGCGGTTACGCTTTCCGGGGCAATGTGCCTGAGCGTGATGGCATTCTGGCGGGCCTGTATATGCTCGATTTTATGGTTCGCACCGGCAAAAAACCGACTGAACTGCTCAAGATGCTTTTCGACAAGGTGGGCGGTGAGTATTTCTACGACCGGGTAGATAGCGCCTTTAGCGGCGACCGCGCGGCCCGTGAAAAGATGATTTTGGATGCCAAACCTGAAACCCTGGGCGGCCTGAAAGTGACCGAGCTGATTACAGTCGATGGCTTCCAGTTCCGGCTGGAAGATGGCGGCTGGATGCTCATCCGCTTTAGCGGCACCGAGCCGATTATGCGTGTCTATTGCGAAACCCGCCATGCGGATAAAGTGCAGGCGATTTTGAAAGATGGCCTGAAAGTGGCTGGTTTGTAAGCCAGGTTTTTACACGATAAAAAAAACGCGCCTTCAGGGGCGCGTTTTTTTATCGTACAGGCAGGCTCTTGCCGGGTCAGCCCCCGGCGCGGATGTAATGCTCCAGCTGTGAAATCATGAACTCGCGTTCGGCGATGGCGTTGCGCAAGACATCGCCAATCGAAATGACGCCAATCAGTTGGTCATTGTCCATCACGGGCAGGTGACGAATACGCTTTTCGGTCATCAAAGCCATACATTCCTCGACGGCCTGGGTGGCGTTTACATAAAGCACTTTGGCGGTCATAATTTCGCTGACCCGGGCGGTAGCCGTGGTTTTGCCAAGCAAATCCACCTTGCGGACGATGTCGCGTTCCGAGATGATTCCGGCAATTTTGCCATCTTGCATCACCAGTAAAGCGCCAACATTGTTTTCGGCCATGACCTTAATGGCCTCCAATACGGTGGCATCGGGGGGCACAGAAATGATGTTATCCTGCCGTTTTGATTTGAGTAAGTCGCGCGCAATTGCCATAACTGCCTCCTACGGGGGGAATTATGGAATCAGTTTACACAGATTGGCGGCGGCTGTCAACAATGTGAAATCTCTCACGGCAGGAAGGTCAGTTCGACTGTCATGCCCCAGCGCAGACGTTCATCCACCTCGTTCAGTTTGATTTTGACGGTGTAAAGCACATCACCGCCCTGGGTGCGGAAGCCCAGGCCAATCTGTTCCACCACGCCCTCCAGTACCAGGTCGCTGATGGCGTCGGGACGCACTTCAACCGTTTGCCCAACGCGCAGGTTGACGACCTCCAGCTCGTTCAGGTCGGTGGTTTCAATCATCCAGGTGCTAAAATCGGCCAGCTGCACCGCAAAGGTCTCGGGGCCAACCAGTTGTCCGAGGGTCAGGTTGACATCTGTGACAACGCCATTGAAGGGGGCCTTCAGGTCGTAATTATCAAGCGCCGATTGTGCGGCGGCGGCCTGGGCTTTGGCGTTGTTCAGACGGGCCTCGAGCAGGGTTTTCTGGTCAGGGTCGAGGCCGGCTGCGCGCAGGTCATAAATGCGCCTGGCTTCGGCTTCCTGGGCCAGGGCGGCATCCAGCGCGGCGCGGACGGCGTCACGTTTGCGGATGATTTCCTCGCGCTTGCGCAGGGCCTCGTTGTAGGCTTCCTGGGCTTTTTCCAGTTTGTCCTCGGCGGTTTTGCGGCGCGAATTTTCTTTGTTCAGGTCTTTGTACTTGTCAAGTTCATCCTGGGCATCGCTCAGGTCTTCGCGTTTTTCTTTGATGTCGGCGTCAGCGTCTTCGATGTCGTCATCAATTTTGCGCAGGTCAAGTTTTTCCCACTCGCGTTCGGCAACAGCGCGGGCGGCCTGGGCCTTTAGATAGGCATCCCAGGCCTGGGCGCGCGAGATACCCTCAGCGCGGGTGAAATCGTTGTAAGCCTGCTGGGCCGAGGTCAGCTCAAGGTTGGTCGCAGCCAGGGCCGCCTGAGCCTGTTCACGGTCCGCCAGACGCGCCAGCACATCCCCTCGGCGGACAGACTGTCCTTCTGTCACCAGGATTTCTTTGACCGTGCCGCGCACCGCAAACGCCAGTAGCACATCGGCGGCAGGCACCAGGCGTCCTTCGGCGATGGTGATTTCATCAACGACTGTGGGGGTTTCAACCACTGCCTCGGCTGGCGCGCCGCAAGCCGCCAATACCAGGGCCAGCAGTGAAAGGATAAAAAAGAACGTTTTTTTCATAGTTACCTCGTTGGTAGATGGATGATTCAATCTTTACAGAAGTTTGAATATCGTAAACTTATTCATACGCCAGCACTTCGCGGATGGTCAGGCGGGCAGCATTGCGGGCTGGCAAGACACTGGCCAGCGCCGAGAGTGCCAGCACCACGCCCAGCCATATCAGGTAGCCGGTCGGAGTGAATACTACGTCAATGGGGGTCTCAAAAACTGCCAGGCTTACAATCAGCGAGAGCAAATAGGTAAATGGAATGGCCAGGAAGATGCCCAACAGCCACGAAAGGCCGCCAATCACCACGCCTTCGACAATCACCATCCGCATCACCTCGCGGTCTGCCGCGCCAATGGCGCGCATAATGCCAATTTCGCGGGTACGCTCGAGCACATTCATGCCCATTGTGCCGGTCAGACCCATAGCGCCCACAATTGCGGTCAGAATGGCCATAATCAGCAGGAAAATGACCAGAATATCGAGGCTTTCGGTGGCATTGCTCAGGGCCGAAAGCCCAGGGCGCGCCTGGCGCAACTTGTAGCCTGCCTCGCGGAAGTGCTTGTCAAGCGCTTCGCTCATGGCCGCCTGGTAAGCCTTGTCGTGACGGTCTGTCACCACCCTGAACGAGAACGAACGGCCCGCCAGGTTGGTTTCGCGTGAGAAATATTCGTAAGTGCCGTAGGCAATCAGCCCTTCGCGGTCAATAAACTTGAAGAACCCGACCACTTCCCAATCTTGTTCACTGCCGCCCGTGCGAACGCGCAGAGTGTCTCCCACCTTCAGGTTTGGAAAACTGCGCAGCATACCCTCGGTGACAGCAATGGCGCGGGTATCGCCGGGTTGCAGCCAGCGTCCGGCCACCGGTTCGGGGTCGACCATCTTGCTGTTGGCGGGCGGGGCCAGCACGGTCAGGTTTTCGGCCACGGTGCCATCGGGGTAAAGCACCTCGGCAGAAGCAAAGGCCCAGCCTTCCACATCCACCACCCCCGGCAGTTGGCGCGCAACACGCTCAATTTCGCTCAGGCGGTAGGGCTGGTCAAAATCGAGGGTCACATCGGCCACAAAGTAGCGGCCTACGTTGCCCATATAATCGAACAGTGTCACACGCACATTGAACACTGCAATAAAAATTGCCCCGCCCATGGTGAGCGTAAACAACGTAAGCGCCAGGCGGCTTTTGCGCCTGAAGGTATTGCGCAGAGAAATCAGCAGCGGACGTGGAAAGTGGATGCCGCGCCGGGCCAGCACATCGGTCACCCGGTGCTGGAAACGGTCGAAGGCCGATTCGCGGCGCGTTCCACCCGCTGCCTGTCCGCCGCCATCCGAAGTGGTATCTCCGCTGATGGCGCTCAGCACCGTAATGCGCGAGCCATTAATCACCGGGCCAAACCCGGCCAGCAGCGGCACCAGAATTCCGACCGCAATCTGAATGTAAAGCGCCAGCGGCACAATGCGGCGGCCTAAAAGGGTAAAACTCAACTTATCCGCAATAAAGTTTGCCAGTTCGTAAGCCCCAAGCCCGCCTGCGGGCACGGCAAGTGCCAGCGCCAGCAACCCAAAGGCCAGAATTAAGACCAGGTACATGCCAAAAACCTGGTTGCGCCGCCCGCCGACCAGTTTCATCACCCCAATATGGCGCAGGTGCTGGTTGAGCAGGGCGGCCAGCGTGTTGGCAATCAGCGAAGACGACAGGAAGACAATCAAAACGCCCAGCGCCAGCAAGATGCCCAGCACGGCATTGACTGTCGAAGCCAGGGGGTGTTCGTTGGTCAGGGCGGTGCGGCTGCGAAAGACCGAATAACCGCTTTTCTCGATGCGGTCTTTCAGGTCGGCAGCCACAGCCCGAATGTGGGCATCGTCATTTTCTTTTTCGCTGACCGTGGCATAGACCCGGTTGAACATCTCGGGCTGGCGCAAGGTTGGCAGGGTGTCCATCGAGATGTAAGCAAAGGGCGGAGCCAGAAAATCGCCTGCGCCGGTGGTCGGGTCTTGAGCAATGCCAACCACCCGAAGCAATTTTGTCGAGCCGTCGGGCAATTCAAAAACGAGCGATTCGCCTACGCTGACGTTGAATTCTTCAAGCACTTTGCGCTCAAGCACGACTTCGCGTTTAGCAGGTTTGGTCGAGCCTGAGATGGGGGTCAGCAGATTGATTTTGTTCTTGTCAAAATCATCCACGGCGACCATATCGAGCGCGGCCCATTTTGTGCTGTCTTCGCGCCTGGCGCGAATATTAAATACGCGGCGGCCTTCGACATCGGCAATTCCGGGCGCATTTTCAATGGTTGCCAAAAATTCATGGTCGAAATCGGCCATGCGCAGTTCGATATTGGCCGGCTTGTTGGCGGCATAACTGGCGCTCATGTCGTTTTCAATAATGACATAGGCCCCGGCAATCACCCCAATTGAGAAAACGCCCACCGCAATTGAAAAGACCACCAGCAGGGTGCGGGTCCAGTTATCAAATAAATCCAGGAAAATCTTGCGCCAGCGAGGTCTCATCGGGCTTTCCTCCTGTCAGCGGAGCGGTTTTCAGCCAGGCGGCGCTGGACAATGCCCGCAATGGTTTCTTCGGTCAGGGGTGATTGCTTCAACAAGTCCATGAACTGCTCACGCGGCAGGGCCAGTAATTCTACCGGGCCATCGCCCGAGGCGCGTACGCTGGCGATGGTTTTGCCACCTTGCAAGAGCTCCACCTCGCCGAAGAATTCTCCGGCTTCAAGCCGCGAAATAATCACTTCTTCACGCTGGCTGCCGCCGGTCAGGACAATCTCGACGCTTCCAGCGGTGATGATGTAGAACTCATCGACATGCTGGTCGCGCCGCAAAATAGTATTTCCGGTTTCGATGCGCCGCCGTTGGCCGGTTTTGGTGACCAGAAGCATTTGGCGGTGATTGAGCAGTGGCAGCGCCCGGGCGACCGCCTCGTCCACCAACTCACCGTCGCTGATGATGATGGTGCGCGAGGTGCGCTGGGTCAGTGACGGGTCGTGCGTGACCATGACAACGGTTTTGCCCTGGTCGGCCAGCGATTGAAACAGGTTGATGATGACTTCAGCCGAGCGCGAATCGAGATTGCCGGTTGGCTCGTCAGCCACCATCAGCGGCGGGTCGGTTGCCAGCGCACGGGCAATGGCTGCCGCCTGTTGCTGGCCTGTAGAAACTGCGGCAGGCAATTTGTTGGCTTGCGCTTCCAGGCCTACCAGTTTGAGCAGGTCAAGAGCGCGCGCTGGACGCTCATCAAAGTCGTACATATTGACATAGTCCATTGGCAGCATGACATTTTCGAGCAGGCTGAGCATTGGCAGTAGTTGAAAGAATTGAAAGACAATTCCCATGTTTTTGCCGCGCCAGAGCGAACGCTGTGATTCGTTCATTTTTGCGTACAAGTCGGTGCCATTGACCACCACCTGTCCACTGGTGGGGTGGTCAATGCCGGTCATCATGTTCAGCAGGGTGCTTTTGCCGCTGCCCGATTTCCCGACAATAGCCACAAACTCGCCCTGGTAGAGAGTCAGGTCTATCCCTTTCAAGACCGTGAATTCTCCGGCGGCATTTTTGAAGGTCTTAACCACCTTCCGCAATTCAATCATCGGAGTCGCGCTCATGACCGCTTCTCCTTTTTCTCTTTCTTGTCTTTCTTTTTCTTGTCTTTCTTTTTGCCTTTTTTATCTTTCTTCTTTTCAACCAGGACAGCCGGGTCGCTCTCTGCTTTTTGCTTTTTTTCTTTTTTGGATTTTTTTTTTTTTTGCGGGCGAATTTCGGTCTGCTCTACGGCAGTCTGCTCCACCTGGATGGGTTCCGGCTCGGTTCGAGAAACCGCTTCGAGCGCTTCGGGTATTGCCTTAAGGGTCTCCATTTTGCCCGTTTCGAGCAATCGCTCGGGCCGTTCGGGTTGAATTTCGCCATCCGCAATGACCAGGGTGCGGGTAAAACGCGGCGCCAGCCCCAGGTCGTGGGTGACCATGATAATCGTCATGCCGTTGGCAACCAGTTTTTCAAAGACATCAAAGATGTGGTCGGCGGTCACCGAGTCTAAACTGCCGGTTGGTTCATCGGCAACCAGGATGGCCGGGTCGTTGGCCAGGGCGCGCGCAATTGCTACCCGTTGCTGCTGACCGCCGGAGATGAAGGCGGGCAGTTTGTGGGCGTGTTCCTCAATTTCGACCAGCCGCAGCAGTTCAAGCGCCTTTTCACGGCTCTTGCGGGGGTGATAACGTCCGCACAAATCCATTGGCAGCATGACGTTTTCGAGCAGGCTGAGCATCGGCAGCAATTGAAACGATTGGTAAATGACACCCATTGTCTCGCCGCGCCAGAGCGCCAGGGCGTCTTCGTCCAGGGTGTGAACAGAGACTTCTTTTCCGGCTCGCACAATCACCTCGCCCGAGGTGGCGTCATCTACGCCGGTGAGCATATTGAGCAGGGTCGATTTCCCCGCCCCCGATTTGCCCACAATGCCTAAAAATTCGCCGCGCTGGACGGTTAAATCCACTCCGCGCAGGGCGGTAAAGTCACCGGCCTCGCTGGAATAGACCTTAACTACTTTGCGCATTTCAATCAGGGGTTGTTGGTTCATGATGGATTAGAAATGAAATTTATAGACGATGTCCAAAAATAGACAATGTCTATTATAATTTGACTTAATCGCCTGTCAAGCCAGGCCAAAATTTTCTAGCAAAATACTAATAAAGACCATGACTGCACCCAAACCCGACCGGCGCGTTCAGCGCACGCGCGCTGCCCTGCGTCAATCTTTGATGGAACTCATCCGCGAGAAGGGCTACGAAGCCCTGACGGTGGAGGAAGTTGCCCGGCGCGCCAACCTGGGGCGGGCGACGTTTTACCTGCATTATCACGACAAAGACGATTTACTGCTCGAAGAGTTTAGCCTGCTGGCTCGTGAGCGGGTGCAGGCGCTCTCTGCCATTCCATTTGCCGCCTGGCTGCCAGATGGTGGCAGTAATGAGCCGGCCTTGCATGACAATTTGCCTGTTCAGCCTTTTTTGATGGTTTTTCAGCATGTCGCCGAACACGCCGAACTATATCGCATCTTGCTCAAGACGCCTTCTTCAAGCCGTATTACGGGCCGAATTCGAGAGATTTTGATTGAGTCGATTAATGAATTTGTGCGCGCCAAAGCCCAGACAGACCCCATTCCCATCCGCTTTGAGGTGCCGGTCGATTTGCTGGCGGCTTATTTCAACGGGGCGTTGGTCAGCAGTATTGCCTGGTGGCTCGATAATCTGGAGCAGGTCAGTGTAGAAGAGATGACGCGCATGTTCCAGCGTCTCTTTTTCCCGGGCGCGCGCCGGGCGATGGGCCTTGAACAACTAAAACCCGGCGGTTAACCGCCGGGTTTTGGGTAAATGCGCTGGCCTCGCCAGTGGGCACTTAGCGCCCATTCAAGAAGGGCTGGGCAAAGCGCTGTTCATAGGCGCCATTTTTCTTGAGCATGTCGTCAAAGTAAAAATGTGAGATAGGCAGGCGCAGGAAGATTTTGAGCAGGATTATCTGCCAGCCCGCGTAGGCTTCGGGGCTGGCAATTTTTTTCAGCACAACCGGGTCAAATTGACCTTTGGCGGCCAGCCCGGTCCCAATGGCTTGCAGATTGGCAAACAGGCTGGCGGTCATATTGGGCGGCATAATGCGCGTTCCCTCGCCGTTGCCCTTCACCACTGTCCCCAGGTAGGGACAGCCCAGCCGTTCGGCCAGTTTTTCAAGGTAACGTTCGACATAGCGCGAGTGCAGGCCCTCGGGAAAGCCCGATTGGACAACGAAACCAATTGGCGGGTTACCCGTCCGCCCTTTGAGCGGTTCGAGGGCTTCGATGAAGTGCTTGACCACTGCGGGCATCGAATCGGTGTAGAGCGGCAAGCCCAGAATGACGCACTCGGCTTCCGCGAAAGCTGCAACCATTTTGTCGGTTTCGTTCAAGCGGACGAGGTGATACGTCTCGCTTGGTCCGCCAAACCCGGCAGCGATTTCGCGCAGGAAGATGGCGGTGTTGCCCTTGCGCCCGCGCGGTGAGCCATTGAACAAGGTCAGGCGGCGGGGCGGATTAACGGTTACGCCCTGGGTGGCCGATAAGCGTTTGGGGTACGGCAGACAGGTGGCGGCCTCGTCCGCGATTCGGCGGGCCAGGTCACCGGGGGCTGTATCAATCGTCAAAGAAAATTCCAGGCGGGTTTTGAAGTTCAGCGCTGTCCGGCTGTGAATTTCGGTAACGATTTGCAGGTCGCGGGAGTCGCTATCGGCCTCGGGTTCGAGCAGCAGGCCCAGGCGTGGCGACTCAGGATAGCGCCGCAGGTGATGGGCCTCGCCCTGGTCAACTTCCATGTAAGGGTGGATGAGCGGCAGGTGCTTGTCGTTGGCGCGTTTGAGCAGTTCGGATGGGAAGCCCATTTTGAGCGGCGCGGCCCACAGGACAAAATCGGCATTGATGACGGCCCGGCTCATGACCGGTGAGTCGTCGCGGTTGAGACATTCGCCGGGGGTCTTGACCCAGCAGCCCCAACATCCGACGCAGTAGCGCAGGGTCAGGTTGCGCAGGTCGAGTTGAGTGACGCTGTGTCCGCCCGCTTCGAGGGCCGCTTTGAGTTTGTCCAGGTAGGCATCCAGTGCGCCGGGCTGGGGACTGCCGTTGAGAATTGTGATTTTCATTTTTCATCCTTTCATAGCCGGGCTGCGAGTGACCCGATGCAGCCTGTCTTGTGGCCTGATACGGCAAGGGCATTTGCGGCCCCGGGCCGTTTTTTATTTTTGGGGAACCTGCCCGCTTTTAATTCGCTCGATGACGCTCTCAGCCCAGGCCAGGTTGGCACGCATGTTGGTCAGGCCGTTTTCCAGGGTCAGCAGCCAGAAAAAGTGTTCGCGCGCAGATGGAATTTCTTGCTGGTAGGGGCCAATTTGTTCTGGCACCTGGTCGTACTGTGCCAGGATGGCGCGCATGATGGCCGCGTAGCCCTCAAATTTGGCGAGGATTTCCTCGTCTGAGAGCTGCCCGCTGAAAAAGACCTGGATGAGCGGCGCGCTGCGCGGCTCGCTTAGCGGGGGAGGCCCTGAAACCCAGCGCAGGAACTCGGCGCGCCCGGCTTCGGTGATGTGATAGACCTTGCGGTCGGGGCGGTCTTCCTGCGGAATGCGTTCCATCACTGCCCAGCCGTTCTCTTCCAGCCGCGCCAGGGTGCGGTAAATCTGGCTCTGGTCGGCAGGCCAGAAGTGGCGGATGGAGGTATCGAAGATTTTTTTCAGGTCGTAGCCGGTGTATGGGTGGTAGTTGAGAAAGCCGAGAATGGCGTGCTCAAGAGACATATTGGATGCCTTATATATAGGATTATTCATATAGTATATCTATCTTGTATTCACGTCAATCGTGACAAATGTCACCAAAAGACAATCGGCCCCGCCTGGGATAAGCCTCGCCCTGGGAAGTGCTTTTCGTCACATCCGCGCAGGTGCGCCTTACGATATAATTGGGCGCATGGGACTGATTCTTGCTGTGGACATTGGTGGTACTCAGATCCGCGCCGCTTTGTTTGAGCGCGGGTCTTTGCAACCGGTGCGGGCTGAGCGCACGCGCACCGAAGCCAGCAAACCTGGCGTTTATGAGCGCCTTGAGACGCTGGTGGCCTCCATCTGGCCCGCCGATGGCGGTGTCGATGCCATCGGGATTGCCTCGCCCGGGCCGCTCGACCCGCACGCCGGGGTGATTATTGCCACGCCAAACATCAAGCAGTGGCGTAATTTTCCGCTGGCCGAAAAGCTCAAGGCCCGTTTTGGGGTGCCGGTCGTGCTGGATAACGATGCCAACCTGGCCTGCCTGGGTGAGTGGCAATTTGGCGCCGGCCAGGGGCATCAGGATGTCCTCTTCCTGACCATCAGCACCGGTATTGGCGGCGGGGTGGTCTCAAATGGGCGCCTGGTGCAGGGCTATCATGGCCTGGCCGCTGAGTTGGGTCATACCACCGTCTGGCCCGATGGGCCGCTGTGTGGTTGTGGCAAGCGCGGCCATATCGAGGCGATTGCCTCCGGCACGGCGATTGCCCGTTATGCGCGTGAACAGATTGAAGCCGGGCGGCCTTCGCTGCTGGCCGGGCAAACAACCATCACCTCGCGTGATGTCTCGGATGCGGCGGCTCAGGGTGATTTGTTAGCCATCGAGACCCTGGCCCGCGCCGGGCGTTACCTGGGTGTGGCCGTTGCCAATTTTTTGGCCGCTTTTGACCCCTCCATTGTCATTTTTGGCGGCGGCGCATCGAACAGTGGCGCGCCGTTGTTTGACCCTTTCCATGCCAGCCTGCGCGAGAATATTTTTGACGCCACCTATCTCAATAATCTGACCTTTGCACGCGCCGCGCTTGGCGATGACGCCGGTCTGCTGGGGGCGCAAGCCCTGGCTGCCCTGGCGGTGCCGCCAGCGCCCTAAACCGGGCCTGTTTCTCCCAGGCGTTGAGCGTGAACGATGGAGAAAATTTTAGCCCAGGGTTTTAGCCCTGGGCGCCTTAACGACTTTCAGATTATCCAATTGAGTAAAGGAGACCCATGCAACCAATGAAACTCCCTGGCCCCAAGGCCCGCGCCATGCTGAAGCGAGATTCGGCAGTGATTTCCCCCTCCTACCCACGCGATTACCCCTTTGTGATGGACTATGGCAAAGGTTCCTGGCTCTGGGATGTAGATGGCAATCGCTTCCTCGATTTTATGGCAGGTATTGCGGTCAACTCCACCGGGCATGCTCATCCCGAGGTGGTCAAGGCCATTCAGGAGCAGGCAGAGAAATTCCTGCACATTTCTTCCGATTTTTATCATCAGGGCATGGTCAGCCTGGGCGAAAAACTGGATGAGATTGCCCCGATGCAAGAAGCCGCAGTAACGTTTATGACCAACTCGGGCACCGAGTCGGTTGAAACCGCCCTGAAACTGGCGCGTTATCATACCGGGCGCACCAATTTTATTGGTTTCACAGGCGGGTTTCACGGGCGCACCATGGGCGCAGTCACCATGACTGCATCGAAATCGCTTTATCATCGTGGTTTTTATCCGCTGATGAATGGGGTCTTGCACGCGCCGTTCCCCAATCCCTATCGTCCCATTCTTGAGCGCAAACCGGGCGAGGATTACGGTCAGGCTGTTGTCCGCTATATTGAAGAACAACTTTTCAAGCAGATTGTCCCCGCCGAGGAGGTGGCCGCCATTCTGGTGGAACCCATCCAGGGCGAGGGCGGTTACATTGTTCCCCCGGCGGGCTTCTTCCCGGCCTTGCGCGAGATTTGCGATAAGTACGATATCTTGCTGATTGCCGACGAAGTCCAATCGGGCATGGGGCGCACCGGCAAGTGGTGGGCGATAGAGAACTTTGGTGTCGAACCAGATATTTTCACCAGCGCCAAAGGGATTGCTTCGGGTGTTCCGCTGGGCGCTTGCGTGGCCCGCAAGAGCATTATGACCTGGGAACGCGGCACGCATGGCAATACCTATGGTGGTAATCCGCTGGCCTGCGCGGCGGCTCTCAAGACCATCGAACTGATTGAGCGCGAATATTTGCAGAACGCCGCCGAAGTAGGCCAATACGCCCTCGATGCCCTGGCCGAAATTGCCGCCCGGCACCCATCGATTGGCGAAGTGCGCGGTATTGGCATGATGATTGGTGTAGAGTTTGTGACCGACAAGACCACCAAAGAACCTGCCGACAAACTGCGCGACGCGGTTGTTCATAATGCTTTTGAGCGCGGCCTGCTTTTGCTTGGCTGTGCCAAATCGGTCATCCGCATTGCCCCGCCGCTCTCCATGTCCAAAGCGGAAATGGACGAAGGCCTGAAAATTTTTGAAGAATCGATTGCGCTGGCCGAAAAAACGTTTGGTATCTAACCCTGAACACAACGGGGCTGTCCAATAAAAAATGGGCAGCCCCATTTTTTTGGGTTTCTTTTATTTTCTTCCAACATCGCTCTAACAATTTGTCATACTGCCGATGATAAAATAACCCCATGCTTCCAGATTTTCGTGTTCGCCAACGCGATTACCTGCTTGAAATCGCCCGCGCGCTGACCCAGGAACTTGACCAGAAGAAATTGCTGGCGCGTATTTTGCGCATTGCAATTGAAATGCTGGCCGGTCAGGCCGGGTTGATTGCCCTGCGCGACCAGCCCGCCGAGGGCTGGCGCGTGGCCACTGCGCACGGAATTCCGCCTGCTTTCTTGCGTTACCTTGAGCCGCTGCTGGCCGAAGAACGCGCCACCGAGTTGAATGTGGACGAACTCAACCGGATGCTGAAAGAATTGACCTACACTGCCAGCATGGGTCTGCTCAATGGCACCGGCCTGCCCCTGGTGGCGCACGGACGGGTGATAGGTGTTATCTTTATTTTTCGCTCTTACCCCGACTTGTTCTCAGCCAATGACCAGCAGTTGCTGCAATCCTTTGCCGATCAGGCCGCAATTGCGGTTTACAATGCCCAGTTATATGGCCAGGTTTCTTATGAAAAGCAGCGCCTCGATGCGCTGATTGACTCTGCCGCCGATGGCATTCTCATTTTGCACGCCGACCACACCATTGAGCGCGTCAATGATGCCTTCGAGCGCATGTATGGCAAAAGCGATGATGAAATTCGCGGTCTGAAACATGAGGAAGTCATCCGCTGGGCGCGCAAGCCCCAAGGCATGACCCTCGAAGAAGCCGAACGCGATGGATGGCCGTTAACCCCGCACGCAAATTTGTATGTCGAAGGTGACCTGGCGCGCTTTTTGCCCTCGCCCCTGCCGGTTGGGATTACCTATGCGCCCTTGCTCACATCTGATGGAAAACTGCGTAACATCATCGTCACTGTGCGCGATATTACCCACTTCCGCACGGCTGAAGAAATCAAGGCGACTTTTATCTCAATTGTCAGCCACGAACTCAAAACCCCCGTCGCCCTGATTAAGGGCTATGCCTCTACGCTGCGGCGCGATGATGCCCGCTGGGATAAGCACATCATCCAGGATTCGCTGGCAGTCATCGAAGAAGAAGCCGACCGCCTGACGCGCATGATTGAAGATTTGCTGGATGCTTCGCGCCTGCAAGCCGGGGGGCTTTCACTCAAACGCACCGATGTTTCGCTGGCCGCTCTGGCCCGCAGACTGGCTGAACGCTTTGGGACTCAAACCCACGCGCATACCCTGGTGGTTGATTTCCCCGAGCCTTTTCCAATCATCCTGGCAGATGAGACCCGCATCGAGCAGGTGCTTTCAAACCTGATTTCAAATGCCATCAAATATTCGCCGGGCGGTGAAATTCGCATCAGCGGTGAAATTCGCCCCGAACAGGTGATTGTCACCGTCAGCGACCAGGGCGCTGGCATTGACCCGCGTGACCTGCCGCATATTTTTGACCGCTTCTATCGCGCCGATAAAGCCGTTCGCCATACCAAAGGCGCGGGCCTGGGCCTTTACCTGGCACGCGCTATTGTTGAAGCACATGGCGGGCGCATTTGGGCCGATTCGCAGCCCGACCACGGCGCGCGGATTTGCTTCTCCCTGCCTCGTTAAACCCCCCTGGGGTGGTACAATAACCCACCTGGGCGCGTCCTGTGCCCAGAAAAATATTCTCTCAGAAAATCGGAATTGCCATGCCTACTTCTCAAATCTCCTGTCCACGCTGCCGCCAGATGATTCCGGCGCAGGTTGAACAACTCTTTGATGTCACTGCCGACCCCGGCGCGAAACAGCGCCTTTTGGGCCGCGTTTCGAATTATGCCCGCTGTCCATTTTGCGGCTTTGAAGGCCCTCTCTCGACCCCAATCGTGTATCACGACAACGACAAAGAGCTTCTTTTGACCTTTTTCCCGTCCGAATTAGGTTTGCCGGTCAACGAACAGGAGAAACTGGTTGGGCCGCTCATTACCCAGGTTATGAACCGGTTGCCTGCCGAAAAGCGCAAAGGCTACCTGCTGCGTCCGCAAAGTTTCCTTACCTACCAGAGCATGATTGAGCGCATTCTCGAGGCCGATGGTGTCACCAAAGAAATGCTCGACAGCCAGCAAAAGCGCGTCAATTTGATTCAACGTCTGCTTCAGGTCACCACGCCCGATGTGCGCGCTGAAATCATCAAAGAAAATGCCGATTTGCTCGATGAAGCCTTTTTCGGGTTGTTCAACCGTCTGCTTGACGCCGCCATCCAATCGGGCCAGCAGCAAACTGCCCAGGCCATGGGCACCCTGCAAGAAGAATTGCTCGAAAACTCGACCTATGGCCGTCAATTAAAGGGCCAGTTTGAAGAAATTCAGGCCGCTGTTAAGACCTTGCAAGAAGTTGGCCAGGGTCTGACCCGCGAAAAATTGCTCGATATTTTCGTTAATGCCCCCAGCGAAGCCCGCCTGAAAGCCCTGGTCAGCCTGACCCGCAACGGCCTCGATTATTCTTTCTTCCAGATTCTAACCGAGCGGATTGAGAAGGCCTCGGCGGCTGAACGCGCCACGCTCGAAGCCCTGCGTGAGAAATTGCTCGATTTCACCAACCAGATTGATAAAGCCCTTGAAGCCCAGATGAAGGCTGCCGATGAATTCATCGAACAGGTTCTCGCGGCGCCAGATATCAGCCAGGTGGTGGCTCAGAACATCGAACAGTTCAACAACGAGGTCGTCGCCCAGGTGCTTGAAACCAAAATGCGCGAAGCCAGCCAAAAGAATGACACCGCCCGTTTGCAAAAAATTCAGCAAATTATCATGGTGCTCCAGCAGGCCAACACGCCTCCTGAGTTGGAACTGGTACAGGCCCTGGTTGATGCCCCCAACGAAGCCGCCATGGAGCAAATTCTCGCAGCAAATGAAGCCATGATTACCGATGAACTGGGCGGTATGATTGCCTCGTTGATGAACCAGGTAGATCAACAGCAGGCCGATAATCCTGAAGCGGCGGCCTTGTTGCCCAGGCTGGAGGCGGCTTATGGGGTCTTGCTCAAGTATCAGATGAAGAAAAACTTGTCCCGCTAAACGTAATTCTCTTTGGTGAAATCCAAACGGCGGCCACCGCGAAAAGATGGCCGCCGTTTTTGATTCTCTGACTTTTGTGATTTTTGCCTGTCACTCGATGGGGATATCGAGGCGCACCCCGTGCCCGCGCACCGTGATAATGTACGAGGGCGAGGGGTCAACTTCTGCCCGGCGGTCGCGCAAACGGCGGATGAGCGCATCCAGGGCCTGGTCGCTCACCCCGGCAGATTGCTCATCGCCCCAGACGGCGCTAATCAGTTCCTGACGGGTGACGACACTGCCACTGTTTTCGTACAACTTCCAGAGCAGGTGAAACTGCGAGGCCGAGAGCGGGGGAGTGAGTTGCTGGCCCTGCACCCAAACGCGGCGCGAGCGCATATCAAGCATCAGGCGGCCATTGCGCGGGGGAGCGGCCTCCAATGGCATGGTTGCGTCTGAACTCAGGAACATAAATTCCTGGGCAATGGCAATCTTAATCAGGTCACCATCGTTGAGTACCACCGGGGCATTAATCGGGTTATTGTTCAGGCTGGTGCCGTTTTTGCTATCCAGGTCTTCAAGGATGATGCCATTGTTGCCGGGGGTCAGGCGGGCATGATAGCGTGAAACCTGCCTGTCAGGGATGATGATGTCGCAGCCTGGGTCGCGTCCAATCACCAGGGTATGTTCAATTGGCCAGCGGCCCCCCTCGAGCGGGCCGTGCTGGGCAACCAGAACCGGGTAATCTTGTGAGTCAAATTTATCATCCGGCATGGCGGCTCCTCTCACCTTTGATGATACCCAAGATTGCGTGAATGGCAAGCACCAAAATCTATTCCTCGCTGATGGTGATGCTTTCGATGACATCTCCCTGATAGTCGGGGAATTGTTGCGGGTCGCGCAGGCGAATGTTCATGACGACATCCATGCCCTCGATGACCTGACCGAATATCGTGTAGCCGCCATTGAGAAATTCTTGTGGCCCAAAGGTAATGAAGAACTGACTGCCGTTGGTGTCGCGCCCGGCGTTGGCCATTGCCAGCACCCCGGCCTTGTCAAAGGTCAGGTCGCTGTCTTCGTTGATAAACTGATAGCCAGGGCCACCCATGCCTGTTCCGGTGGGGTCGCCGCCCTGGGCCATAAAACCGGGCAAAACGCGGTGGAAGGTGGTGCCGTTAAAATAGCCTTCACGGGCCAGAAAAACGAAACTATTGACCGTGATGGGGGCCTTATCGGGGTACAACTCAGCCACAAACTGACCTCCCTTGGCCATTTTGAAGGTTGCCAGGTAACGTTTGGCGGGGTCAATGGTCATTGGGGGCGGGGCGTCATACTGTTTGATGGCCGCCTGGGTTGGGGCGCTGGCCGCTTTTGTGGCGGCATCGTTTGGGTTGACAAGGGTCGATGGGTTGGGGTTGCGCGGGCTGAAGCCAATCCAGGCAATGATGGCCAGAATGACCACAAAGACCGCCACTGCTGCAATCTGGATGTTTTGGTTGCTGACCGCAACCCGGGTTTTGTTTTGTTTGTTGATAGTGGTTCTTTTCTTGGGAGACATATTGTTTTGAAACTCCTGTGTTTTTAGAATTCAAGACTCATAAAATCGCTCGCCAGCCGAATGGGGCCGCGAAATTTGCGAGCGGCTTGTTCAATTAAGTTCCCCGAGGCCAGGTTGCCGGTCGGGTAATGAATCAAGATGAGTTCGCCTACGTCGGCGGTGCGGGCCACATCTGCGGCCTGGGCTGCTGAGGAGTGCCCGGCAAAGTCTCCGGCAGCCTCGTGCAGTAGAACATCTACATTTTTGGCCAGTTCAAAAACGGTCGAGCAGGGTTCGGTATCGCACGAGTAAGCCAGGCTGCGGGCCTCGGGTTTTAATTCGATGCGTAAACCAATATTGGGCACAAAGTGCTTGACCGGCGAAGCATAAATGCGAACATCGCTGTTATCCATCACCACGCTAAGCGGGTCTGCTGGAATACGGCAAAAATTGACCGGGAAGAAATTGGGCCATTCATCCCAGGTATACAGGCCCATCATGGTTTCCATGCGGTCGAGGGTATGGTGCAAGCCGTAGATGTTGAGCGGCGTCCTGCGCCCTAAAAGCCACATATCCATCAAGAGCAGGGGCATTCCGCCAACGTGGTCAGGATGGAAATGGGTCAGGATGATGTCGGTCAGGGCCTGAAAGCCGATCCCCGCCTGTTGCAGGCGCAAAATGGGATTGCTGGCGCAATCTACCAGGATGGTGTGGTTTTGAGTTACCAGCACCATGTGGGTGTTTTCATGCTCCAGGCTTGGAATGGCATTTGACGAGCCCAGGATGATGAGTTTGGCCATTACCTTCCCGCAAGTAGGGAGTCTTTGAAAAAATTGTACAGCAAAATCGGGGTCAGGTTGGCTTCAATCAGGGCGGCAATCAGGAGCAGGGGAATACCCAAACCAAGCAGTATTTTCAACCAGTCGCCCAGTGTTTCAATAAAGACTTCACCGATTGAGATACGCGCGTTGGGAGTTACCAGCCGCGCCCCCATGTGCAGTACCGAGGCGGTGACCAGCATCAGAGAAGGCAGTTCGAAAATGCCGTGCGGCAGCACGCCGATGACAAACAATTCCAGCGCGGGCAATTTGACCACATCAACCACGCCTAGCACCCCGCCAATCAGGCCAAAGTTCAGCCCAAAGATGAGCAAGCCAGCCACCCCAAACGAGAAAATCCCCAAAAACGAGAGAATCAGTTCGGCGCGCAGGTTGTTCGTAAACAGGCCCAGGGTCGTGATTTCAGGGACTTGCAATTCTTGTCCTTCGGTGGGTTGCTGGTCGAGCAGCAGTTTGTTCAACTCGGCTAAGATTTTTTGCAGGTCATCTGTGCTGGGCGAAAAATCGGCAAAATTGATTCGGATGAAGGCGTATGCCCCGCCAATGGCCAGCACGCCAATCAGGGTCGTGAGCGCGATGGAGACGCGCATTTTCTTTAAGGTTGGGAAGACTTGCAGCCGGTACCAGGCAAAAAGACCCCAAAAGTCCTCTCGCAGGGCCTGCGCCAGCGAACTCTGCCGCGGCCTGAAGAGCCAGCGCAGGCTGGCTGGCGCCTGTGGGCTGCCGCTGAAGTTGCGCCATAACTCTGAACTGGCCCAGCGCAGGTTGAGCACGTCAATTTCGCGCCCAATCAGGGCTTCGCGTTGGAAGTGGGCCAGCCCGAGCCGAATCAGCAGGCCCGTAATTACTGCCACGCCAATTACGGCCAGCCAGAGCACCTGGTTGGTGCCCCAAAAAATGAGCGCACTTTCGCCCTGAATGAGCAGACCGACCGGGATAACGATAAAAGATGCCAGCAGATTGGCCGAGCGCACCGAGGTAGATTGGGTCGAGATGACCATTGCGGCGCTGACCATCAAGACCGCCTGAACCGCCGTCAGCAAAAACATCTGAATGAGCACATCCAGCGGCGGGAAGGGCATCGATTGCAGCGGCAGGCCTATCAGATAAATGGCCATACTGGTATAGCAGGCCACCAATGGGGCCAGCGACCCGGCAATCAATTTGCCAACGTACATGTGCCAGTCGGCCAGCGGGCTGGAAAGCATTGGTTCGATGGTGCCGCGTTCTTTTTCACCGACAAACGACTCGAGGGCCACCACCAGCGAAACCGTGGCCGGGAAGAACCCCACGACCATCAGGAAGAAAGGCACAATTCTTTCTGCAATCAGGTTGGCGCCATACTGGTTGACAAACTCCACCGAGCGAAAGGCGGCAAAATTCATCAGGTACGGGAAGAAAAGTACCAGGATGATCATGGGCATCAGAATGCGCCAATCGCGCATCTGGTCTACCAATTCACGGCGCGCAATCAGCCAGGTCAGGTGAAGGTCATTTTTCATAGGCCACCTTCTGCGGCCTGGCGCATGGCTTGCAGGTAGAGATGCTCCAGGCTGTGCGAAACCCGTTGCAGTGAGACAACCGGGGCATTCAGGCGCACCAGGGTCTTCAACAGGATGGGATTGGTTATTTCAGGATGTTCCACCTGGAAGCGGAACCCGTGTTCGTGGATGTGTACGATTTTCAGGCCTTCGACCGTCTCGAGGCCCTGGGGTTGCCAGGCTGCTGCCAGCCGGACTTCGTATTCGGGTTGCCCAAGCAGGCGGCGGCGCAGTTCTTCAAGGGTTCCTTGCAGCAAAATGCGCCCGTGATAGATGATGGCGATTTTATCGGCCAGCATTTCGGCTTCGGCCATGTTGTGCGTGCAGATGATAATGGAACGTTGTGATGATTTCAGCCGGGCAATTTCCTCGCGCACCAGTTGGGCCGATTCGGGATCCATGGCCGAGGTGGGTTCATCGAGCAGTAAAACCGGCGGCTCGTGAATCAGGGCGCGGGCCAGGGCCAGTTTCTGGCGCATGCCTTTGGAATATTCTCCCGAACGCCGGTGCGCGGCTTCGGCCAGGCCAAAGTAGGAGAGCAGGTCGTCAATCCGTTTCTGGCGGCGCTCGGCGGTCAGGCCGTAGACCTCGCCAAAGAATTGCAGATACTCGTAGGCATTCATGCGGGTATAGAGACCGTGCATTTCGGTCAGCACCCCCACCGAAGCGCGCACATCGGCTGGCTTTTCCACCACATCGTACCCGGCCACGCGCGCCCAGCCTCGCGTAGGGGTCAGGATGGAGGTCAACATGCGCACGGTGGTGGTTTTTCCGGCGCCGTTTTGCCCAAGCAGGGCCAGTACTTCGCCGGGCCGGATGTTGAGATTGACGCTCTCGACCGCCTTAAACTGGCCGAAGTGCTTGGTCAGGTCTTCACATTCAATCATGGGCCACCTGTAAGGGAGGTTGATACGTTTTCAAATAAGATGCAATGTTGCAAATCAGGCCATTTTGTACCTGAAAGAGATCTAACCCGCGGGTTGTGCCGTTTTTTTCTTTCCAGCGCAAGATGCAGCGTGCGCCCATGCCAGAAACATCTTCGATTTCAAGAATGGCAGGTGATGAGTCTGCAAGCAGGCGGGCAATTTCGTGTTTGCCGGTGCAGGTTTTTCCGGCAGGGTCTTCGAGAACACAATCATCGCTCAGGCAGGCCAGCAGGGCGCTTGTATCGCGGCGGTTGCGAGCCTCCACAAAGGTCAGGACAACCCGCGTTGCCGATTCAATTTTTTCCATGCGGGCCGGAGACATCTTAATCCCGTTTGCGATGCCGCCAGGCCAGGCTTGCCGCTGCGATAACGGCGACAATGGCCATAAAGGTCTGGTTGGCGTTAATGCCGCCCAACATCGAAGCGTCGAGACGCAGAAAATCGAGCAGGAAGCGCCCAACCGGGTAGATGACCAGGTACGCCAGCAGAATATCGCCGGGTTTGAGCCGGTCTTCAAAGCGGCGTGAAAGCCAGAGCAGCACAAACATGTTGCCCAGATTCCAGAGCGATTCGTACAGAAAGAGCGGGTGAAAGGTGGCGTATTCCTTAAACCCGCTGGCCCGGTTGATGGGGTCAATCGGGATGGCCCAGGGCAGGTCGGTTGGCGCGCCATATAGTTCCTGGTTGACAAAATTTCCCCAGCGCCCGATGGCCTGTCCCAGGGCCAGGGAGGGGGCGGCAATGTCGGCCCATTCGGCGAAGGACAGTTTGCGCTTGCGGGTGAAGAAGTACATGGCAATGGCCCCGCCAATAACACCGCCCGGAATGCCCAGACCGCCGTTCCAGACGGCAATCAAATCGAGCGGATGGGTCAGGTAATAGGCGGTGGTGATGCCTCGTTCTATTGAGGAGGGTGGCGGGGTGAAAACATGCCACAGGCGCGCGCCGATAATTCCGCCGATAATCAGCCAGATGAGCAAGTCCCAGACAATTTCGGGGTCGTGTCCGCGCAGTTTGGCGCGGCGGGCGGCCAGGAACGCCGCCGCAACCACCCCAAGCATGATGATGATGCCGTAGTAGTGGACTTTCCAGCCCAAAATTTCAAATCCGGTGGGCATGGCTGGCTCCTTAGCCCCGCGCCTGGCGGCGGACTTTCCAGATGCGCTGCAAGGCGGTTACGTTGGCAAAGACGGCCACAATCCAGATGGCGGGCAGGGGCAGGTTAAACAAGAGCAAGGGGGCCAGCACGAGATAGCGCTCAACACGGGTCAGAATACCGACATCGGCGTTGAAATTGAGCGAACTGGCCCGGGCTTTGGTGTAAGAGACCATTACCGAACCAGCGGCGGCAATGTAACAGGCCATCACCGAGAGCCAGTCATTTTGCTGGCTGAAATAGAAAGACAGGCCGCCTAAAATGAACAATTCGGAGTAGCGGTCAGTGACCGAATCGACAAAAGCGCCAAAGTCGGAGGCTTCGCCGCGCAAGCGCGCCATGGTGCCGTCTAGCGCGTCAAAGGGCCCGCCAATTAAGACCAGCAAACCACCCAGAAACATTTGTCCTTGCGAGAGAAAATAAGCGGCGGCCACGTTCATGAGCAGGCCGAGCATGGTCATCATGTTGGGTGTAATGCCGACCTGGTTCAGGACACCCGCAATTGGGTCGAGAATGCCCTTGAACCAGACGCGCATGTAATCGGTAAAAGTTTTCTTCTTTTTTTCTACGACAGTTTCCATTCGTTGCAATCCCTTCTTTATTCGTCTTCCAAAATCTCATCGCCTTCCTGGCGGTCAACCAGCACTTCGCGCTCTTTGCCGCCGCCTTGTGATGGCCCGACAACGCCCATTTCTTCCAACTGGTCGAGCAAACGGGCGGCGCGTGGGTAGCCAATCCGCAGGCGGCGCTGGATGAGCGAGGCGCTGGCGCGCTGCGATTGGCGCACAATTTCGATGGCCTGGTTGATGAGCGCATCTTCGCCGTCTTCATCCGGTTCTTGCAAGATGCTTTCCCAGGGCGGGGCTGCGCTGGCAGGAGCCGACATTTTTTGCCAGAAGGCGATAATTCGCTCAATTTCCTGGTCGGTTACATACACGCCCTGAGCGCGGACGGGGTGGCCGACTTCGGGGTTGAGAAAGAGCATGTCGCCGCGCCCGAGCAGGCTTTCGGCGCCAGGGGTATCGAGGATGACCCGGCTATCGACCCCGGAGGCAACTGCAAAAGCCAGCCGGGCCGGGAAGTTGGCCTTAATCAGCCCGGTGACGACATCGGTGCTGGGGCGCTGGGTGGCAACAACCAGGTGAATGCCGGTGGCGCGGGCCATTTGTGCCAGGCGCACCAGGTTGTGTTCGGTCTGGTCGGGGGCCGACATCATCAGGTCGGCCAGTTCGTCAATGATGACCACAATCCGCGGCAGGGTGGGCGCACCGTCTTTGCGGGCATGCATTTTGCGGTTGTAGGCC
>CAZNCT010000024.1:6915-32352 GCA_964571615.1 uncultured Anaerolinea sp. | reverse complement strand
AAGTGGCCCGCACAGGCCGCCTGGAAAACAAACGCGATGCCGCCATCCGCGCTTTGATGGAAGTCGGCAAGGTTGCGCCGAATTCAGAACTGGCCAGTCCATTCCGTGAGGCCAGCGGTCAGGCCTGGGATGCCTTCCTGGCCTGTTTGCGTGAAGAGCAGGGCAGTGAGACCTTTTTGCGCGCTTTGCAATCGGTGGTCTTGCTTTTGCAAGAAGACGAACAGGGGGCTACTCCCTGGCACAACATTGTATCAATCCTGCGCCGTCATGCGCTGGCGGGCATTAGTGACCCCAAGGCCACCCTGCGGGCTGAAAATCTGTTTCAGCAGGCGCGTATGCTGGTCGGGGAACTCTCACAGCGCGCCCAGGCGTTCCACCGTTTGCAATTGGAAAAACAGGAAGAGTTGTTGCAGGGGTTCAGTTTTTCAATGGCCCCTGCCATGAGCCTGCCCGAAGTCGGCGAGGCGGTGCAGCAGCATTTTGGGCGTCTTGGAATTGACCATTTCTACATGCTGCTCTACCATGATTCGGCCCGTCCTCAGCCGGTGGCCTTGCCGCCCTCGAAGAGTTATCACCTGCTGATGAAATATGACGAGGCGGGTCTGCAAATGCCCCACGAACAGGAGGCCCTGCCAACGGGCCGCCTGATTCCCGAACTGACCCCCAAAGACCGGCGCTATAGCGCGGTGGTGATGCCGCTCTCGCTGGCTAGAAACCGCTTCGGTTTTATCTGGATGGAGATGGGGCCCTCAGATTGGGAGGTCTATACTCGCATTCGCAACCTGATTTCGAGCGCGCTGTTGCGCACCATGCTCGGCGAACAGCGTGAACAAGCCCAACGCGAGGTCGAGCGCCTGCTCGAAGAATCGAAACAGCGCGCCGGCGAACTGGCGATTGCCAAAGACGTGGCCGAGCAAACCGCCAGCGAGTTGGCCCGCCTGTATGGGATGGAACAATCGCGCCGTCAGCAGGCGGAGGCCCTGGCGCGCTCTTCGCGTCAGTTATCTACGCTGCTTAAGGTTGAGGAAGTGCCTCAGCAGATTTTGGAGCAGTTGTCGCATGTGCTCTCTTATGGGCGCGGCGCTCTGCTGCTCGAAGAACCCGGCGGCCTGACGCGCATGATGGCGCATCGCGGTTTCCCCGACGTGCCAGAAGTCGACTCTCTGCAAATAGAGATTGACGAAGATGGCGTTTATTCGAAGATTGCGCGCAGTGGCGAGGCCCTGCTGATTGACGATGTGACGCTTGAGCCAGGCTGGCAGCAGGTCGAGTGGCTGCCTTTGCACCGCTCCTGGATGGGTGTGCCGCTCTTCTCAAAGAGCCGTGTGATTGGGATGCTCTCACTAACCCGCGAAGAGCCGGGCGCATTTAGCAAAGATGATTTGCTTTTGGCGACAACGTTTGGGATGCAAGCCGCCATTGCGCTTGAGAACGCGCGCCTGTATGACGAACTCAATAGGTTCAATGAGTTGATGGAGCGCATGGTCTCACAGCGGGTGGAAGAACTGAATAACGCTTACATTCACCTGGAGAAACTGGATAAGAACAAGACCTCCTTCATCCAGGTGGCGGCCCACGAACTGCGTACTCCGCTGACGGTGATGAAGGGTTACCTGACCATGCTGCGCGGTGTGCCTGCCATCAAAGAACAGGATATGCTTGTCCAGGCGGTGGATGGGGTCATTAAAGGCACCGACCGCCTGCATCAGGTTGTCAATAGCATGTTGGATGTGGTCAAACTCGACACGCAGACCTTACAGCCGCACTTTGAGCGCATTTCAGTTGGCCCCATCATCACGCAAATCTACAACGACTACCGCGAAGACCTCGACCGCCGCAAGATTACCCTGACAATGACCGAAGGTGTGCGTTCTGCCCCGGCTTTTATGGGCGACCCGCAACTGTTGCAAAAAGCTTTTGATAATGTTATAGTGAATGCGATTAAGTTTACGCCCGATGGCGGCTCAATTACGGTTCACGCTAGCCAGGTGGCCGATGACCGTATGGGCCCGTGCATTGAAGTGACGGTCAAGGATACTGGCATCGGCATTGACCCGGCCAATCATAAGGTCATTTTTGAAAAGTTATACCAGCTGGGCAAGGTGGAATTGCATTCTTCCGGGCGCACGTCGTTCAAGGGTGGCGGGCCGGGCCTGGGATTGGCGATTTCGGCGGGCATTATCAAGGCCCACCAGGGGCGCATCTGGGTCGAAAGCCCTGGTTACGACGAAGTCAACCTGCCAGGCAGTACGTTTTTCATCCGCATTCCGATTGGAAAAGTTTAAGAATCTTGCTTAGGAATCAAAAGCGCAGGAGCCAAGGCCTGCGCTTTTTTGTTTTTCTATGCAAACGCGCCAGACCAGGCTTCGAAGTGCCGTCCGCCACGCTGGTCGTCGCGGTAAAAGACCAGGTAAGAGAGCATCTGGTAAGGCACAAATTTTTGCTCTTTCGGGTTCTTGACTGTCAGTGTGTAATACGAGTGCCAGCTGCCCGAGTTCATGTAAATCTGGTAGGCAGTGGTCGGCGGGATGCCGTCGCTGTCGAGCGGGACAACTTCGTGATGGTGGGTATGTCCGTAGGCAATATAGCGGGCCGCGCCTTTCTGAAAAGCCGCTTCTTGCAGGGCATACCGGGTGTAGGAGATTTGTCCGCCCCACATTTTCTCGCGCACCCAGACCACCACGTCATTGATGCGGCGGAACGAGGTGCGCTTGGAAATGCCCAGCACCAGTTCGAGCGCGTCCACCATATCAAACTGAAAGGCCCGGTCGGCCTGGCGGACAAAATCAAGGGCCAGGAATTCCTGCCCCATCTTATCCCAGATTTGTTTGAGCTTGGTTTCGGCTTTGTGACTTTGGGCATGCTGGCGAATTTGTCCGCTTATCCAGAGAGGGGTGGCCAAAGCCGGGCGAATATTGGTCAGTTTTCGCAGGCTGTCTACCAGGGCCGGGGGCAACTCGTCGCCGTATTGCTGGCTGACTTCAATCGGGTAGCGATTGAGCATTTCCATGGCAAACGCATCGCCCAGGGCGGCGGCATCCCGACCGCGTTCGGCATCGTAGTTGAATTTGTCGTACAGGTCGCCATGCCGTCCATAAAACTGGTAGCGGGCAAACAATTCCTCGAGCGGCTCAAACTCTTCGGCCTGCCAGGGAAAGAGATTGACCGGATTGCTCAGCCCAATGGTTTCAATAATCTCCTGCCGGATGTGGTCAAAATCGAGCCCGGGCAGGTGGTAGTACCAATCGTGATTGCCTACCATGTAGTGAATCTGCACCCTGGGGCGCACAAAATCCCGCGATTCGTGGTCGGGTTTGCCGTTTTGGGTGGCCGGTGGCAGGGTAATCCATTGTCCTTGCACACAATCGTGCAGGACTTTCAGGCCCTCGGCATTATGCGCAAGGATGGCGCGGGTGACCTGCTGGAGTTTTTTGGCATACTCGGGCTTGTGAAAATCAGTCCACGGGCGGGTGTAATTCGGGTCGCCCGGGCGCGTATCCAGCCATAGGGTCGAGTGCTGCGGGTCGAGAATATCGCCCATCAAAACCAGGTCAATGCTTTCAATCGGACGATAGGTATTATCACGCCGCCAGGAGGCCTGGTAGGCCAGTTCGCGCAAACGCCCGGCAAACAGATAAAACGCGCCCGGAGAGATGGATTTTCCGCAAGTTCCATCGCCCAGGTGTAAATCGCTCACGATGACCAGCATGACAACCTCCGGTTCTAAAGGATTCTCGAAAATATTATACGCCAACCAAATAAAACAGGGCGGCCCGTCAGGGCCGCCCAAAAAGATGTTTACCTGGTTTATTCGCCTTCGCGTTTTGAAAGCCGATGGTCAAGCATCAAAATCGCGGTATCGTGAGCCTCGATGCGCTGCATGTTTTCGAGGATGGCGGTCGCGTTGGCTTCTTCTTCTACCTGTTCTTCAATGAACCAGTGCAGCATCACCTGGGCAGCATAGTCCTTTTCTTTCTGGGCTACTTCGTACAAATCGTGAATCGATTTGGTGACATGCTGTTCGTGCTGTAAGACTTCTTTGACCGCTTCCATCGCCGAGGGCCAATCCACTTTGGGGGCCGCAATGGCTTTTAATTCCACTTTCCCGCCGCGCTCCAGCAGGTGATTGTACAACTTCATGGCGTGTTCATTTTCTTCTTTGGCCTGAATGCGCAGCCAGTTGCCGAAACCAGGCAGATTGCTGGATTCAAAATAAGCCGCCATAGACAGATAGAGATACGACGAGAACATCTCTTTGTTAATTTGCTCGTTAATTGCGTCTTGCATGGCTTTCGAAATCATGTTTTCCTCCTGTGAGATAGCAGATACCAACAAGTAGATTATACAGGGGTTTTGTTAACAGCAGATAAGACATTCGTCAAATCTGTGCACAAGAGCAGGGTGGCTGGTGAGTGAGAAAAAGCTCAAGCATGCAGGTGAAATGTAACCTTGAAAATCTGGCAGAAGAAATGTATAATGGAACAAATGTTCGTATTTAGTGATAAACTCAATTTCACCCAGTTCAATAAAAACAATACGGAATTACAGTGGCGAAATGCCAACATTTACAGATTTTACGCTCGCTTTACGCGCTTACCAGCAGGTTCAGGCTGAACTTGGCGCACCACCCACCGGTGGGCAAATTCTGCCTGATTTTTCCCAATACTTGGAGCGTTCTGGCCCACTGCCAGAACATTCGGTTGTCTTTGGGATTGCTGGCAATGGGCAACCGCTGGTCTTGCGGCTTGACCGCCCTCAGGTTGGGCCTGTGCTGCTCCTGGCCGACAAAGGCGCCGGAAAAACGATTTTCCTGCAAACCCTGGCGCAATCGGCCCGGCGTTTGAATCCCGTTCGCCAGACTGCTATTCTTGTCCTGACAGACTTCCCCGATGAGTGGGCAGAGCAGAACTTCCGCGGCAGGGTTTACCCGGCTTATGAACCCGAAGCCGCCCATTTGATTTTTCGTCTGAGTGAGTGGGTGGATGCCAATGCCGATGACCGCTCGATTTTGCTGCTGGTTGATGGGCTGGACAGCATTCTGCACCTTGACGAGGCCGCCCAGCAGGCCTTTGCCAGGTTGCTGGTCAATGAGCCGCACGCGCGTCTGTGGCCGATTGTCAGCCTGAATGCATTGCGGGCTATCAAATTGCCCGACTGGCTGGCGTTTTTCCACACCCGGCTTTACGGGCGAATTGTCAACCCGCTCCTGAGTGACCAGCTGACCCACCTGCCCGGTGCGCCGCTCGAGTCGCTCTTTCCTGGGGCTGAGTTTTGTATGCGTCATCAATCGCGTTGGATGCGATTTTGGATGCCCAGTTTTCGCTAATCTGGAGGTTCGCCATGAATATTGGCATGTTGTGGTTCGATAATGACCCGAAAACCGGCCTTGACCTGAAGGTCTTGCAGGCCGCCGATTATTTTCAGAAAAAATATGGCCGCTCGCCCGACCTGTGCCTGGTACACCCCTCCATGCTGGCTGAGCCGCAGTGCCAGGCGGGCCGGGTGACCGTGCGCCCCTGGAAAAGCGTTACCCCTGGTCACTTGTGGATTGGGGTGGACGAGAAATTGCCCCTTGGGGCCGATTAGAGCAAAAGCCAGCGCGCACAGGTCGGAACCAGGCCCTGGGCCGGGCATTCTTCAGGACATGCAAAGGGGCCGTGCGGCCCATCATACTGGCAGGCTTGCGGCAGGGTGCGCGTTTCAACGGCGATGTGCAATTGGGGGAAGCGCATAGCGCCTGTGGCGATAGAAAAAAGGGTTGGCATGTTGGCCAGCCCTTTTTGATTTTTTGCTTGTTCAGTCTCTTTAGTCGCTGTAGCCAATCACAATTGCGGTGGCATGGGTTTGGCTGTGGCTCAGGCTGATGCTCCAGCGATTCAGGCCTTGCTGGCGGGCTTTTTCTGCTGCGCCGCTGTGCAGCAACAGCCCGGGCGCGCCATTGTCAGCCCGGGTGACCTCGATATCGCAAAAACCGAATCCATCCAGCCCGCTGCCGAGGGCTTTGGCGGCGGCTTCTTTGGCCGCAAAGCGGGCGGCCAGCGATTCTGTGCGCCCGGCGCAAGCCGCTTGTTCGGCGGGGGTAAAGACACGGTTTAGAAAACGCTCTCCGTGGCGTTCCAGGCTTTCTTGAATGCGCCCAATTTCTACCAGGTCAATGCCGGTCACAATCTTCATCATGACCCCGCTGAGACAATTGCCAGATTTTCAGGGTTGAGATAGCGGCGGATAGCCTGCAAAACCTGCCCGGTTGTGACTGCGCGGATTCTGGTTTCGTATTGCTGGTAATATTCCAGCCCCAACTGGTAGCGTTCAATGTTTAGCAGGGCGTTGGCTACCCCGCCGTTTGATTCAAGGGTCAGAGGCAGGCGGCCAATGAAATTGGCCTGGCTATCGTCTAACTCTTCGGCGGTAATGCCGTATTCGACAAATCGGGCAATTTCCTGGCGAATCAGGTCAATTGTTTTTTCCAGGTTGGCGGGGTTGACTCCGGCGCTAATATCCCATGAGCCGGTTTCCAGCCCTGCGCCCAGGCTCGAGTAAGCGTAGTAGGCCAGCCCTGAGCGTTCACGGACAATATCGCCAATCCGCCCCATCATGCCAAATTGTCCCAGTACCGAGTTGGCCAGCGAAACGGCGTGATAATCGGGCGAGGTGCGGGTGGGGCCGTGACAGCCAATCACCAGGTCGGTCTGTGATTTGCCCTGAATGGCAATATGCCGCCGGGTGATTCCCTTCAGCGGGGTCAGGGCGGGCAGGCTGGGGTGAGAGGGCTGGTCGGGGTTTTGCCAATCGCCTAAAAAGCGCTCAACCAGTTCAAGGGCCTGAGGCGGCTCTATCGCTCCTACAATCGCCAGTACCATGCCGCGCGGCCCGTAATGTTTGCGGTGAAAAGTGACCAGGTCGTCTCGCGTAATGGCCTGAATGGTTTCAGGGTAACCATCGTCAGGACGCCGGAAAGGGTGACCCGCGTAGATAATTTCATCAAAGGCCATGTCGGCCCGGTCGCTTGTGTCTTGTTCGCGGATGGCCAGGCTGGTCAGGAGTTGTCCGCGCAGGCGTTCGACCTGCTCGGTTGGGAAGGCTGGTTCGCGCAGGGTTTCGGACAGCAGTTCGAGCAGGAGCGGCAGGTCTTCGGCCAGGGCGCGTCCGCTAAAGCCGGTTGTGCGCGCCCCGCTCGAATAGCCCAGCCCGGCCCCAAGCGATTCAAGCGCGTCGTGAATCTCAAAGAAACTGCGCCGCGCTGTTCCGCGCATCAGTGCCGTGGCGGTAAAATCGGCCAGGCCGAGTTTTTCATCACTATCAAACAGGCTGCCAGCCTGTAAAAAACCGGTCAGGGCCACCGAAGGGCTACTCGGATTGTTGCGCGCCAGTACGGTGATGCCGTTGGTGGTTTGGGCGCGGAAGATGTCCTCCGGCCCGGGCAAGGTGTGACCAGCGCGGCTCATGCTTCGCTCTCCTCGTCGCTGCCATTGGGGCTGCCATCGGGGCGATAGATGCCGACCACGCGCTGTTCGGGGCGAAAGTATTCTTGCGCAACACGGCGCACATCTTCAGGGCTGACGGCGGCCAGCCGCTCGAGGTAGGTTTGGAACCAGTCGTACGTGGCGAACATTTCGGCAAATCCCAGCCAAAAGGCCTGGTTGGTGATGTTTTCAGAGCCAAAGGCAAACATGGCGCGGGCTTGTTTGATGGCACGCGCAATTTCTTCAGGCGTAACCCGTTCGTTTTGCATCCGACTGATTTCAGCATCGAGCGCAGACAGGGCTTCTTCGGGCCTGCGTTCGGGGTGCAGGGTCAGGGTGATGGTGTAGAGAAAAGGGTCAATGGTAGTGGCTGAGCCGCCATAGACCCCGGCGGCCAGTTCTTTCTCAACCAGCGCATGGTACAGGCGCGAGGTGCGGTTGGAGGTACCTCCGCCGCCAAACATGTTCAGGTTGGATGGCCCAGCCAGCAGGCTGTCGAGCACAGCCAGTGGATAGAAATCAGGATGTGAGCCAGAGACAGATGGATAGGCGGCTTGTAAATAGGTGGTTTGACCCGGCCCGCGCACATCGAGCCTGATTTCACCGCGCCGGGGTGGTTCGGGCCGCACCAGGCGAGGGGGCGGCGGCCCGGGCGGAATGCGCCCATAGAGTTCTTCAATGCGTGCTAACATTTCGTCGCTGTCAAAATCACCTGCCAGGGCCAGGACAGCGTTGTTTGGAATGTAATAGGTCTGATAGTGCTGGCGCAAATCGGCGGCGCTCAGGCTGTGCAAATCGGCTGTATCGCCAATCACTTCATGCCGGTATGGGTGAACGCGAAAACAAGCCGCCTGTACGGCCTCGCCCAGCAGGAAGAGCGGCTCGTTTTCATGCCCTTCGCGCTCGGCCAGAATGACAGTGCGTTCGGATTCCACTTCTGCCGGGTCGAAGATGCTGTTGACCATGCGGTCGGCTTCCAGGCGCAGGGCCAGGTCAATTCGCGCGGCAGGCATGGTTTCGTAGTAGGTTGTCCAATCCAGAAAGGTAAAAGCGTTCCAGGTTCCGCCTTCGCGCGCAATGGCTTTATCCAGCACCGTTGCGGGGAATTGCGGTGTGCCTTTGAATTGCATGTGCTCAACCCAGTGAGAAATGCCTGTTTTGCCGGTTGGTTCATCCTTTGAGCCGACCCGGTACCAGACCCAATGACTGATAATTGGAGCGGTATGAATTTCTTTCAGCAGTACCTTTAATCCATTTGCAAGCATGACCTGGGTGACGGCTGCCATGAAGTCTCCTACTCGCTGCGGAAGATGGCCTTACACAGCCACATGATCGGCTGACAGAATGGCACGTCTTGGGGGCCTTTAATTTCGGGCATCAGCATAAAGTAGTAATCATCTACCACGTTTTGCAGGCCGACAAACGGTTCGTGCAATTCGGTTTCAGCCAGCGGAATATCTACCGGCACCTGCAGGGTGATGGGGATGGTGGTATCTACCGGCACAGTGATATCCAGCGCAATTGGCAGGTCGGTTCCGGCGGGCAGCACAATGTTGGTTGGTGCGCTCAGGATGTTCAGGCCCCCGGTGCTCAGGCTGACACGGGCGCCGTTAATGCGGGTGTCTTCGGTCAGTTGCACGCTGGTGTTGGTTCGCACGGGCAGGGTGAACTGTACTGGCACATCGGCCTTCACCTCGATGGTCGTGCGGATGTGGGCTTTATCCATCAGCACAAAATTGTTATACAGCCCGCCCAGTAGTTCGTCTCCGACCAGGGCTTTGATGGTGAATAATTCACGCACAAGCACCAGGACGACAATCACAAAGATGACATTAACGGTCATTGAGATGATACTGGTGACCGTCCAAAAAGTCGGCAGGAAAGATTTTTGTGAGGCGGGTTGCGCGCTTTTGGCCGGTTGACCGGCCGGGGCTGAAGCCGCACGCGCGTGCGGCTGGGTATCTGAAACAGAGGCCTGTGCCGGGGTGGCGGGTTTGCTTTTCTTGGGGAAGAGGAGTGCCTTAATCCAGGCCAGGTTGTCGCTTTTGGTGCGGTTTTCTTTGCCCATGTTCATGCTCCTGAATGGGGAAGGTGTGCATCAAGTCTCTTTAGTTTAGCATAGGATACAAAAAGCGTGTAACAAAACATATCTTGCTGGGCTTTGCAGTTTTGGAAAAATTAGATTAATCAAATATAATAGAAACGGGCCGGGATACGTTATCTGGCCTCGAAACTCGCCAAAAATAAAGAAGGAGAATACGCTTGAGCGAAAGTTATTATGTCGCCGTGGTGGGAGCAGGCCCGGCAGGTATGTTTGCGGCCCGCGAACTGGCGCGCGCTGGCGCCCAGGTTGTCATTTTCAACCGTGATATTAAGCCGGGAGGTCTGGCTGAATATGGCATTTACCCCGACAAGCACGCCATGAAACAGGGTCTGCGCACCCAGTTTCAGCAGGTGCTTGATACGCCCGGGGTCAAATATTATGGCAATGTCACCGTTGGCGCAAAAGCAGATTTAAGCCTCGACGATTTGCGTGCCTGTGGCTTTCAGGCCATCCTGGTGACGGTTGGCGCCCAGGGCACCAAGTGGTTGGGGCTGCCCGGTGAAAACCTGGTAGGCGTATATCACGCCAAAGACCTGGTCTATCACTACAACCAGTTGCCGCCTTTTAGCCAGCGCAAATTTATTTTTGGCAAAAAAGCAGCCGTAGTCGGGGCGGGGAATGTCATGCTTGATATTGCCCGTTTTTTGATGCACAAGGCAAAGGTCGAGGAAGTTGTTGCAATTGTGCGCCGCGGCCCGGCAGAAGTTAAGTTCGACAAAAAAGAGATGGAGTATGTCATCTCTCATCTCGATTTGCGCGCCCTGGATGAAGAAATTGAGCGGGTGGCCCCGCAAATGCGCGCCATTGGGCAAGATGTGCAGGCCGCGCGAGCCAACATCCTTGAGGCCTTGCCCAAAGCCTACCCGCCGGGTTCGATGGCCCGTTTTCGCTTCGAATTTCTGGCCTCACCCATCGGCATGCGCAGCGATGGCAGCGGGGCAGTGAGCAGTATTGACCTGGAAGAAAATGAACTCCTGATTAAGGGGGATGAGGTCAAAGCCCGTGGCACGGGTCGCACGCGCACGATGGCGATCGATTCGGTGGTTTTTGCGATTGGTGATAAAGTCGATGATAGCTTCGGTCTGCCTGTTCAAGGGGCCGAATTTGCGAAAAACCCCACGCCTCGTTTCCCCGTGGATGGCAACTCTTACGAGGCGTTTGACCCCGAAGCGGGGTGTGTCATCCCCGATGTTTTTGTGGCCGGCTGGAGCCGTCAGGCCAGTACCGGCCTGGTTGGATATGCACGCAAAGACGGCACCAATGGCTCGAAGGCTCTTTTGCAATATCTGCAAACCCTTCAGCCGACAACCATTCAGCCAGGATTGCTTGAAGCGCGGCTAAAACAACTGGGCAAGCCGCTGGTGACACGCAACGACATCCGTAATTTGCATGTCATTGAGCAATACGAAGCCCACAAGCGCGGCCTGGAGTCTTTCAAGTTTAATAGCAACGAAGAAATGCTTGAAGCGATTATGTCAGTGGGTTAAATCGGCAAAACCAGGTTAGATTTATGAATCTAAAGGCGGCCATCTCATTCAGATGGCCGCCTTTTACTTTCAGAGCACTTTTTCATTTTGTAACTTTACGGTTTTGTAACGAACAATTTGGCTTCTCTGGGGTTAATCTATTTGCAGGGAACAAAACGGCTGCTGCGTGCGTCTTTTTGTCATGTTCCGCGTATATTGTTCAGGAGGCAGATTTATGGAACCGATTATTCTTATCATTCTCGCCGCAATTGTCGGGTTGTTTATCATCATCAGCCTGGTAAGCGTCTTGTTCAACAAGCAGGATTTTGACGAATCGCGCGTTATCCTGCCCAAGTAAGCCACTCTTTCTCATCCACTATCCATGGCGCGCCAAAAAGGCGCGCCATGTGTTTATACCCAGGTTTGGCGTTTCATCCAGCGGAACATGACGAGCGGGGTCACAATCATGCCCAACAGGGTCAGCGAGAAGACCAGCAGGCTTGTCCAGGCCGGGAAGGGATGAGACGGTTCAAAGAAGTTCATCCCAAAGAAGCCGGTCACAAACGTCAGCGGCATAAACAGGGTGGTGATGATGGTCAGGGTTTTCATGATGTCGTTCATACGGTTATTGACCGCCGACAGGTAGGTGTCCAGCGCGCCGCTGACCAGGTCGCGCATCGATTCGTTCAGGTCGTGCAGGCGTACCAGGTGGTCATAGACATCACGGAAGAAGATGCGGTCTTTGGGGTCGATGACCTGAAAATCATCGCGGGCCAGTTTGTTGAGCACCTCGCGTTGCGGGGTCAAAATGCGGCGCATCACCTGCAGGGCGCGTTTGAGTGCAAAAATTTCTTGAATGGTGTCTTGCTGGGGGTTGCCCAGCACTTTGTCTTCAACTTCGTCAATTTTATCGTCCAGTTTCTCAACACCTGGCATGTAGTCGGCCACCAGGGTATCGACCAGTTTGTAGAGCAGGTGGTCAGCGCCCTGGCTGATATGGCGCGTATCGCGCAGGCTCGATTGGTACGTCTTTTCAATGCAGGCCAGCGGGGCATCGTGGTGAGTCACAACGTAATTTGCGCCCAGGAAGACATCCAGTTCGCTGATTTTTGCCTCCAGGGCATCGTTGAGTTCCAGGGCATTCAAAACAATATAGACATATTCGCCCCAATCATCCACTTTGGGTGAGTGCGTTTCTTCCAGGGCGTCATCTACGGCCAGGGGGTGAAAGCGGAAAATGCCGGTCAGGATGGGTTCGGCGGCCTGAGGGGCTTCGCCTTCAAAATCAACCCATAGCAGCGCATCGGGATTTTTGAGCAGGCGCGCATACTCTCGCGTAGAAACATCCGTGCGGATTTCCTCGCCGGGACAGTAGTAAAGAGAGCGAATCATGGGGCCTCAATAATTTTTCTTTAATTTGTTTTTAGATTTGTGAATGAAAAAGCAAAAAATATTCAATATTATATTGACATTATTAAATATTTTGCTATAATACTTTTAGAAGCACAAAAACACTTTGTTTTTGGCACAAAAGGTCGAAGAAAGCTTTGCGTGCCGACAGGAGTTTTTATGAAAACATCTCTTACCCGCTGTCCGGTTTGCGAGAATGAATTGATGGTCACCCGTTTGCATTGCGAGGCTTGCGATACGACCCTCGAGGGCCGCTTTACCGGCGGGCCTTTTTCTCATTTGAGCGCAGAACAACTCAATTTTATCGAAGTCTTCATCCGTTGCGAAGGCAAGATTAACCGCATGGAAAATGAACTGGGACTGTCTTACCCGACCATTCGCAACCGATTGCACGAGGTGATTCGCACGCTGGGATATGAACCCGGCAAGGAAGAAACCGTGGATGTGAGCGAAGAACGCCGCCGCCAGATTTTGGAAGACCTGGATGCCGGAAGAATTTCTGCCGAAGCGGCCATGCGCATCTTGCGCGGCGAGGAGGAATAATGCGTTACCAGACTTTACCATGCACTGCGGCGCCTCGGGTGATTCTTTCCAGTGTTGGCGGAGATTTGCAAGTCACCGGCTGGGAGCGGGCCGAAATTACGGCCAAAACGCGCGGAGATACCCTGTCCATCCATGGCGCCGACGATTTTTTTGAACTGGATTGCGACGCTGACCTGATTTTATACCTGCCCTGCAAGGCTTCTATCTCAATTAGTTCGGTCGGCGGCGATATGGATTTGCGCGCCATTGAGGCCCCGGTTCAGATTGCGAGCGTTGGCGGCGATTTGCAGGTCAATGGGGTCGGCGGGCTGGAACTTCAGTCGGTGGGCGGCGATTTGAGCGTCCGCTCTCTGGCGGGCGATTGTCAGGTGGGACAGGTTGGCGGCGATGCCTCGCTGAACGGCGTGCAGGGCGATACCCGCCTGAGCCAGGTTGGCGCCGACCTGTATGCCCGTGACCTGGGCGGCGCGCTCTCAACGGTAGTTGGGGCCGATGCGATTCTGTTTATTGTCCCCGTTGCGGGCAAGCAGTATGATATTCGGGCTGGAGATGACATTCTGGTGCGTTTGCCGCTGGAGGCCAGTGTCCGCCTGAACCTGGAGGGGGGCGGTATGGACGCGGTGCGGGTGGATTTCCCCGGGGTTGAACTGAACCAGTTTGATGGGCCGCGCCATCTGACATTGGGGGCCGGGCAGGCCGAAATGAACCTTTCGGCTGGCGATGAGATTATTGTCACGCATCGGGCCGAAGAGTGGCAATCTATGGCCGAGTTTGGGCCAGACGCCTGGGGCGCAAACGACTACCCGGGTGTGCCGCCCATTCCGCCGATACCGCCTATTCCGCCCATTCCGCCGATACCGCCGGTTCCGCCAGTGCCGGGGATGCCTGGGTTGAGTGAAAAGTTGAATGAACGCCTGGGCCGCCGCATGGAGGAAGTCAATCGGCGCACCGAAGCCGCCATGCGCCGTGCCGAGCAAAAAATTCGGGCCGCCGAACAGCGCCAGCGATTTTCAACCGGCGTGCCGGGCCGCCGTCAGGTCAATATCACCCTGGGGGCACAATCCTCTGCGCCGCAAGCCGAGCCGGTCAGCGATGCCGAGCGATTGGTGGTCTTGAAAATGTTGCAAGAGAAGAAAATCAGCCTGCAAGAAGCCGAGAAGTTGCTTGCGGCCCTGGAAGGGAAATAACTGGAGGCCCAAATGACCGACAGCGAACGCGCTCAAATCTTAAAGATGATTGATGAAGGCAAGATTACTGCCGAAGAGGGGTTAAAATTGATGCAGGCCCTGGCCCAGGATGACGAGGCCGAGGCGCAGACGCCGCAACTCGAAGCTGAATCAGGCGGCGAGGCCGAATGGCAGCCCGCTCCGCCTGACCCGGTCGTAGAGCGTCTTAAACGGCGGGTGCGCTCTTTCTACGTTGTCCCCTTGTTTGGCGGCACATTTCTAACCATCCTGATTGCCTGGCTGATGTACCGCTCGCTTGAGAATGGCTCAAGTGGTCTGGTTTTTTATTGTTTGCTTTTCCCGGCGCTGTTGTTGGGGGTTTTGCTCCTGACTTTGGGCGCTTCGAGCCAGAAGTCGAGCTGGGTCTATGTGGATGTGCAGCAAAAGCCCGGAAGCCGCCCAGGCCGGATTATGTTCGGGTTTCCGCTGGAGTGGGCGCGCTGGTTGGTGAATACTTTTAAGGGTCAGATGCCGCACCACGAACGCGAAAAAGCGGATATGGTGCTTCAGGTTATGAACGAGACGACCCGCTCGGAGCCGATTGTTGTGCATGTGGATGACGGCGAGGACGGCGATAAAGTCGATGTCTATATCGGCTAGGAGGTGTGTGATGGCAACCGCTGAAGAACGCATGAAGATTTTGAAAATGATTGATGAGGGCAAAATTAGCGCGGAAGAAGGCGCCAAATTGCTGGCGACCTTGAGCGAGAGCCGCCGCCCCAGTCCTGGGCCAAATATTTCACGTGGGTTTGGCGGCGCGCGCTGGCTGCGCGTGCGGGTGACCGATGTGGCGACAGGCCGCGCCAAGGCGACGGTGCAATTGCCGCTTAATTTGCTCGATGCTGGCATGAAAATTGGGGCCCATTTTGCCGCCGAGGTGAACGGGGTCGATATGGCGACAATTATGGAAGCCCTGCGTTCAGGGATGACCGGCAAGATTATTGATGTGATTGACGAAAAAGACGGGGAGCACGTTGAGATTTTTGTCGAGTAGTTGCCCGCTTTGACGACAAACAAAAAAACGCCGATTGTCAACCGGCGTTTTTTGTTTGTTTCTCTTGTTTTCAGGCGCTGGCGGCATCTGCGATGATTTTGCGCAGGTCGCCCGCGTGCTCAATTTCGTGGTGAATGAAAATTTTGAGCAGAGATTCAAGGTTGCCTTCTGCACCCCAGGGCATGATGAACGGCTGGAATGCTTTTTCAAGCGGCATGGTGTTCACCAGGTCAATCAGTGTGTCGCGGGTGTGCAGGTATTCGCGGTAGATGTGGTCATAATCCAGGCCTTCGCGGGTGGTGACGCTTTCAGCGTTGTAGGCATCGATACCGCGCGAGGCCGGGGTGCCGGGTTCGCGCCCGGCAATGTGGGCGCGCAGGGATGCAATGATGGCATCGTCCCAACCGGCGATGTGAGCGAGAATTTCACGAATGGTCCAGAGCGGGTAAATTTTGCGGTTTTTGTCAATTTCATCGAGATGCGCAATCATCTCGCTGCGGGCCTGTTGCAGTTGCGCGACAAGTTCGGGGCGGGGGTCTGTTTGCATGTTGGCTCTCTTTTTATACGTTTGCCGGGCGGTTGATGCGGCGCAAGCCCCACCACAAGAGCAGGGCCGCCAGTCCGGCCAGCACAATCCCTATCAGGAACGGCAGGGCCATGGCGATAAAGGATGTGACTGCGGCAAGCAGGTTTTCACCAGCGCTAACGATGGGGTTTGCCGTGCCGCCGGTGGTGGCGGTGATTGCCGGACGAACGGCGGCTGCCTTGACGGTGTGAATGCCGCCCGCAACCAGCAAGCCGCAGGCCAGGGAAAGCACCGGCGAGACGTCGGTTAGCACCTGGGCCGAAGCGGCAAAGACAATTGCCCCGGCAATCGGGCGAATGAAGGTCTGGATGGCGTCATTGAGGTGGTTGATCGCCGGAAAACTATCGGCCAGGTATTCAATCAGCACAAGCACCCCCAGCAGGATGATAATCCAGGGGTTGGTGAGGACATCAAAGGGGGCCTGAAGTTTGAACCAATCGGTATAGCGGGCAATCAGCGCAATGGTGAGCAGGGGAATGTAAGCATTTAACCCAGCGCTGGCCGAAAGGCCAAAGGCAGAGAAGATACCGGTCAGGAGTTCCATGTCAGCATCCTTTCTATGCTAAAAATAATTGTATCCTGATTTACGCCGATTGGTTGTTGGGGTTTTGCTTGTGCTTACCCAATTGGGAACCCGCCCCAGGTGCCTGTTAGCCAGAGCCGGAAGAGGTCGATGACCGTGATTTGCAGCAGGGCAATTGTCAGCCCGGCCAGCAGGGGAATGCCAATCTCGCGCCAGGAGTCGAAGGTGTTTTCGACCCGCATCAGCATTACCCAGACCATTGCGTACACCATCGTCAGCAGCAGCAGGATGCCCGAGGCGCTCAGCAGGTAGGCCGGGTAGAGCACCCAATCCCATTCGGGCAGGATGAGCAGTACCATGCCGACCGCCAGGGCCAGCAGAATGGGGAAGGTGCGCCAGGTCAGGGCGGGGCGGTTATCCCAGGTGCGCCAGAAGGTCTGGTGAAAGGCGGGGAAGACCGCTGCGGCCATGACCAGGCCGACCCCGGTGCCAGTCCACAGGCGCAGGGTGTTGCTAGGAATGTACAGGTTGGGCAGCCAGGTCAGGCGTTCTGGCGAGATGCTTTTCATCAGATAAACATACGAGTTAACGCCGTCTATGGCGAAGGCGGTGCCAAAAACCAGCAGCGGCGCGATAATCGTCCAGCGCGGCATACCGGCCTGGCGGCGGGCGGTGACGAACTGAAAGACAATCCCCAGCACCGCGCCCAGGTACATCCCCGAACAGCGTGCACACAGGGGCGATTGTGTTCCGTCATCAAGATGGAAGGAGCGCTCATCAAGACGGTGACAGACGGCGTAGCCCAGCGCGTCAGCCTTGCCGAGGATGCCGGGAGGGGCAATCCACAGCCAGGTGGCAAGCAGCAGGACGGCGGCAATGGGGACGAGCCAGTTGGCGAGTTTGTGAGCGATTTTCATCGGGTCATTATATGGGCAAGGGCAATGGAAGGCAAGAATTTGCGGTATGATTATCCAAATTTGGAGGTTCTTTATGAAGCGATTGTTTATTTTTGCCTTGTTAGCACTGCTGTTATCGGCTTGTGGACAGGCCGCCCAGCCGACCCCCACCCTGACGCTTACGGCAACAATGACCGCCACAGCCACTGAGACGGCCACCCCAACCCCGACTCCTACCGAAACCCCAACCCCGACTGTCACTCCAACGCCAACCCGCGATTTTCCGGCGGGTGGTTATGGGCCGTCTGATTTTCCGGCCAATGTCAACCCGCTGACGGGTTTGAAGGTCGAAGACCCATCGCTGCTTGAGCGCCGTCCGCTCTTGATTAAGGTTGCCAACCTGCCGCGTGATTACCGCCCGCAATGGGGGCTTTCACTGGCCGACCATGTGTACGAGTATTACATTGAGGAAGGCACCACCCGCTTTGCGGCCATTTTCCTGGGCAACAATGCCGAAATGGTTGGCCCAATTCGCTCGGCGCGCTTTTTTGACCATCGCCTGATGCAAATGTATAAGCCTAATTTTGCCTTTGGCTCTGCCGATTATCGTGTCCGCAACCTGTTGTACAACCAGAGTTATGCCGACCGCCTGATTATTGAGAGCGCCTGCCCGCCGATGTGCCGCTACGAGCCAAACGGCGTTAATTACCTGATGGCCGATACCGCCGGGCTGACCAACTGGATTAACGAGAAGAAAGTGCCTGGTGGGAATGGCCGCCAGAACCTGGATGGTTTCCGCTTTTTGTATGACCTGGATGTGGACGGCACGCCCGCCCGGCAGATTTACATCCGTTATTCGGCGGCAATTTACAACCGTTGGGATTATGACTTCCAGACCGGCAAATATACGCGTTATTCAGATACTCAAAACGATTTTGACGGCACCAAAGAGTCGTATGCCATGCTGACCGACCGCCTGACGGGTCAGCCCATCACTGCTGATAATGTCGTTGTGCTCTATATCACCCACGAGTATTTTTCACTCAAACCAGAAATTGTGGATATCGTTGTCAGCGGGCCGGGCAAGGCCTATTTGTTCCGCTATGGCGAAATGTTTGAACTGACCTGGACGCGCAACGCCCTCGACCAGTTAATCTCTCTGTATGGCCCCGATGGCAAACCCTTCCCACTGAAGCCGGGCAACACCTGGTTTGAGGTGGTTGGCTCCAGCACAAAACTGACTCAAGAAGGCGATACCTGGCGCTTCCGCTTCTCAATTCCTTAAACCGGGCTGCCCCGGTTATGGAGGCCCCATGAAAAAAATTGCAGTCCTGACCGGTGGCGGAGACGCCCCGGGGTTGAATGCCGTGATTCGAGCGGTGGTGAAGACTGCCGAGAAGTGCAATTGCCAGGTGATAGGCATTCGCAATGGCTATGATGGCTTTCTTGACCCGGCAGGCCCGATGCCGCTTGGACAGGACGATGTACGCGGCATCTTAACGCGCGGCGGAACCATTCTTGGCACGGCCAATCGCGGCAACCCGTTTGCGCGCAAAGTCATCCGCAATGGGGTCGAAATTGTCGAGGACACCTCCGATGAAGTGGCCGAGGCCATTCACCGCCTGGCGCTGGACGCGCTGATTGTAATTGGCGGCGATGGCACCTTACGGATTGCGCGTGAACTGTATGCCAAAGGCGTTCCGGTGGTGGGGGTGCCAAAAACGATTGATAACGACATCAGCGGCACCGAGGTGACGTTTGGCTTTGATACTGCTCTGAATACCGCCACCGAAGCGATAGACAAACTTCACACCACCGCCGAATCGCATCATCGCGTTATGGTGCTTGAACTGATGGGCCGCGATGCCGGTTTTATTGCCCTGCATGCCGGGGTGGCAGGCGGGGCCGATGTCATCTTGATTCCTGAAATTCCGTTTGCCTACCAGAAGGTAGCCGACAAAGTGCGCCAGCGCAAAGAGATTGGGCGCTATTTCAGCATCATCGCCGTTTCAGAAGGCGCTGTTCCTGTGGATGGCGGCCAGGTGTTTCGCCGCGCCGGTGACCAGGTTTATGTGCCGCGTTTGGGCGGCATTTCGCAAAAAGTGGGCGAGTACATCGAACGGGTTTGTGATTCTGAAGTGCGCGTCACCGTGCTTGGGCACCTGCAACGCGGCGGCGCTCCGCCCCCCTTTGACCGCTGGCTGGCCACCCGTTATGGCGCCGCGGCCATGCGCCTGGCGGCTTTGGGCGGGTTTGGGCGCATGGTGGCCCTGCGCAATGCACAGATTATTGACATCCCGCTTGATGAAGCGATTTCGACCCCCAAGCGGGTAGATGTCAATGGGGATGCCATTCGCACCGCCCGCGATATTGGCATTTCGTTTGGCGACGATTAAAGCAGAATGCCGCCCGTTGGGGCGGCACTCGGCTTTTGGCGCTATGGCTTCCTTTATCTTACGAGGAGGGATGCCATAGCGCCACGTTGGATACTGTTACTGTCCATGTGAGACATCACCTCCTCCTTTCTATAGGATGGCGGGTGAATAAAATGTTAAGCCTGCAAAGATGACAAGATTATACCCCATCAAAATCGGACGTCAATAGGCCGAATTTGGTTTTAATCGAACTGTAAGTTTTCGGCGAGTCTCTCAAAAGCCATCAGAGAGGAACTGCCAGCCCCCAACGGGCATACTTTTCCGAAATTTGAAGTTCTGGAGGTTTCCATGCAATCACACTCTACAAGGTTATGGCTGCTGGCTTTTGCTCTGGGCTGGTCTTTTGACCTGCTTTTCTGGCGGCTTGAACAGCCGGGGTTCTCGTTCCTGCTCTTTGTGGTGCTTACCCTGGGCGGCGGCCTGGCTTTGCTCTGGAAATCAGGCATTCTGCCAGCGCGCAACACCTGGTTTTTGCTGGTGCCGGTGGCCTTTTTTGCCGGCTTCACCGTTATTCGGCTTGAACCATTGACCCTGTTTTTGGGCTACAGCCTGACGATTGTGCTTTTAGGCCTTTTGGCAATCACCTATACCTCGGGGCGCTGGCCGCTTTACAGCCTGGCCGATTATCTGCTTGGCTTTTTGCGCCTGGCGTTCAGTCTGATGGCCGGGCCTTTGCTCCTTCAGGCTCAGGTCGTCAGGCCCGAACCTGGCGAAGACCCCGCCCCCAAGAAGGCCTCTGCCTTTTGGCCGGTTGTGCGCGGCCTTCTGTTTGCTTTGCCCATTGTGGCCTTTTTTACCGCCTTACTTACTTCAGCAGACGCGGTCTTTGCCCAGCGCCTTCAGGGTTTGGTGGAACTCTTCAGGCTGGAAAAATTGCCCGAATACATCTTCCGCCTGATTTACATTGCTGCGTTGGCGTATGCCCTGGTTGGGGTCTTCGTGCAGGCTGCCAAAACCGGGCAAGATGACAAATTGCTCGGCCTTGAAAAGCCGCTTATTCCACCTTTCCTGGGGTTTACCGAAGCCGCCGTTGTTCTGGCAAGTGTGAATATTTTGTTTGCCAGTTTTGTTTTTATCCAGTTCCAATATTTCTTTGGCGGTCTTGAAAACATCCAGATTGACCGCTACACCTATGCCGACTATGCCCGTAATGGGTTTGGCGAACTGGTGACGGTGGCCTTTTTTAGCCTGCTGCTTTTGCTCGGCCTGAGCGCCATCACCCGCCGGGCCGAAGGCAACCAGCGCCAGGTTTTCAGCGCTTTGGGCATTTTCCTGGTGGTCATGGTGGGGGTCATGCTTGTCTCGGCCTTCCAGCGCCTGATTTTGTACGAAATGGCTTACGGGTTTACCCGCCTGCGCACTTACACCCACGTCTTCATCATCTGGCTGGGGTTGCTGTTGGCTGCCACCATTATCCTTGAGTTGAAAAACCGCCAGCGCGCTTTTGCCCTGGCCGCAATTGCCGCCGCGCTTGGGTTTGCTGTCAGCCTGACTGTGCTGAACGTAGATGCTTTCATTGCCCGTCAAAACGTTGAACGCAAACTGCGGGGTGAAGTGCTGGATGTCGGCTACCTGGCCTCGCTCTCGCATGATGCCATTCCGGCGCTGGCAGAACTTTACCGCTCTCCCAGGTTAGACGCAGCCACCCGTGACCAGGTCGGCGCGGCGTTGGTCTGCTTCAACGGCAGGGCGCCGTCACGCGACCAGAGCAGTGAACCTGATGATTGGCGCAGTTTCCATTTTGCACGTTTCTTTGCCGACCAGGCCATTGCCGGGCTTGATTTGAGCGCCTACCAGTTAGATGCCGACCCCTACCCCAGCACGGTTACCACACCCTTGGGCAAAACGTATGATTGCTACGAAGCCTGGATGGATTAAGAGCCTGTCCGAAAATTCGTTTGACACGACAGTCCCGGCTGTCGAAAAAGCCCATTAATGCAGACGGTGACTACCAGTAATGGTAGTCACCGTTTCATTTACTTGAGTTTAGTGTTCAATTTGGGTTAAGACCTTTTGGTACACGGATTGCACGGATTACGCGGAATCTCACGGATTTTTCTTAAAAAAACCGCGTAAATCCGTCCAATCCGCGTAATCCGTGTCCAGATTTTGGTTTTTAAGCGCCCATTGAGCCAAGATTCCTGCTTTGCCAGACTCGTAAAAACGAACTCTAAAGTCAAGTCATTTAGCGTTGGCGCTTAATTTGTATCCAAAAGGGTTTGTCGGGTTTTAAGCGAACTCCAACCCCAGTCTTTTAGACAGCCTGATTGTTTTCTCTCAAAGAAAGCCCCAGTTTTTTGCATAAATCTCCCAGGGTTTGTTGTTCTTCGGGTGTCAGGGCCGCAAAACTCGCGCAAATGGCCCGGGCATGGCGAGGCATCACCCGCTCAATGAGTGCCCGGCCTTCTTCGGTCAGGTGAATGGTGACGAAACGGCGGTCACTGCCCAGGCGTTCGCGCCGCACCAGGCCGCGCTTTTCAAGGTTGTCAATTACCAGCGTCAGGTTGCCGCTCGATTTGAGAATTTTCCCGGCCAGGTCTTTCTGGTACATTGGCCCGCGGTAAAACAGCGCATCCAGCACCCCCAACTGGCTGATGGTTAGCCCTTCCAGGCTGTCGCTGGTGTGTAAACTCGCCATCAGCGCCTCAACCGCCCGGGTCAGGCGGATGTAGGTGCTCAGGGCCAAAACTTCCTCGGGTGAACCGGGGTAATGGGTGGGCATGGTGGGCCTAGTTCATCTCCTGGCGGCCCGAAAGAGCGCGCAGCAGGGTATTCTGGTCGGCGTATTCCAGGTCGCCGCCGACGGGCAGTCCACGCGCCAGGCGCGTCACCTGAACCCCAAATTGCTGTAACTGCTGGCGCAGATACAGGGCGGTGGCATCGCCTTCCATGCTGGGGTTGGTTGCCAGAATGACCTCGGTTACATTGCCGCGAGCAACGCGACCCAGAAGGGGCTTAATTTTCAGGTCGTCGGGGCCAATGCCTTCGATGGGCGAAAGGACTCCGTGCAGGACGTGGTATTTGCCCCTGAATGCGCCAACCCGCTCCAGGGCCAGTACATCCAGCGGCTCTTCGACCACGCACAAGATGGCGTTATCGCGCTGTGGGCTGGCGCAAATTTCGCAGACTTCACGCCCGGCCAGCATGATGTTGAAGCACTCGGGGCAGAAGGCCGTTTGCGACTTGAGCGCCACCAGGGCTTCGGCCAGTTGGGTGGCAATTTCTTCGGGTGCGCGCAGCAGGTGAAAAGCCAGCCGCGAGGCCGATTTTGGCCCAATGCCAGGCAGGCGCTCAAAGGCCGTAATCAGGTTTTGGATGGGGTCGGGTAAAAGCATGGTGTCGGGTGCAGGGTCTTAGAGGCGAGGTATCAGGCGCAAGGTGCCAGGCGTCCAGTTTTTCTGACACCTGCTGCCTGCTCCAAAACCCCTAAAAGGGCAATCCGCCTGCCAGCGGGCCCATCATCTCTTGCTGAAGTTCGCGCGATTTATCCAGCGCCAGGTTGACAGCGGTCAGCACCATGTCGTTGAGCATTTCGGCATCGGCGTCTTTGAGAAATTCGGGGTCAATCTCAACGCCGGTGCATTTCTGGTCGCCGGTCATGGTGACTTTGATGGCTCCACCGCCCGCAGTTGCCGTGACTGTTGCGACGGCCAGTTTTTCCTGGGCTTCGGCCATCTGGCGTTGTAATTTTTGCAGCTGCGCCATCATTGGGTTGGCGCCGCCCATGCCGGGAAGTTTGTTAAATCCTTTAGCCATCTGTTCTCCTTGTTATCGGTTGGGGAAGAGTCGTTTTGCCAGGTCACGAAGTTGGGCCGGGCTGACGGGTTTGAGCAAGACAATATCGGCCTGTTCGCCCAGGGCATTGGCTTGCAGCGCGTCAGCCGTCGCCAGAATGATGCGTGTCTGTGCCAGGCGTTTTTCGGCGCGCACCTGCTCAAGGATTTTGGCGCCCGGCACGCCCGGCAGGTTCATATCCAGCACGATTAATGCGGGGCTATGCTGGTTGAGCAGTTCAAGCGCTTCTTCACCGTCGTGGGTTTGCTGTACTTCAAAGTCTTGTTGCAGAGTTACCCCAAAAAGACGGTTGAGGGTAGGGTCATCTTCAACAATCAGGGCGAGAGGTTTTTCCATTATGGCAAATCCTGAAATTTAGAAAGAATTTCTTGCAGGCGGGTGACGCTGACCGGTTTAAGTAACACGGTTTGGCCCTGTTCTTGCAAGGCGCGCGCCTGAACAATATCGGCGGTGAGAACAAGCACAGGGACATTTCTTAACTGCTCATCAGACTGAAATTCCTGAAGCAAGTCTGCACCGGCAGCAAAAGGTAAGTGTAAATCAAGCAGAATGGCTTTTGGAAGCCCCTGTTCTCGGATGATGTCGCGGTAGCGATTGCCGTCACTATCAAGAAAGGCTGCCAGTTTGAGTTGTTCGGTTGTTTTGACAACCACTCGGCCCAGGGTTGGGTCGTCTTCAAGAATAAGGATGTAAGGTTTCATCAAAAGTGGTCCCTGCCGATAAGAAGTTTGCCAAAAATGGAATCCGTTGGGCTGAAGAAGCCCCATTTTACTCAATATCAGTTTGCAAAGGCAAGATGACAGTGAAAGTGCTGCCGCGGCCTGGTTCACTATCCAACTCAATGCGGCCATTCATCATTTCTGTCAGCTGTTTGGTAATGGATAAGCCCAGGCCCGTGCCGCGATTGTTGCGGGTAATGGCGTTATCTACCTGCCGGAAGGGGTCAAAGATGTAACTTTGCGCTTCTTTGGGTATTCCGGCGCCAGTATCAGCGACTGACATGGCCCAATGCGCGTTATCTACGCGCGTTAGCGAAATTTTGACCTGTCCTTGTTCGGTGAATTTAATTGCATTGCCGGTCAGGTTAATCAAAATTTGCAACAGGCGGCGCTCGTCGCCTATCACCTGCCTGGGCAGGGCCGGGTCTACTTCGGTCAGCAATTGCAGGCCTTTGTTTTGTGCCAGCACCAGCATGTTGGCATGGATGGTTTCTGCCAGGCGCTGGGGTTCAAATGGCGCCAGATGAATTTTAATGGCGCGCGCGTCGATTTGGGCCTGATCGAGCAATTCATTAATCATAATGTTGAGGTAGTTGGCGCTGGCGACTATGTTGCGGGCTGCGTCTAACTGTTCGTCTGAAAGCTCGCCAAACATGCCCTGTTCCATCAGTTCGGCATAGCCAATGACACCGCCCAGGGGGGTGCGCAGTTCATGGCTGACCCGTGAGAGCAATTGACTCTTGAAGCGGCTGGCCTCCAGGGCCTGGTCGCGGGCAATCGCCAGTTGTTGTTCGGCAATTTTGCGCTCAATCAGGTGGCCGTAGGTGCTTCCCAACTGTGAAATGAGTTCGGCTTCGTAAGGCCGGGGCGGGCGTTTACTCATCAGCGCATCGCAGACCAGGAACCCAATCGATTTCTCTCCGTTCCATAGCGAGGTGGCTACTTTCCAACCATACCCCACGATGCCGCTGTCATCGTAGAGCGGCGCGTTCGGCCAGAGTTTGGTGTGGTTGGGGGCGTTGACAATTTCCTCCGTCCAGTGACCGGGCGGAATGGCTTCTTGGAAGTAACGCTCGTCGCGCAGTTCACCTTCTGGATTGACGCCAAAGGTGCCTTGCAGCGATTGACCGTCCTCGCTGAGCACAAACAACCCGACCCGATCGATGCCCAGCCGTTTTTGGGCCAGGGTAACCATCTGAATATACAGATCATCCAGGTCTTGCACCTGGCTGAGGGCCAGGTACACTTCTTGCAGGGCTTTCATGTCGTTGAGGAAT
>CAZNCT010000024.1:0-6881 GCA_964571615.1 uncultured Anaerolinea sp. | reverse complement strand
TTCAGACTGTTTGCGGCGGATAATATTGCTCAGCGTGTCTGCAAAGGCTTGCAAGAATCGGATGTCGCGCTCATCTTGAACGTAGCCCGGGGGCAGGTAGAGGACGATGACCCCCAGAACCGTTTCGCCGCTCAAGATGGGGACATTGTAATGGCCGTGGTCTGGCATTTCAGCGTAGGTGATTTCGTGCTCTTCATCCACATGACTGCTGAATTGCAACTGACGGGTAAGCGCGGCGCGCCCACAAAGGCATTGACCAAACTCCACGCGCTTGCACAGGGCGCAGATTTGCGGCGAGAGGCCGTGCTCCACCGTGAGCAGCAGGGCTTCTGATTGCAGGTCTTTGAGGAAAATACCGCCTTTGGCTTCGATGCCCAGCCAGTCAATTTTCAGCAGGCTTTCCAGGGCGGCTAGCAGGATGCTCTCAAGGCTGCTTTCGCTCATACCGATTTGTAAAACATTTGCCAGGGCGCGTTGTTCTTTTTCACTCACTTCCAGGTCAGCCTGAATGCGTTTGCGCTCTTCCAATTCGCGCACGGCAGAGTCGTACAGGTTGAGATTGTCAAGCACGAGGGCGGCAATTTGGGCCAGGGCTTGCCCATATTCGATTTCAGACGCGCTAAAGGGATAGTTTTCGCGGGTACGCCCCAACTCCAGCACACCAATGCACTCCTTCCCAACCATCACCGGGAAAGATGCAACCGCGTGGGTTGGGGTGGCATCGTAAATGTCACGCTTGTCAGCCCAGGTTGAGTAATCTGCCAGCACAACGGGCCGACCGGTATCGTGTGCTTGCCAGGTCATTTTGGCTTCGGCGCGGCTGACTTTATCACCAAGCAGGTAAGGCTGATTTTTGGTGAAAGCCCGCACCACCATGTATTCGCCTTCTTTGAGCATAATTTCGCCGGTAGGAGCATCGAGCAGCTGGCAGGCGCGCTCAACGATGGCGTTTAGCAGGTCATCCTGGCCCTGACGGTTGAGCAAATCGAGGGTGATGGTTTGCAGGGTTGCCAGGTATTGGTTTTGGCGCGCCAGGGTTTCGCGCAGTTCTTTTTGGGCGGTGATGTCTTCTTTGATGGCGACATAGTGTTTGATTTTGCCTTCCTCATCTTTGACCGGAGCGATGGTGGCAAATTCCCAATAGAGTGAGCCGTTTTTGCGGCGGTTGAGAAATTCTCCCTGCCAGACGTCGCCATTGGCAATGGTTTTCCACATGCGGCGGTAGAACTCAAGCGGCTGATTGCCCGATTTGAGGATGCGCGGATTTTGTCCAAGTGCTTCTTGAATCGAATAGCCGGTGATTTTCTCAAAGAAAGGGTTCACATATTCGATATTGCCCTGCACATCGGTAATCACAATGCTGTTGCCGCTTTGTTCAATGGCCTGGTAGTAGGTACGCAGTTCATCGCGGTTTTGCAAGGCCTGGTCGCGGGCTTCGGTCAGCGCGGCGGTGCGTTCCGCCACCCGTTTTTCGAGCAGGTCACGCTCTTGTTGTAACAGGGCCAGGGCCTGGGTTTCTTGTTGCCAGGCGCCATTGAGACTGTGCAAAAGATACACAATTGCAACCACTACCCCAGTGGAGCTGGCAAAAAAAGCAATCAGGCTCGAGATGGCAATATTGAGGGTATGAGGAACAACATTCGAATCAGGCCCAATCGCAAGAGGACGGATGACACCTGTGCCAATCATGATGCCCAGGGCGCCGAGGGTTGCCACCCCAATCACAGTTCCCCACAACGCGCCACGAGTGCCGTCCAACAGGGCTGTCAGGGCCATGAAGGCCATAAAAAAGGCAAAAGCCTCGGCAGAGTAGCCATAATTGAGCACTTCATTCAAGGCCAGGGCGTAAATCAGCGTTGAAAAAAGCCAAACGCGCAAAACAAACGGCCATTGGCGGGCCAGGGCCAACACCCAAACCATGAAAATAATGGTGTAGGTAACCAGAAGAAACAAAGAGGGTGGAAATGAGTATGGGTATGCAAAAACAGCCTGCGCCAGGGTGCCCAGCGTAGCAATCAGACGCAGAATGATGGTTGTGGCCCGTTCTATGGTGCGCGCCCAGACTGGGTTGACATCCGCCGGAACATCCACCCGCGCCTTGCCATGCCCGGCATAAAAGCCCGCAATTGCGGCCAACACCGGGTTGCCCGGCGCTTTATTATTCGCCGGGGGGGTAAAATCCACCTCCATCCGCTGACGGGTGACAGGCTCATGGTAGGCGAAGGTGGGCGAAATCGCCGGGGTGTCGCCCGCCTCGCGCAGGTTAATCACCCGGCCCACCGGGCGCTGCTGGCGGTCGAGCAGGGCCGAAATGCGCACTTCATATTCGCGGCGGGTTTCCTGCAAACCCACTGCTATCACCTCACGGGCATCCCTCACATGCCGAAAACGCTCACTCAGGTGCGGCCAGGGCCTGAGCAAATCGGTAATATCCTGCCCAATGGCCTGCCCGGCGGGCACCCCCAACATGCGCCCGGCGGCGGCATTCATATCCGCCACGCGGCCATTCATATCCAGCACAATCAGGCCTTCGCGCAAGCCCTCTACCACCAGGTCGCGGGCAATAGGGGCAATATCGGTCAGGCGATAGCCCAAAATGGCCCAGACCAATAAACCAATGGTGATGCTGAAGGCAAATGGGGTTGGGTCAATGGTGATAGGGGTGACAAAGTAAAGGATGTTACCAATCCAGGGTAAGACAACTGCAAAGAATAAAGCCCAAATTTGGACGCGGTAAAGCCCCGTCATGCGCCGCAGATTGCGCAAGATGATAATTGTGCCGCCCAGCAAAAAGAGATAAGAAGCCGCGAAATGTACCCAAAACCAGGCATTGTGCCTGGTTCCTAAAACCGTGATGGAACCGATTGGTTTCAGAAAAGTTTCTTTCCAGATCAGGCCATGCCAATCATTCGTAAACACCAAAAACAGAGTGGCAAGCGGCAAAATGCCCAACAGATAAATATAAGTTAAACGGCGGATGAGACTTTCTTGCTGTGTGTAGAGCGTGGCAAACAGTAGCCACAAAAAAGGAATGAAAGCAATCCCGATGTATTGCAGTTTGCCAAAAAGCAGTTTGGCGGGCAGGTCAGGGGCCCCAATTTCTAACCCATAGGTCAGCGACCATTCGGCAATTAAGAGCGCCAGCACGCCCAGCGCAATTGAGCCGGGCGCGCGGCGGCGGGTGAAAATATAAACCGCCAAACCGAGCGATACGAATGAAGATGCAAACAACAAAATAACCGGAAGCGAAAACGAGAGCGCCATTGAATCTTCAATCCTTATTTAACGAAAACCGGCAATGCCCTGGCGGAAAATTTTACCATTCGCCATAAACGACACCGCCGCATTTGGGGTAGGATTTTAACGCTGAGACGTAAAGGTCTCCGGAAGGACATGCAATTAGTTCGGCGATAATTTTGCCAGAATTTGAGCGCCGATTGCCTGAATATGGCCAACGCTGACCGGTTTAAGCAGCGAAAAATCGGCCAGGTGTTCGAGAGATTTCGATTTGGCAATGTCAGCGGTCATGACCACAACGGGGATGTTTTTCCAGCGCTCATCGGCTCGAATCAGGGCCAGGATGTCGGCTCCTGAAGCAAAGGGCAGATGAACATCGAGCAGGACAAGATCGGGAGTCTGCGATTCTAACTGTGTTTTGTAGTGAGTTCCGTCTTCATCCAGCTCGGTCTGAAACCCAATTTGCTGCAACGCAACTGAAAAAATGCGGCCCAACTTGGGGTCATCTTCGATAATCAACGCAAAAGGTTGAGGCATGTTGGCCTTTCTTCTCACTCCACCTGAATGGGCAAAGTGACTGTAAAAACACTTCCCTGGTCTACTTCGCTTTGCAGGTCAATTTGACCGCCCATCAGCTCGACCAGTTGTTTGGTGATGGATAATCCCAGCCCGGTACCGCGATTATAGTGCGTAATGGCATTATCCACCTGCCTGAAAGGTTCGAAGATGTAGGCCTGGGCATCTTTTGGAATGCCCGCCCCGGTATCTGAGACTCGCATTGCCCAGTGAGTGGGGTCAGGGCGGAACAATTCTACTTTGACCGAACCTTTGGTTGTAAATTTGATGGCGTTGCCGGTTAAGTTTATCAGAATTTGTTGCAAACGTTTGGCATCACCCAGCAGGTTTTCAGGGAATCCTGCCTCAATTGTGTGGCTGAATGCCAGATTTTTCCGCTGTGCCAGGATGCTCATGGTGACGGCCACTTGCGCCAGCATTTCAGCCGGCGAGAAGGGCAGGATGTGTAGTTTCAGCGACCGGGCTTCAATTTGGGCCTGGTCGAGCAGTTCGTTAATCATCGTATTGAGATAGTTGGCACTATCTACGATATTGTTGGTGGCGTCGCGCTGTTCCTCGTTCAATTCGCCAAAGGCGCGGCCTTGCAACAACTCGGCATAGCCGATAATCGACCCCAGCGGGGTGCGCAGTTCGTGGCTGATTTTCGCCAGCAGTTGACTCTTGAAGCGGCTGGCTTCCATTGCCTGGTCTCGGGCCAGGGCCAGGGCTTCCTGGGCTTGTTTCAGTTTGGTGATGTCGCGGGCCACTGCCTGAAAGCCAATTACTTTTTCGGCGTCTCGAATAATTTGCACACTTTGGCCTATCCAGATGGCGCGCCCGTCGTTGGTCAGAGCCTCGAATTCAAAATAGGAATTCTGCTCTCCGCGCAAGAACTGGCGCACATAAAACCGCTTTAGTTTGGCTCGCCATTCCGGGCGGGCAAGTTCGAGGTAGTTACGGCCCAGCACTTCCGATTCGCTCTTGAAGCCCATCAGGTTGAGGGCCGTCGGATTGACATAGGTGAAGTTGCCCTCGTTATCGGCCCGGTAGATGATGTCGCTGGCATTTTCGACAATCTGCCGGAAGCGGACTTCGCTTTCGCGCAGCAAGGATTCGGCGCGCTTGCGTTCTTCCAACTCACGCAGGGCGGCATCGTACAGGTTGGCGTTATCCAGCACCAGGGCGGCAATTTGGGCCAGCGATTGTCCAAATTCGATTTGTGAGTCGCTAAAGGGCAGGGCGCTTTCGGAGCGTCCGAGCGCAATCACGCCCAAGACCTGACTGCCAGAGATGATTGGAAAATCGGCAACGGCGTGCAGTGTCTGGCCCGCGCGCGCCTGATAAGTGCCATATTCTTTGACATAATCTTCAATAACTACGGTCTGACGCTGTTCAAAGGCTTTCCAGACCAGCGGCATATTTTCGCGTGAGACGGTTTGCCCGTAGAGCTGGTGCCGGTCTGCGGCGACAGCCCGAAAAACCAATTGCCCATCCTCCCATAGCGCAATGGCCCCCAGCGAAGCGTTAAGCGTGCCCCGGGCGCGCTGGAGAATGTTGTCGAGCAGTTCCTGGCGATCGCGGCGGTCAAGTAACTCGAGAGTGATGTTTTGCAGGGTAGCAAGGTATTCGTTTTGGCGCGCCAGCGTCTCGCGCAGTTCTTTTTGGGCGGTGATGTCTTCTTTGATGGCAACGTAATTGGTAATTTCATTCTCTGAACTCAGCACCGGCGCAATGGTGACTGCTTCCCAAAAGGTGCTTGCGTCTTTGCGCTTGCTGTGAAGTTCTCCGCTCCAAACATGGCCCGCGCTAATGGTTTGCCATAGTTCAGTATAAAGCGCAGCAGGCTGTTCGCCAGATTTTAAGAAGTGGAAATTTTTCCCCAACACTTCTGCCAGCGAGTACCCGGTCTCCTGCTCAAAATTGGGGTTGACGTATTCAATTGCCCCTTGTGGGTCGGTAATCACAATCGAACTGCCGCTTTGCTCAATGGCCCGAAAATACTTGCGCAGTTCATTGCTGCGCTGTACTGCCAGGTCGCGCGCTTCCGAAAGGTCAGATGTGCGCTCAATGACGCGCTGTTCCAGCAGGTCGCGTTCTTGCTGAAGCAGGTTCAGCGCCTGGGTTTCTTTCTTCCAGGCCTGGTTCAGGTTCAGGATGAACATATTGACCACAGTCATCATCGTTAGCGAGCTGAAGAGATAAACGACAATGCTGGTGATGGCCGAATCGGAATCTCTGGGCAAAATGATTCCAATCGTTTGGGCCGCTTCGGTTGGCTCAAACCTTCCGCTCACCACAAACCATGAAAAGATCGAAAGGGTAACAACCGCCAGCCCCAACATCCAGAAGCCGCCGCGCAAATTGAGCAGCATGTGCGCCAGAATAATCAAAACAATGAAATACAGAAAGATATTTGAAGTAAATCCGTATTTCAGCAGTTCGGTGACAGCGATGACATAGACCAGAAACAGGAAGGTGCCAACCCGAAAGTGAAACGGGGCTGTGCGCGCCAGGGCTACAAAGTAAGACACCGCCAGGAAAGTCACAATCGCTGTAGCATAAACAATGTTTTCGGCAATCTCCAGGTTTGAGAGGATGCTCCAGGCGCTTAGCGTTCCAAAGACCATGATGAAACGCGCGCTGACCGTAACTGCCTGTTCGATGGTCTGCGCCCAGGAGGGGTTCAGGTCATCGGGCATATAAGCCTTCCCGAGCACCGGCGGCAGGAAAAATTGTTTTAGCCAGTGCAAAACGGGGTTGGGCTTTGTCCTGGGCATTTCGGCCCGGGGGCTTTGCGAGAGCACATTCTCTGTCAGCGGCTGTGTGCGCGGCTCGTGCTTTGCAAAGCGCGGCGGTGGCACGCTTGTATCGCGCTCGCGCAAATTAATCAGGCGGCCAATCGGGTGTCCGTTTTCATCGCTCAGCCGCGCAATCCGCACCAGGTAATGACGAACTGCCTGCCCCTGCCCAACCGAAATCTCCGCTTCGCCTTCGGCGACGGTTTCAACGAACGCATCGATTACGAAGTCGTCCCGGCGGACGATCGGCCGATCCTCCGCGTGCTGCCGGTCGAGAAGCCCTGGGGCCCC
>CAZNCT010000023.1:19833-32430 GCA_964571615.1 uncultured Anaerolinea sp. | reverse complement strand
CGATAATCACAATGGTCTCACCACGGTTAACATCCAGCGAAATATCTTGAAAAATAACGTTTTGGCCATAAATTTTGGTCAGGTTCTTGGCTTGCAAAATAGGGGCATCCATGGGGGTTTTCTCCAATTCCATCTCTCAAGAGGCCTGGGTGGGCAGTTTGGTCTTCTCGGCCAGAGCATCGAGACTGCGATTAACAAGGAAAACCAGCACAAAGTAAATCAGCGCGGCGGCGCCAAACGCCAGCATGGGCTGCTGGGTGGTCGCGCTCAATTGTTGGGCGCGGCGCAAAATTTCGGGCACCCCCAGGGCATAGACCAGCGAAGAGTCTTTCAACACAATCGAGGCCTCGTTAGACCAGGGCGGAATAGCCAGCCGCAAAGCCTGCGGCAAGATGATGTACCGAATGGCCTGCCAGCGGCTCATGCCAATCGCCCGCGCAGCAGTCATCTGCCCGCCGCCAATGGAGAGCAGCGCCCCGCGCAGAATCTCCATCTGGTACGCCGAACTGATAATCCCCAGTGAAATCGACCCGGCCCAAAAGGGCGTCAGGTTAATCAGATTGCCAGAAAGGATGAAATACAGGATGAAAAGCAACACCACCGGCGGGACACCACGCATCAGCAGGCTATAAGCCGCCGAAAGCCGCCGCGGCCAGATGCCGCCGTAGGTGTTCAGCAGGGCAAGCCCAAGTCCGAGGGCGAGGCCCGCAGGCAGGGCCACCAGCGTGACGGCAACCGTAATCGAAATCCCCTGAAAGATGTAAGAAACAAAGCTGGAGAGCATGCTCCTCCTGCAAAAAAACGACTGGCAGGCTGCAAGAACCTGCCAGTCGCACTCGGATTACTGTCCAAAGTGTTTCAGCGCCAGGGCCTCAATGAAACCTTCACTTTGCAGTGTTTTGATGATGTCATTAATCGCCTGGGTTAATTCGGCATCGCCATTCGGCAGGACAATGTTAATCGGCCCGCTGGAAACGACGCCCTCGTAGGCAATTTTCAGGCCGCCCAACTGTTTGGCCAGGGCCTTCATCGGGACGGCATCCGCCATCATCACGTCAATGCGCCCATTTTTCAGGTCGAGGGCGGCCTGGTCGGCGCGGTCGTAGCGGAACAAATTGGCTTCAGGAAGTTTGCCTTCTTCCACCAGGGCGGTCAGCCAGCCATCCTGGGTGGTGCCGTTCTGAACACCCACCCGGTAGGCAATCACATCTTCGGGCTGCTGAATAGCGCCCGCAAAGCCCTCGGCCACAGCAAAGGCATCCTGGCCGTCATAATAGGCAATGCTGAAATCCACGACCTGGTCGCGCTCTTCGGTATAGTTGAAAGCCGAGATAGAAATATCAATTTTGCCTTCCTGCACCCCTGCAATCAGGCTGTCGAAGGGCATATCAACCCACTCGACCTTGACGCCCATGCGCCGGGCAATTTCTTCCATCAATTCAATATCGAAGCCGACTTTTTTGCCGCTTTCATCTACATATTCAAAGGGCGGATAATCCGCACTGGTGCCGACCTTGATAACCCCGGCTTGCTTAATTTTATCGAGGTGGCTTCCGCCCGCTGCGCCGCAAGCGGCCAGCAACAGGCTGAATATGGCGAGCAAGGCAAACCAAACATACAGGCGTTTCATGCTTTATTCCTTTCTTGGGATTTAAGGGGAGTGTCTCCGCCAAAGCGAAGCCTTTTTACAATAGCACACCTTGCGCCAGGCGGGCAAGTGCAAAATGTCACACAGCAGGCGGGTATTTATCAGTTTGAATCAAAAAACTGCCCCTGGTTGAGGCAGTTTGCAGGCTTAGGTTTCCCGGCTTGTTTGTCACCACTCCTGGCGCATTCCAAAAACCGGCACCAGGATAATCAACAAGAGCAAGATGCCCAGCAGGGCAATTCCATCAGTACTGCCCGATTGAGAAGCCAGGTCAGGCTCCAGTTCGGGCTGCGGTTCAAGGGTCAGACCAGACTCAGGCGTCGGCGCCTGGTCTTGTGAAAAAGGAGCCGCCACCTGGGCGGCCAGGCTTGCCAGAGCCAGCAAGCCAAGAATTACAAAAATAAGGGAAATCTGAATATTTTTACCCATTTTTATTGATTTCACCAGTTTGGGTGATGAAGTTTCACCCTAGTATAACATGACGCCAGGCAAGCCTTTCTTATCATTTTTTAATTTTGAAAGTATAATTTTTATAAGAGGGTTCATCCACAAAATAGATGTAAAGAGGTGAACGATGCGCAATACAATGCGTTTTTTTGTTGTCCTTTTCTGCCTGCTGGTGCTGGCGGCTGGAACGGCGGCAGTATCCGCCGGAAACTTTGCCCAGAGCAACGATGACATCGTGGCTGGGGCGCAACTGTACGACAAATGGTATGCGCGCCTGGGCGTCAGCGCCCCTGAGGGCAACCATCCGCTTTGGGAGCGGCAAAGCACCAACACCCGCTCAGGCCCAGACACCTGGCGCTGTGCCGAATGCCACGGCTGGGACTATCAGGGTGCCGCCGGGGCCTACGGAACCGGCTCGTCTCATTACACCGGTTTCCCAGGTGTCTTTGTGCTGGCCGGACGGCTCAGTGAGCAAGAAATTATTGACCACCTGAACGGCAAGATTGACCCACTGCACGATTTTTCAGGTCTGATGAGCGAAAAAGACCTGCGACAACTGGCTGCTTTCTTAAAAAATGGTCTGGTCGATGACAGCCAATTTATTGACCCGGTCTCGCTCAAAGCCCTGGGCGGAAACACCGAAAACGGCAAACGCCTCTACGAGACTGTCTGCGCTGCCTGTCACGGCGTCGATGGTAAAACCCTGCTGCTCAAGTCGGAGGGCATCGAAGAAGGTCTGGGCGATGTCGCCAACCGCGACCCCTACCGCTTCCTGCACCGTTCGCGCTTTGGGGTGGCCGGGGTAGCCATGCCGATTGGGCGTGACCTGGGCTGGAGCACCGAAGACAGCCGCGATGTGCTGGCCTATGCCCAAACCCTGCCCCGCCGCACCGAAAAAGCCGTTGAAGCCGGAGCAGGCGCAAGTGCCGACCCGGCGCCTCAGGTCGGCGGCCCCATGCCGGGTCTGCTGGGCGGCATTCTCACCGGGCTGGGCGTTTTCTTTGGCATGTTCGGCCTGAACATTTTATTTGTGCTCGGTTTTGTGGCCGTTTTGGGCGCTGTCATCTTCCTGGTGCGCAAGCGCCGCTAAGAAAAACCCTTCATTTGTAAACCCCTCTTCAGGAGAGAGCATGAAGCGAATTTTTGAAATCTTGAAAAAGCCCGCTGTTTACTACTCACTGCTGATTGCAGTGCTGGCAGTCATCGGCGGGGCGGCCTGGGCCTTCTACCAGACCCAGATACCGCCAGCGCAACCGATTAACTTTCCGCACAACATTCATGTCGGTTTGCAAATTCAATGTCTGTATTGCCACCCCGGCGCCTGGAAACAGGCCTCGGCTGGCCTGCCCACCCAGAATAAATGCTGGGCCTGCCATGGGCAGTTAACCAAATACTGGGATCCTGCCAACCCCGTCCCGCTCGACCAGTGGCCGCCAGAACTGCAAAAGTTGGCCGGTTATGTCGAACGCAACGAACCCATCCCCTGGGTGCCGGTGGCAATTGTTCCAGACCATGTCCACTTTAACCACCGTCCGCACATTGCGGCGGGCGTGGCCTGCCAGGATTGTCACGGCGATATGAGCACCATGACCGTTGCCGAAAATCCGCAGGTCATGAACATGGGCTGGTGCATCACCTGTCACCAGCAAAAAACGGTCAATGACCCCCAAAAACGCGAAAAACTGATTTCGTGTGAAACCTGCCACTACTAGAACCGGGCTGAAAGGACGAACAAAAAACCATGAGTGAGAATTTTTCCCGGCGCGATTTTATCAAACTGGCAGGCATCACGGGCGCCACAGCGGCGGTGTTAACCGGCTGCGGCCCGGCCTCGCGCTATGTTGTACGCGAACCGTACACCAAAATGCCAGAATATACCTACAACGGCCAGAGCACCTATTACGCCACCACCTGCCGCGAGTGTGCGGCGGGCTGTGGGTTGGTCGTCCGCACTATGCAAGGCCGCGCCCTTAAGGTGGAGGGCAACAAATATCACCCGGTCAACCTGGGCAAGACCTGCGCCCGCGGGCAGGCTGCGCCGCACGGGCTTTACAACCCTGACCGCGTGCAAAACCCGGTAAACAAAAACGGCGAAGTAATGGACTGGGACGCCGCCATCAGCGTGGTAGCCGCAACCCTGGGCAAATATCAGCCCGGCGAGATTGCCTTCCTGACCGGCCTGGCGCCCGACCACCTGTTTGACCTTTTCTCTGAAGTTGCCAAAGCCTTTGGCGCTCCGGCCCCCATCCGCTATGGTGCGCTGGGGCTGTTTGAAGCCCGCGCCACCCTGGGCGAGGCCGCTCGCGCGCTCTTTGGCCAACCCAACAATCTGTTCTTTGACCTGGCCGGAGCCGAAGTCACCTTCTCGTTTGGCGCGAACTTCCTCGAAACCTGGCTCTCGCCGGTGGCCTACACCCGCGGATTTGCCAAAATGCGCCAGGGCACCCCCGGACAGCGCGGTTACCTGGTGCAGTTTGAGCCGCGCCTTTCACAAACCGCCGCCAAAGCCGATGAGTGGATTGCGATTAAGCCCGGCAGCGAGGGCCTGGTGGCCCTGGCCCTCGGCAAACTGGCCGCCGAATACCAGGGCAAAGTAATTGCCGCTTACGAAGACGTGAATGTTGAAGCCGCCGCCGAGGCCGCCGGAATCGAAATAGAAACCCTGGAGCGCCTGGCGCGCATCTTCGCCAACGCGCGCCGCGCCCTGGCCATCCCTGGCGGCGCCCCGCTGGCCCAGGCCAACGGCCTCGACGCCGCCAAAGCCATCCTGTCACTGAATGCCCTGGCGGGCAACCTCGGTCAACCTGGCGGCGTTTACCTGACCCCCGCCGCGCCGGTCAATGACGGCTATCACCGCCCGGCGACCGCCAAAGAACTGGGCATTCTGGTCGAGAAGATGAACGCCGGGCAGGTCAAAGCCCTGTTTGTGCATGGCGTCAATCCGGTTTTTGAAATTCCCACAGCCTTGGGCTTCAAAGCCGCGCTCGAAAAAGTTGAAACGGTGATTTCGTTTGCATCCTTCCCCGATGAAACCGCCCTGCTGGCCGATTACATCTTCCCCGACCACACCGGGCTTGAATCGTGGGGCTATCAGCGCGTTGCCACAGGCGCCGGACAATCGACCCTTTCGGGTGCGCAGCCGGTGGTGGCGCCCTTCTACAACACCCGCGCCACTGCCGATGTGATGCTGGCCGCCGCCGAAAAGGCGGGCAAAGCCCTGCCCTACAAAGACGAAGTTGCCTTTATTCAGTCCAAAATCGAGCCGCTGGTCACGGCTGAAGGCGGGTTCCACAGCGCGGCAGAGATTAATACCTTCTGGGCGCAATTCCAGCAATTTGGCGGCTGGTGGACCAACGACCCCAAATTTGGCACCCCGACCTCTTCGGCGCTCAACAAAGCCCTGACTGTGCGCGAAGCGGAATACGAAGGCAGCGGCGACTATCACCTGTTCGCCTTTGTCTCGCCAATTTTGGGCGAAGCCGGGGCGAACAAACCCTGGCTGCAAGAAGTGCCCGACCCAACCACCACGGTCATGTGGAACACCTGGGTCGAAATCAACCCCAAGACGGCCAAAAAACTCGGCCTGCACGACGACGATGTAGTTCGGATTGTCTCGCCCTTCGGAGCAGTGGAAGCCTCGGTGTATCTGTACCCGGCCATTCGTCCAGATGTGATTGCAATCCCCTTCGGGCAGGGTCACACGGCCTATGGCCGCTACGCCGAAGGGCGCGGCGTTAATCCCGCCGATTTGTTTGGCGCAAAAACCAACGAGGCCGGTGACCTGGCCTACGCCGGGATTAAAGTCAAAATTGAGAAAACCGATCAGAAGAAAGCGTTGTCACGCCTTGAAAGCCGCCTGGGCGTTTACGGGTACGAGGAGCATTAATCATGGCTGAGCATAATATTCCTGAATATAAAGCCAACTGGAAAGAAGAAGAGCAGGGCAAATGGGGAATGGTCATTGACCAGGACCTGTGCACCGGCTGTAACGCCTGCGTGGCCGCCTGCGCGATGGAAAACAACATCCCGTTTGTGGGTGAAGAAGACGCCGGTTATGGCCGCCAGATGGCCTGGATTCGCGTGGAACGCCTGTGGGAAGGCGAATACCCCGAAGTAAAAGCCACACCTTTCCAACCGGTGATGTGCCAGCAGTGCGGCTCTGCGCCCTGCGAATCGGTCTGCCCGGTCTTTGCAACCGTGCATAGCCAGGCCGAAAAATTGAATGTGCAGGTCTATAACCGCTGCGTTGGCACGCGCTATTGCGCCAACAACTGCCCGTATGTGGCGCGTACCTTCAACTGGCGCGATTATGAACGGCCCGAACCGCTCAGCAACCAGCTCAACCCCGATGTGACCGTGCGCCGCCGGGGTGTGATGGAAAAGTGCACCTTCTGCGTTCAGCGCATTCACAAAGCGCAAGACAAAGCCAAGTCAGAAGGCCGTGATGTGTTCGATGGCGAAGTGCAGCCCGCCTGCGCCCAGGCCTGCCCGGCAGATGCCATTGTCTTTGGGCGCGTAGATGACCCCGAAAGCCGTGTCAGCAAACTGGCTCGCCAGGGACGCGGCCACAAACTGCTCGAAGACCTGGGTACCCTGCCGCAAGTGACTTATCTTAAGGGAGGCTCGTATGTCCGTAATGGCTAAGCCGCTCGGCAATGCGCACGTCGAAGAACACGCGCACGACCACGAAGCGGAACTGCGCAAAGAACACCTGATGCTCGACCCCAAACCGCGCGGCGAAATGAACGCGATGGTGATGGAGTCGATGACCACAACCTCCTGGAAGTTCTGGGTAATTGCCGCCATCCTGGCGGTGATTGTGGCAGTAGCGCTCTTTGGCGCCTGGGGGTACATGATTTCTGAAGGTCTCTACCTTTCGGGCAAGAACCGCCCCGGTTACTGGAGCCTGTTCCTGGTGCATACCGTCTTCTGGGTCGGTATCAGCCACGCCGGAACTTTCGTCTCGGCCCTGTTGCGGGTCTTCAAGGTCGAGTTCCGCCGCCCCTTCACCCGCGCCGCCGAGCTGATGACCACCTTTGCGCTGGCCCAGGCCGGTATTCAGATTTTCGCGCACATGGGGCGTGTCTGGCTGGCCTATTGGATGTTCCCCCTGCCCAACCAGCGCCATTTGTGGGTCAACTTCCAATCGCCGCTGATGTGGGACTTTCTGGCAATTAACACCTACCTGCTGGCCTCGACCATGTACCTGTTCCTGCCGCTCATCCCCGACCTGGCAATGGCCCGCGACCGCTCGACCGGCTGGCGCAAGAGCGTTTACCGCATCCTGGCCCTGGGCTTCCGGGGCACCGAAGCGGAATGGGCGCACCTGCGCGTTGCGCTCAACATCTTCGCCTTTGCCATCTTGCCGGTTATGTTCTCGGTGCATACCATCGTTTCGTGGGACTTTGCGGTTGCCATGCGCCCCGGCTGGAGTTCAACCATCTTCGGCCCGTACTTTGTCATCGCCACCCCCCTCCACCAACTCGCCTCGCAAGTCGCCGGTCCGTACTTTGTCATCGGCGCGCTGCAATCGGGTGTCTCGGCGGTCGGCATGGTGGTGATTGTCATCCGCTACACCATGAAACACATGGATTACTTCATCCGCAAGGAACACTTCGATGCCATCGGCAAACTGATGCTGGTCATCTCGATGGGTTGGGCCTACTTCTTCTTCAATGATTACATGATCCAGTGGTACGGTGGCGATAAATTCACCGATGCGTTGCTGCACTTCCACGAGGCAGGCCCTGGCGGTTGGATTTGGTTCATGATGCTGATTACCAACGTTGCTGTTCCCTGGCTGATTTTGTGGAACAAAGCCTGGCGGCGCAACCCGGCCATTCTCTTCACGGTGGGGCTGCTCATCAACGTTGGCATGTGGGCCGAACGTTACATCATTGTGCCGGTTTCGCTGCAAATTAACCGCATGCCTTTCATGTGGGGCCAGGACTTCAAGCCCGGCATCGAAGTGCCGATTTTCGTTGGCACGATTGCCTTCTTCATCCTGCTCTATATGATTGCTTCGCGCCTGGTGCCGCTGGTGCCAGTTTGGGAAGTGCAGGAAGGCCAGATGGCGCACTCCATCCGCAAGTACGGTAAAGAGCCGGTCGTTTCGGTGGCTGAACTGGAGTAAGCATGACAGAAAAAAACCTTCTTCTCGCCATTTTTGAAGACATTGACCCCGCCGCCCACGCAGTCGATAAACTGCGCGCGATGGGCATCCACGATGAGCATGTGACGGTCATTTCGGGAACCCCGATTACCGAAGCCATGCTGGGGCGCAAACCGCAGTGGAGCAATGTCTCACGCTTTGCCCTGGGTGGTGCGCTGCTCGGTTTGAGCGTAGGCATCTTCCTGGCTTATGGCACCCCGCAACTCTACCCAATCACCGTTGGGGGCCGCTGGATTGGTGTGCCCCCTACCATTGTCGTGATGTTCGAGCTGACCATGCTGGTCATGCTTGTTAGCACCTTCATCGGCGTCTTTCTCGATAGCCGCTTCCCCAACTATACCCCCACCCAATACGTGCCTGAAATCAGCGACGGGCGGATTGCCCTGCTGATTGAATGCCCGCAAGATGAGGAAAAGAACGTGGAAACTGCCATGAACGAACTCGGCGCCGAGTCGGTCAAGCGCGCCCAGGCGGAGGCGATATGAGCCTTTTTCAACGTTTACTGATTGTCATTGCCGCCACTGTCTTAATACTTGGCACCATCATGCTGTTCACCTATGACATCATCAAGATAGAGTGGATTTCTTTCATGGAAATCCAACCCTCCTATGAGCCAATGGACAGCCCCCTGCCGGTGGCAGCTAACTCCATCCCGTTTGAAGGCGCGGCCTACATCCCCGGCCAGGGCGACCCGGTCAACCCCATTCCGGCAGATGAAGTCTCAGTTGAACGTGGGCGCGTGCTGTTCAGCGTTCATTGCGCCATGTGTCATGGCGCCGGTGGAGAAGGCAACGGTGTCGTCGGTGGCGCGCTTGTCAACAAGCCCGCCAACCTGACCAGCACCGTGACCCAATCAAAAGCTGACGGCACGCTCTTCATGACCCTTTCAAACGGGATTGCTGGAAGAATGCCCGCTCTGAATGAAAATCTATCTGTGCGCGACCGCTGGGATCTGGTCAACTACATCCGCACGCTAAAACCGGCCCAGCCTTAGGAGACGCAATGAAAGACCAGACCAAGACCATTATTTTTGTGACGATGTTTGGCCTGCCGGTGGTTGTGCTGGCCTTCATCTTCGGTTTGTACGCTTTTGGTTGCGGAACCACCGATTCTTGCACTGGTGTTCCCAAACCGGTCGTCACCCCCATCCCAACCCTGATTGCCGCCACCATGCCTGCCCCCAAAGTTGGGGCGGAGGCCGGGCCGCTGGTCATCAAATGCCAGGTCTCAGCCGTCGATTTGCTCGGCGCCTGGGTCAAGGCTGGTGCCCCAGAAAAAGAAGCCTTTCAGTTTGTGGACTTGAAAGAGCGTACCTGCACGGCCACCTACGGCGCGGACATCCAGCGATTGTTCAGCGAAGCCAACCTGTGGTATAGCGGCGCTTCGGCCTGCACCACCTGCCACTATGCCGATGTCGCCAAGGCCACCATGAACATGGATTTGAGCAGTTACGCGGGCGTGATGGCTGGTTCACAGCGCAAAGACGGACAGCCCAAAGGCAACGACATTCTGGGCGGCGGTGATTGGGAAAACTCACTGCTCTATCAGATGGTTTACGCTCCCAATGGGCAATCCACCATCGGGCGTCAAATCATGCCGCTGGGCCGCCCCGATAGCGTCCCGGCAAACGGGCCGATTGTTTACGCTGGCACACCAGTCGAAATCAGCGGCGAATAAGCCTGCCCACCACAACCCGGTAGTACATAAAAATCACCCATCTCGGGTGATTTTTTTTATCTTGACCCACCGAAATGAAGGTGATATATTCATAATAATAATCTGATTAATCCAATTTATCTCTCCAGATTGTATGCTGCGCGAACGAAACTCCCAAGGCAATATCTCTGAATTTATGCGCTACCTGGCGGCTCATCCCGAAGCGGAAAATGGCCTGCCGCCGCTGACCGAACTCAGCATTGAGTTGGGGATTTCAGTGGCGACCCTGCGCGAACAGTTGGAAGTTGCCCGCGCTCTCGGCCTGGTGGATGTGCGTCCGCGCACGGGCATTCGGCGCCTCCCTTACACCTTCCTGCCAACCATCCGCCAGAGCCTGGGGTATGCCATGAGCCTGGATAGCGGTCATTTCATGGCTTTTTCAGACCTGCGCCGCCACATCGAAGCCGCCTACTGGCATGAGGCAGTCACCCGCCTGACCCCTGAAGACCACCAGACCCTGCAAGAACTGCTCAGGCGCGCAACCGAAAAATTGAACGGCACGCCAATTCAAATTCCGCATGAAGAGCATAAATTACTGCACCTGACGATTTTCAGGCATATTAATAACCTGTATGTCAGCGGCATTCTGGAGGCCTATTGGGAGGCATACGAAGCAATTGGACTGAATGTCTATAACGACATTAACTATCTACAAGAAGTCTGGCAATATCACCGCCAGATGGTTGAAGCCATCATCCATCAAAATTATGACGAGGGGTATAAAGCGCTGGTCAAGCATACCGACCTGATATATCACCTGTACCAACGCCCCGCCGCCCCAAAATAATATTTCTCAACTGAGGAGTATATGACCCCCAACCGTATTGTGAATGATTTTTCGATTACCGTTGGTACTGCCAATGGCTCAGGCAGTTCAACGGCCAATAACACCCTGCTGCGTGCCCTGTTCAAAATGGGCATTCCAGTCTCGGGCAAAAACCTGTTTCCGTCCAACATTCAGGGGCTGCCGACCTGGTACACCATCCGCGTTAGCGGGGAAGGGTTCATTGCCCGGCGCGAAGAGCAAGAGATTGTCGTTGCAATGAACCCCGGCTCCTTTGTCCGCGACCTGGCCAGTGTCACCCCGGGCGGCGCATTCTTCTACGCAGATGACATCAAACTGCCAATCAACCGCGATGACATTAGCGTTTATGCCATGCCGGTCAAACAATTGGTGCGCTCAAACGCTGAAATCCCATCCAACCTGCGCGACCTGGTCGCCAACATGGTCTATGTCGGCATTCTGGCGCAAATGCTTGGCATTGACCAGACCAAAATTGAACTGGCGCTCAAATTCCACTTCAAAAACAAAGAAAAACCTGTTGCGCTCAACATGAGCATGGTCAAAGCCGGGGCCGAATGGGCCGCCGCCAACCTGACCAAGACCGACCCCTTCTACGTTGAACCCATGAACAAAACCGAAGGCCTGATTATGGCCGATGGTAACACCGCCGCCGCCCTGGGTGCGATTTACGGAGGGGTGCAATTTGCGGGCTGGTATCCCATCACGCCGGCATCCAGCCTGGCCGAAGCGCTCAACGAGTATCTGCCCAAGTTGCGACAAAAAGACGGAAAGAACACCTTCGCCGTGATTCAGGCCGAAGATGAACTGGCCGCCATCGGCATGTGTGTCGGCGCAGGATGGGCAGGGTTACGCGCCCTGACATCTACTTCAGGCCCAGGCATGAGCCTGATGACCGAGTACGCTGGCCTGGCCTACTTCGCCGAAGTTCCGCTGGTTATCTGGGACATCCAGCGCATGGGCCCCAGCACTGGCCTGCCCACTCGCACCTCGCAGGGCGATGTAGCCTTTGTTGCGAACATGGGCCACGGCGATATTGACTCGCTCATCCTGCTGCCAGGCTCAATCAACGAATGCTTTGAGTTCGGCTGGCGGGCTTTTGACATCGCAGAGCGCGTCCAGACCCCGGTTTACGTCCTGAGCGACCTCGATTTCGGCATGAACCAATGGATGACCGACCCCTTCAATTACCCCGATGTCCCCATGGATCGCGGCAAAGTGCTCTGGGAAGAAGACCTTGAAAAAATTGGCGCCAACTGGGGCCGCTATAAAGACGTGGACGGCGACGGTATTCCCTACCGAACCCTGCCCGGCAACACCCATCCGCTGAGTGCCTACTTCACCCGCGGCACAGGCCACACGCCCGAGGCGCGTTACTCTGAAGAACCGGATGTCTGGGTCGCCAACATGGAACGGCTCAAGAAAAAATATGAGACCGCCAAACAATACCTGCCTGTGCCAGTTGTTGAAAACACCCCCGGCGCAACCATCGGCATCATCGCCTATGGTTCAACCGACCCGGCAGTCCAGGAAGCGCGCGCCCAACTCGAACAGGAACATGGCCTGAAAAGCAACTACCTGCGCCTGCGCGCCATGCCTTTTACCGCCGAAGTAGCCGATTTTATCGCCGCGCACGAACGCATCTACGTTGTCGAAATGAACCGCGATGGACAATTACAGCAACTCTTGACCATCAAACATCCAGAGCATGCCACCCGTCTGATTTCGGTTGCCTTCAACGACGGCCTGCCGCCAACCGCAAAGTGGATTCGGACAGCCATTCTGGAAAAGGAGGAAAAATAAGATGAGCGA
>CAZNCT010000023.1:15597-19823 GCA_964571615.1 uncultured Anaerolinea sp. | reverse complement strand
TCCCCATGGCTGGCGCATCGGCGCAAGTCAATAGCGTCGGCCTGAGCAAAAACGATTATCGCGGCAACCCCACCACCCTGTGCCAGGGTTGCGGTCATAACTCAATCGCCAATCAAATTATTGCGGCCTGCTACGAAGCCAACGTCGTACCCGAGAAAATTGTCAAGTTTTCTGGGATTGGCTGTTCAAGCAAAAGCCCCACCTACTTCCTGAACCGCTCCTTTGGCTTCAACAGCCTGCACGGACGCATGCCCTCCCTGGCAACCGGCGCGCTGTTCGGAGATTACCGGCTCAAAGGCCTGGGCGTCTCGGGCGATGGCGACAGCGCCAGCATCGGCATGGGCCAGTTCAAACACGCCATGCGCCGCAACGTCAACATGGTTTACATTGTTGAAAACAATGGCGTTTATGGTCTGACCAAAGGCCAGTTTTCAGCCACCGCCGACCAGGGCCTGGAATTGAAAAAACAGGGCACCAACCTCTACCTGCCAGTCGATATTTGCATGGAAGCCCTGGCCTCACGCGCAACCTTTGTTGCCCGTTTATTCGCCGGAAATGCCAAACAGGTCAAAGAAGTGCTCAAAGCCGCCCTGGCCCACAATGGCATCGCCGTGCTGGATATCATCAGCCCCTGCGTGACCTTCAACAACCAGGAGAGCAGTTACTACTCCTACACCTTTGGCAAAGAAAAAGAAGACCCGCTGCACGACATTTCTTTTCATGCCGCATCAGAAGGCCCGCAAAGCACCATTTCGTACGTACCACCCAAACCCGAAATCATGCTTGAAGCCGATATGATTGAGGGCGAAATCCGCGAGGTCACGCTGCACGATGGTTCCGCCATCATCCTGAAAGCGTTGGACAAAGACTACGACCCCACCAACCGCCTCGAAGCCATGCGCGTCCTTGAAGACGCTCACGCCAACAACTACCTGGTCACGGGCCTGATTTATGTTGCCCCCGAAAGCCCGTCGCTCACCGACCTGCACAACCTGGTTGAGACCCCGCTCAACCGTCTGACAGAACAAGACCTGCGCCCTGCGCCAGAGACAATGAAACAGATTAACGATTTGATGTTTTAGAGAAAACTAAGTGCGCACAAGAATGAACGAGTTGATGAACCACAGGGTCAGCTCGTTCATTCTTTATTAAGACACCTCTCCATTCCTGTTCCCCTGCCCTTGCCATGCTTGAAATCAGCCCCAGCCTCACCATTCCCGACGAAGAAATTCATCTCGAATTCATTCGCGCCAGCGGCCCAGGCGGACAAAATGTGAACAAAGTCGCAACTGCGGTACAATTGCGCTTCGACGCCGCCAACTCAGCCTATCTGCCCGCCGAGGTCAAAGAACGCCTGCTCAAACTGGCCGGGAGCCGCGCCACCAGCGAAGGCATCATTCTGATAGAGGCCAGGCAATACCGCACCCAGGAGCAAAACCGCGCCGATGCGCTTCTGCGCCTGCAAGAACTGATTCAACAGGCCCTCAAACGACCCAAAATCCGCCGCCCCACCCGGCCAGGGGTCGCCGCCAGCGCAGCGCGCGTCTTCGAGAAAAAACGCCGCGGGGCCATCAAACGCACCCGACGATACAACCCCGAAGATTGGGAATAACATGAAAACAACCTCCCTGCCCGGCCTGCTGGCCGGACTCACCGCCGCCGCCATTTGGGGCGGCATGTATGTCGTCAGCAAAGTAGTGCTTGAGGTCATCCCGCCCTTTGCGCTGCTCACCAGCCGCCTGATTCTTGGTTTCCTGGCTCTCTGGCTGGTCATCCACTTCAAAGGCGGGTTTAGCCTGAGCGGCCAGCAACTACGGGCCGCTTTTTGGGTCGGCCTGGTTGGATACGGCATCTCGCTCGGATTCCAATTCGTGGGGACAAAACTCTCGACCGCCGCCAACGGCTCGCTGGTGACTTCGGCTACGCCCGCGCTCGTTCTACCCTTCGCCTGGCTGCTGCTCAAAGAGCCAATTACAGGCCGACGCCTGCTCGCCATTCTGGTCGCTAGCCTGGGTGTTCTGGCCGTCATCGACCCGCGCAACGCCGACTGGTCTTCAAACCTGTTCCTCGGCAATCTCTCACTGCTCGGCGCCGCCCTCACCTGGGCACTCTATTCGGTACTGGTACGCAAAGTGACTGGCGAAGGCACAGACCTGTTGCAAGCCACCGCCATCTTCCTGCTCGGCGGTCTGCCTATCACCATCCCGCTGGGTCTGTGGGAACTCTTTAGCCAGGGTCTCGGCCCCATTACCCCCGGCATCATTGGCGGAATCTTGTTCCTGGGCATCATCTCTACCGCCATTGCCATGTTTCTGTGGAACTACGCCTTTGCCCACCTGCCCGCCGCTATTGCATCGCTGACTTTTTTTGCCCAACCAGTTGTGGGCAGCCTGCTGGGCTGGTTCTTCCTCGGCGAACAAATTACAGGCCTGTTTCTACTCGGCGGCGCCCTGATTGGTGCGGGCCTGTTCATTTCTGCCGGAGAAAAATAGGATTTTTCTTCTGCTATAATCTGGCTTACTTTATCAATAACGGTAAAAGACCATGAGAATCCTGACACTTTCCCTGATTGCGCTTAGCCTTATCTTTAGCCTGCTGCCTCCTGCCGCCGCCCAGGCTCAGGAGCCTGCTGCCAGCCCCGAACCCGCCAGCGGAGACGTGCTTTGCCCCCCTGGCGTTTATCTGACCCCCCCTGGCGATTGCCTGCCGCTCGGCCCCTCCCAAACCCTGACAGACCTGGCCCACCAGGGCTTCGCCTACCCGCCAACGCCGCTGGCCGCCCTGAAACGGGATGAAAGCCTGGCGGTTGTCCCTTACCAGTATTACCGCATCACCGAGTACACTACCAACACCTACCCCAGTCTCGATGCGGCCATCAACAAAACCGGTGCCCTGCGCCAGATTGGCCCCGGGGCAATGATTTACCTGACCTACCTGCAAATGGAGCGTACCAACAAGGGCACCTATTTTTTACTGCCCTCAGGCGAGTGGATGCCCGGTGCGGGAACACGTGTCTCAACCCCCAGTCTGTTTCGCGGGCTTGAATTTGTGCGCCCGCCGCGCAACCCGTTTGGCTGGGCCATCTTTGGCACCGATGTGCGCTCCAGCCCTGGTTATGTTTCCAACATTCCGGTCGTGCGCAGCCTGGCCAAGCATGAACTGGTGCAGGTTTATAACGTCATCAACATTGAAGGGGAAGAATGGCTGCTGATTGGGCCAGACGAATGGGTGCCGGGCCGTCAGGTGGGTGTGGTCTTCCCCAGCGCCAACCCGCCAGAGGGTGTCACCAATGGCCGTTGGATTGACGTTGACCTGGCCGAACAAACCCTGGCCGTCTATGACAACAACCAGTTGGTTTTTGCCTCTCTGATAGCCACCGGAATTGAACCCTACTGGACGCGCCCGGGCCTGTTCCAGATTTACAAAATGAAAGAAACCGAAGATATGAGCGGCGCCTTTGAAGCCGACCGTTCGGATTATTACTTCCTCGAAAAAGTCCCTTACACCCTGTATTTTGACAAAGCCCGAGCCATTCACGGGGCCTACTGGCGCACCTCGCTGGGCTACGAACAATCGCACGGCTGTGTCAATATGTCGATTGGCGATGCCGCCTGGGTTTTCAAATGGGCCAAAGAGGGCGATTGGGTTTATGTCCACGACCGAAGCGGCAAAACCCCCACCGACCCGGCCATTTATGGCGAGGGCGGCGCCTGAGTTGCGGAACGTATCAAACAAATGCTTTAAGAGACAACGACCACCTGGCCGGGTGGTCGTTGTTTATTCTTAAACCTACGCTGGCTTCACAGCGCGTAAATGTCGCTAAATTTGGCCTTCAGATAACGCACATACGGGCCAACCTCTATGCCGCCCGGCTGACCGGTGACACGCTGAAGAGTCTCACGCGGGCTAAACTTACGTCCATGACGGTGCAGGCGCTCGCGCAGCCACTCGCGCAGAGTTTTGAACTCGCCACGCGCAAACTGCTCTTCCAGGTCTGGGATTTCGGCTTTAACCCGCTCCCAAATCTGGACGGAGATAATGTTGCCAAGCGCGTAGGTCGGGAAGTAGCCCATCATACCGCTCGACCAGTGAATATCTTGCAAAACCCCGTGGGCGTCATCGGGTACATCAATCCCCAGGTAGGCTTTCATGCGTGCGTTCCAGGCTTCGGGCAGGTCGCGCAAGGCCAGTTTGCCATTGATGATTTCCTGCTCCAACTCGAAGCG
>CAZNCT010000023.1:14422-15587 GCA_964571615.1 uncultured Anaerolinea sp. | reverse complement strand
TGCAGGTTGTAGGTGGCTTCATCGGCCTCGACCCGAATCAGCGACGGGTGGACTTTGTTAATGGCGCGGTAGAAAGTTTCCGGGTGGACCGTTCCGAACTGGCTCGGAAAGGCCTCCACCAGCCGGGGGTAGAAATAAGCCCAAAAAGCGCGTGAACGCCCAACCAGGTTTTCCCACATCCGGCTTTGCGATTCGTGCAGGCCAAGCGAAACCCCACGGCAGAGAGGCGTGCGCTCAAGGGCGCTGGAAATGCCATTTTCATACAGGCCATGACCGCATTCATGCATCGAGCCAAACAGCCCGGCATTCAAAAAGTCTTCGTAAAAACGGGTGGTAATGCGAATATCGCCAGTGGCGATACTGCTGGCAAAGGGATGCACGGTGGTATCGAGCCGCCAGGAATCATCACTGAACCCAAACCGTTTCAGAATCTCGAGCACAAAGGCGCGTTGGGTTTCGACCGGAAAGTGGCCATGCAGGCAGGCATCCTCCACAGGCTGAGACGACCCGGCAATGGCAGCAATCAGCGGAACCAGGTCGCGCTTGAGGGTTTCAAACAGAGCGGTGACCTCGGCAGTGGTCATGCCGCGCTCGTAGTCATCGAGCAGAATGTCGTAAACGTTGTCGGCTTCGTCAAAGCACTCAATGTATTTGTGCTTCAGTTCAACATGCCGCTGGAGATAGGGCAGGAAGGATGCAAAGTCAGAGTTTTTGCGCGCCTGAACCCACACTTCACCCGCCTGTGCGGCCAGGCGGCTCATCTCGGCCCGCAGCGTGGACGGGACGCGCATGGCTTTCTGGTAGTCGTGGCGGGCCACGCGAATCAGACTGGCTTCATCAGAGTCATAAGGCAGGCTTTCTTCGTAAGGGCGCAGGTCTTCCAGCAAGCGGCCCATCTCATCGGATGTGAATTTTTCATGTGCCAGTTTTCCCAGCGTTGCCAGCATTTCAGCGCGCACCGCGGCGCCGCGAGCGGGCATCTGCGTACGCTGATCCCAGCCCAGCAAGCCGGCGGCTTTGGCCAGGTCTTGGACTTCAGAAAGGCGGGTCTTGAGTTCCAAAAATCGGGTTTGCATTGGGCGCTCCTTGAGGGAGAAAGAACTACCGATTGGCCTTACACCTGGCGATGCCCTTGTTCGGCGTTACGCGCTTCGCGCAGTAACTC
>CAZNCT010000023.1:8316-14409 GCA_964571615.1 uncultured Anaerolinea sp. | reverse complement strand
GGCATGTGGCAAGACAGGGGCAATTACGGCCAGTGTTTCAACCACGCCGCGCGGGCTGCCGGGCAGGTTGATGATTAAGGTTGCATTACGAATGCCCGAAACAGCCCGTGAAAGCATGGCGTGTTGGGTGATTTTCAGACTGGCGGCGCGTATGGCCTCGTCAATACCGGGGGTCAGGCGTTCTACCACCCGGCGGGTGGCCTCGGGGGTGACATCTCGCGGGGCAAAACCGGTTCCGCCGCTGGTCAGAATCGCATCGGCCTGGCCGCTGTCGGCCCAGGCCGACAGGGTGCTGGCAATTTCATCCTGTTCATCGGGGACAATAGCACTCTTCGTCACCTGCCAGCCCAGCGCGGTGACTTCGGCAGCCAGGGCCGGGCCAGAGAGGTCTTCACGCTCACCGCGAAAAGAGCGGTCTGAGACGGTGAGAATGGCGATTTGCAAGGACATAACTCAGGGAAGATTTTTACCAAAAAGGTGCATTTTCATTTCAGACCAGCCGCGTTTTTCATAAAACGGGATGACCTCTTCGTTTTCGGGAGTTACCATCAGGTAGGCTTTCAGACAGCCTTTGCGCGCCAGACGGGCTTCGACTTCCTGCATCAATCGGCCCCCGACGCCATGCACGCGAAAGGCAGGTTCTACCGCCAGATGATAAATCATGCCGCGCCGGCCATCAAAGCCCCCCAGCACCGTACCAACAACACGACCCTGGTGTTCAGCCACAATGAACAGGTCAGGGTCGCGTTCTAATTTTTTCTTGATTTCTTCGGGGTCATCCGATTTTCGCACCTGCACGCCCGGGCCACAGCGATTCCACAAGTCAATCACAACCGGGTAATCTTGCTCAAAGCGAAACGCGCGCAGAGAAATCTCCATCGGGTTTACTCCGCCGGGCCTGAGAGTTGTGCCCGAATGGCATTAATCAGGGTTTCGGGCATAAAGGGCTTGAGCAAGAAAGCATTTGCTCCGGCATTCATGCACTCGTAACGCAAATCCATGCCTGAGGCCATAACAACCTTCAGGCCATCAAAACGCGGGTCGGAGCGCATCTGGCGCAGAAAATCCATGCCGTTGCCCTGCGGCAGGTGAACATCCATCAAGAGAGCGTCGGGCGCTTCACGGTGAACGGTTTCAATAAAATCGGATTGGAAATCAGGGATGACCACATCAAAGCCTTCAAGCCGCATTAACGTTTTCAAAAGGCCCAGCATGGTGGGGTCGTCTTCAGCCAGCATGATTTTCGGCATCGGGTTTATCCTTTTTGCGGGATGTTTTTCGTTTCTTGGCCGGTTCCGCCTGCGGGGCGGGGGCTTCTTCTTTCTGGGGTGGTTCGAGCGCGGCGTTTAAGACATCTTCTACGCTTTCGGCAAAGACGAAGGTCATGGTTTTCTTGATTTCATCGGGCACATCGTCCAAATCCATCTCATTCCGCTTGGGCATGATGACGGTATGCAGGCCGTTGCGGTGCGCCGCCAGGACTTTTTCCTTAATGCCGCCAACGGGCAAAACCTGTCCGCGCAGGGTGATTTCGCCGGTCATGCCAACGCCTTTGCGCATCAGGCGGCCAGAAATCAGAGAAACCAGGGCGGTGGCAATCGTTACCCCAGCGGAGGGGCCATCCTTGGGCTGGGCGCCCGAAGGAACGTGCAGGTGCAGGTCTGACTTCTCAAAGAAATGCGCGGGCAGGCCCAATTGCTCGGCCCGCGAACGCACATAAGAGAGCGCCGCGCGCGCCGATTCCTGCATCACATTGCCAACCGAGCCAGTGACCTGAAAACCTTTGGATCCTGGCATGCGGGTGGCTTCAACGAAAAGCACATCGCCGCCGTAGGGCGTCCAGGCCAGGCCAGCCACCACCCCAGGAACAGCCGTACGCACGTTCATTTCTTCTGGGCCCTGAAAGAAGGGGTTGCCCAACAACTCGCGCACCAGCTCAGGTGTCACCTCGTAAGCGCTGCCTTTGCCTTCTGCAATCCGCGTGCCAATTTTACGGCAAACAGAGCCGATACTGCGTTCCAGATTCCTTACACCGGCCTCGCGGGTATATTGATTGATGATGGTTTTAAGCGCTTCTTCGGTAAACGTCACTTCAGAGGGGCGCAGGCTGTTCTCACGAATCTGACGCGGAATCAGATAGCCTTTGGCAATCGCTATTTTCTCCCCCTCGGTGTAGCCAGAAAGGGAGATGATTTCCATGCGGTCACGCAGCGGCCCAGGGATGGTTTCAAGGGTGTTGGCTGTGGTGATGAACATGACCTGCGAAAGGTCATAAGCGACTTCAAGGTAGTTATCACGAAATTCGCTGTTCTGTTCGGGGTCAAGCACTTCGAGCAGCGCCGAAGAGGGGTCGCCGTGAAAGTCATTCACCAGCTTATCCACTTCGTCCAGCATAAAGACGGGGTTGCGGCTTTCAACCCGGCGCAGGGCTTGCAAAATGCGCCCCGGCATGGCGCCGATATAGGTGCGGCGGTGGCCGCGAATTTCGGCTTCGTCGCGCACACCACCAAGCGAGATGCGCACAAACTTGCGTTCCATCGCCCGCGCAATAGACTGCCCCAGCGAGGTTTTGCCCACCCCTGGCGGGCCGACAAAGCACAAGATGACACCCTCGCGTTCGCGCCGGATTAAGTCCCCGGAGTCGGCTTTTTCTTCGTCGTGGCGGTCAAGGCGCAACTTGCGGATTGCCAAAAACTCCAAAATCCGCTCTTTGATGTCTTCCAAGCCGTAGTGGTCTTTATCGAGCACTTCACGGGCATGGGCAATATCGAGGTTGTCCTGGGTGGTTTTCGACCAGGGCAGCGAGGTCATCCAGTCGAGATAGGTGCGAATAACGCCATATTCCGCCGCGGCGGTTGGCAGACGCGAGAGCCTTTCCAACTCACGGCGGGCCTGCTTATCGGCCTCTTCGGGCATTTTGGCTTCGTCTATTTTCTGGCGGAACTCATCCACTTCAACAGCCTGCTCGTCTCGTTCGCCAAGTTCCTTCTGAATGGCTTTGAGCTGTTCGCGCAAGAAGTATTCTCGCTGCACTTTGTCAATTTCTGAGCGCGCTTCGTTTTGAATTTTCTGCCCCAACTGCAAGACTTCGCTCTCACGCACCAGCAAGCCAATCAGTTTGCGCAGTTTATCGGTCACAGAGTCCAGCTCGAGCAGGGTTTGAGCGTCCTCCAGGTCAATGCGCTGGAAATTGGCAATCGCATAGACGGTCTGAAGCGGGTCTTCGATGCCGGTAATCGAGGCGACCAGCTCACGAGGAAAAGAAGGAATCATCTCAGCAATTCCGGCAAACTGGTCGCGGGCATTGCGGGCCAGGGCGTCTAACTCGAGGCCTTCTTCGGCAGTTTCAGGGATGCGCTCAATGCGCGCCATGAGATATGGCTCGGTCTGGGTATATTCCAATACCCGAAAACGCTCTAAGCCCTGCACCAGAATGCGGATGGTGCCATCCGGAGCGCGCAGCAGGCGATGGACAGTGGCCAGCGTCCCGACGGTGTACAGGTCTTCGGGGGCGGGCATTTCCAATTCCGGATTTTTGGAGGCTACCAGGCCAACAAACCGGTCACCGCCAACGACGTCATCTACCAGGCGAACCGAACGCGGCTGACCAATGGTCAGCGGCACAGCCGTTTGTGGATAAACAACCAGGCCGCGCAGGGGAAGAATGGCAACCACCTCGGGGGCCGATTCGGCTTGTTGCGCAGAGTCAGGCAAAAGGGAGCCGTGTTCGGGAGTTTCATCCCGAATCGAAAAATCAGAAAACAGCGACGGGATGAACATTTGCAACAGTTCAGCATCGTCGTCGCTTTTAATCCACTTAAAAAGGTCAGCGGGACTGGAATTCCAACGCGAAGCAGGCATAAAAGCGGGGGTTAATCCTTAATCAAAATTTGGCTGGGACTGGCTTTCGGGAGCGTGATGGTCAAAAAGCCGTCTTCGTATTCGGCACGGGCATTTTTGACATCGACCGCGCCAGGTAACACCAGGACGGTATTGAATTCACCAAAGCGGACTTCCATCTGGTGGTAGGCGCGGCGCTCATGGGGTTCGGCGCGGATGCCGCTAATGTTCAGGTAATTATGTTCAAGGGTGATGTTGAAATCTTGCTCACGCATTCCGGCAATTTCGACCCGCACCACATAGGCCGAGGGGGTTTCAAACAAGTCGGTTGGCGGACTCCAGACATGGTGCTGCACACGCACCTGCCAGCCAATCGTCTCAACCAACATGCGTCGGCGCTCAGCCAGAATAGCGCCACGGCCTGTCTTCGGTTTGACCGTTATCATAAGCACTCCTTGCAAAATTACTTCGCAAGCGCCTTGCGGGCGGCATCCAGCACTTCGTCGTAGGCAGGCTCGTCTCCATTGGTGGGCATGTAAGCGGCGTAAGTGACAACACCTTTTTTATTGACAACAAAGACCGCGCGGCGCAAAATGCGGACTTCTTTCATCAGCGTACCATATTTTTTGCCAAAATCAGCCTTGACGACATCGGAGAAGGTCAGCACCTGGTCGGCCCCAGCGGCGCCGCACCAGCGCTTTTGAGCAACGGGCAAATCCATGCTGATGACCATTACAACAATGTCGCGGCTCAGTTTGGCGGCCTCTTCGTTAAAACGGCGGGTTTCGCGGTCACAAACCGGGGTATCTAACGATGGCACCGCCGCAATGATGCGCACCTTGCCTTTGGTCTCTTTGAGGGCTTTGACCAGTGTCCAATCGTTTTTTTGGATGACAAACTCGGGGGCTTTCTGCCCAACTTTGATATCTTCGCCCACAACTGTTTGTTCGATACCGGCAAACTTAATCAAACCTTTGCGTTCGGTGGTCATCGCTAAAAGTCTCCTCTGAAAGTTTTTGGCTATTGAGAGCGCCCCCGGCGGGATTCGAACCCACAACCCACAGCTTAGAAGGCTGTCGCTCTGTCCATTGAGCTACGGGAGCAAAATTGGTTATTCCTGCACCGGGCGAATGCCTTTGTAAACTCTTACACCCGAGAGCGTGGTCAAGATAACATTGGCCGGACGATTAAGCCGCTCAGAAAGCTCTGTTGCCGAGAGCGGGCTGTTTCCGTTAGCAAGAAAAACCCTGAAAACGGCTTCGACCAGGGCAGTTTGGCCGGTCAGAAATTCGGGTTGGCGCGCACAATGCGATAAAATCGCCTGCTGAATGCCGTTCATGGGGCGCACTTCGGCGGTTTCGGGGTCAATAAAATCGAGCATGTCGCCGACGCTGTAATCTGCAAACATTTCCTGGTGCTGAGGGCAGAGCAAGCCGCGCAAATGCACATGCCAGTCATTTTCGCTCTGGCGCCACCAGTCAAAATCAATGTGGTAGCGGGTGTTCAGGGTAGGCTTGACCAGACTCATGGGCTATTCCTCGTCTTCGCTTTCTGCCAGGCGGAAATACAGGTCGCCGATGTGATGAAATTCACGGTTTGAGGCCAGCAAGGCCAGCAAAGGCGCCGGGGGAAGGCGGCGCAAAATATTGACTGCCGAATATAGTTCCTCGGCATGAACATGCCCCTGCGGGGTGAGTTTGGATAACTCACGCAGGATGCTCTTGACAATCTTTTCAAGCGGCTGGCGGGTTTTGGCCATCTGACTGACCGCCAGGTCGATACCGGCCACATCGGGGACAACCGTCACCATGCGGTCGTGGTATTCACAGGCAACTTCCTGGCGCAGTAAGGCAAAGACAATGCCGCCATCAGAGCCAGCCAACACGGTGCGCACCCATTCTTTAGAAGCCTTGCGGGTTCGCGCTTCAATGAGAACTTCGCCAGGCGTTTTAGAGCGTCGAATGGTGACATGAGCGCCAGGAATCAGCCGATTTTTCTCGAACCAGGCCTTCAGGCCCGAAACGTACCCATGTTCGCGCACCACCCAGGCCGGAATGCGCTCTCCGCTTTTTTCATCAACCAGGATAAAACGCACCCGCGGCGATTCGTAAGCGGTCGGAAAGAAGTGGCGCACGCGCGGCGAGACTGGCAGGGTGCCAGCGCGCCAATGCGGGTAGGTCAGAGTCAGGGTAACTTCGTTCGACCGGGGAGGCTTTTTGTCTGTTTCAGAGAATTCATCATCCAGTTGATACT
>CAZNCT010000023.1:0-8264 GCA_964571615.1 uncultured Anaerolinea sp. | reverse complement strand
GAGATGGTTGTACTTGAGCGCCGCCGGAACTTGTTTAACTTCATCTGGCTCGTGCTGGCGCAAACACCACAAAACCTGCCCGGCTGGACCAACTTCATCAAAACGCTCATCATTTTGCAGGGCGTAGTTGAAAGAAAATTCAAGCAAATTGCGGCTGACGCCCCCCGGCAGTTCGACCTGCTCCATGAGCGAGGAGACCGGCAAGGGTTCATCGCCAGCCATATCCAAAATGGCTTCGGCCAGGTTAAGGTGTCCCTGGTTAATATCCACAATCAAAGCGCGGGGGAACCACTGACCGGTGCTATGCACAAGGCTTTCATCGGCTGCAAGGGCCATTTCTAACTTCTTGACCAGTTCTTCGCCATATTGCTCGATGATTACCTGCGGGTCGGCTTCGGGGTTCGGGGCTTCTTCAACCGGGTCGTTGAGTTTGTGCTCTGGCAAGCCAGCCGCAAACAAACGACGCGTTTCATCTTCAAACTGGACTTCGATGACATCAAAAGCACCCACTTCGGGGTTGTTTCCCGGGCGAACAGCAACAACCTGTCCTTTGCGCCAATTCAGAGCCGGAAAAACCAGCTTTTGACCTTTTTGATAGGTTCCCTTTGGCAGAAAGATATCGCCATCGCCTTTTTGCTGTTTCGCCAGATTTTCACGCTCATAGCGGATGCGCTCTTCAACCAAAATGCGCATCATCTCTTGCTCAGAAAGTGGAATTTCGGTCTCAAAGAGGTAATTTTGCAAAAAATCAATATCGCGCTTTGTGACAGCGAAATTCAGCCAGTAATCGGCTACAAGCTTGGGTTGTATATTGGGCATAGAAATCTTCCGGGCGGTAATTTTGGCCTGCCGGTGAGGCAAGGTTTTCGCAGAATCAAAACCTGCCCGTAAATCAGCGGACTTTGCCTATTATACCCCAAGATAGTTTGTGCTATAATCAGGCCACTATGGACAGGTTCAGCATCTTCAACTCGGATAATAACGATAATTCCCTGCCTGCCGACTGGCGTCGGGCGGGCGGGCAGATGTTGCCTGCCTGAGCCTGGAATTCTCCCCCACGCAGCCAGTCGCCCAAAGCAAATGCAATGGGCGATATTTTTTGTCAGCACTCATTTTTCATCAGGAGGTCAGAATGTATAAAACTCATACTTGCGGTGAACTTCGCGCCAGCCACATTGGTCAAACCGTAACCCTGGCTGGTTGGGTACACCGCCAGCGCGACCATGGGGGTGTTACTTTTATTGACCTGCGCGACCGCTATGGGATTGTGCAGGTGGTAGGCGACCCGTCACTGCCCGGGCTGGAAACCATCCAGGACGCGCGCCAGGAATGGGTCTTGCAAATCACTGGCGAAGTGCGCCGCCGCCCTGCGGGCGCAGAGAACCCCAACCTGGCCACCGGTGAAATTGAAGTCGAAGTGAAGGAATGCCAGGCGCTCAATCCGGCCAAGCCGCTGCCATTCTTGATTAACAAAGATGAAGACATTGACGAAAACGTGCGCCTGAAATATCGCTACCTTGACCTGCGACGTGAGCGCATGCAAAAGAACCTGATTTTGCGCCACAAAGTTATCAAATTCATCCGTGATTACCTGAGCGAACGCGGCTTCATTGAAATTGAGACGCCAATGCTCTTCAAAACCACCCCCGAAGGCGCGCGTGACTACCTGGTGCCCTCACGATTGCAGCCAGGCATGTTCTATGCTCTGCCACAATCGCCCCAGCAATTGAAGCAATTGCTGATGGTTGCGGGCATGGATCGGTACTTCCAGATTGCGCGTTGTCTGCGCGATGAAGACCTGCGCGGCGACCGCCAGCCAGAGTTTACCCAGCTCGACCTGGAAATGTCTTTTGTGCACCGCGACGATGTGCTGGAAGTGGTCGAGGACCTTTTTACGCGCATGGTCAAAGAAATCCTGCCCGAAAAACGCCTGCTTGCCTCCCCCTGGCCGCGCCTGACCTACCGTGAGGCCGTAGAGCGTTTTGGCAACGACAAACCCGACCTGCGCTTTGGGATGGAACTGTATACCCTGAACGACATCATGGCCCAAAGCGAGTTTATGGTCTTTCAAAACGTTCTGAAGAGCGGCGGAGTGATTAAGTGCCTGGTCGCACCGGGTTGTGCCGAATTTACGCGCAAAGAAGTCGATGACCTGACAACGTTCTGCAAAGAACAGGGCGCCAAAGGCCTGGCAACCCTGGCCCTGACGGCTGAAGGCGTAAAAGGCACTGCCCAGAAATTTATCAAGCCCGAAGAAGTGGCAGCTATTCAGGCCCGCACCGGGGCCAAAACAGGCGACCTGGTCTTGTTTATTGCCGATAGCAAAGCAGTAGCCAACAAAACCCTGGCCGCGCTGCGTCTGCACTTCCGTGACCGGCTCAACCTGGCCGACCCCAATCTGCTGGCGTTTGCCTGGGTGCTTGACTTCCCGATGTTCGATTACAACGAAGAAGAAAAGAAATGGGACGCGGCCCATCATCCCTTCACCATGCCCAAGATGGAAGACCTGCCCAAATTTGAGACCGACCCAGGCGAAATTCTTTCGGACGCTTACGATATGGTCTTAAACGGCTATGAAACCGCCTCCGGGTCTATTCGTATTCACCGCAGCGATATTCAGCACAAAGTCTTTGAATTGCTTGGTCTGAAGGACGATGAAATACAGGCAAAATTTGGTCATCTTATTGAGGCTTTCCAGTTTGGCGCGCCGCCGCATGGCGGTATGGCGCCGGGCATTGACCGTCTGGTAATGATTTTTGCCGATGAGCCCAACATCCGCGAGGTGATCGCCTTCCCGAAGAACCAGGCCGGGCGCGATGTCATGGCCGATGCGCCCTCTCCGGCCAGCGAAAAGCAGTTGCGCGAACTGCACATCAAATTAGATTTGCCCGAATCAAAGTAACCCAATTAAGCCCCAAGGGGCTATAAAAAGGGCGTGAAAGCAAACGGCGACCACCCCACATGGTGGTCGCCGTTTTTGATTGCCGCCCAGATGTGCGGGCGAAATGGTATTTGGCCCCAAGCAAGCAAAATAGGCTGGTGGCCATTTCAAGTTTCTATGCGTATCCGGGGGGAATTTTATCCGCCCAGGGGCGGGCCTGTTCCAGTTGCCCAGCCAAACGGAAAAGGCGGACTTCATCGCCAAAGCGGCCCACAAAGTGCATCCCGATTGGCAGATTTTCGGCGTTCCAATAAAGCGGAACACTCATGGCCGGCTGACCAGTGACATTGAAGACGGGCGTCCAGGGAATGAACTCAAAGGTTTGGGCAGCAATTGGCCCCACAACCCCTAGCAAATTGAGCAGCCAACCCGCATCGAAGCGAGCCAAAACGCCAATCAGGGCCTGTTCCGCCGGAGAAGGCAACAAAGCCCCAATGGGCACTGGCGGCTGAGAAAGAGTGGGGGTAAGCAAGATGTCAAATTTTTCAAAGAAAGACCCAATTTCACGGGCCGCGCTTTGCAGAGTGCGGTTGGCGCGGGCATAATCACTGGCGCTGAGCGCCTTGCCCAACAACCCCATGCCCAGGCTGGTCAGGTCATAGTCGGCGCTGTTCATGCGTTTGCCCGCCAGGCTGGCGGCTTCTTCAATGTCAGCGCGGAGTTCAGCAGATAAAATGGTGACAAAAGCCAGGCCAAAGGCTTCGGCATCGACCGGCGGGGCAGATTCTTCCAACTGATGGCCCAGCGACTCTAACAAATGAAGCGTGTCATCAAGACCGCGCAAGACATCTGGATGAACATTTTTCCCCAGCAATGGTCTGGAAGTCCAGGCAATTCGCAAGCGGCCCGGGGGTGTAGCAGCTTCTTGCAGAAAAGGATAAGCCTGCGGCGGAGCATAATAGGGCGCACCCACATCGGCCCCAGCGGTGACATCGAGCAAGGCTGCCGAATCGCGCACAGAGCGGGTCAAGACATGTTCAATCGCAAAGCCATTCCAGGCTTCCCCAATCTGTGGGCCTGAGGGCGTGCGTCCACGGGTGGGCTTCAGGCCAAACAAACCACAGGCCGAAGCCGGGATACGAATTGAGCCGCCGCCATCGCCCCCCGAGGCAATCGGCACCATACGCGCTGCAACCGCCGCCGCAGAACCTCCTGAAGAACCTCCAGGAGTGCGTGAGACATCCCAGGGATTACGCGCCGGACCAAAGGTGCGCGACTCGGTATAAGGGGTTAAGCCAAATTCGGGGGTATTGGTCTTGCCAAGAATCACCAACCCGGCAGATTTCCAGCGGCGGGCCAGTTCACTATCGCAACGGGCCGGAATATTGCGCAGCAAACGATTCCCCGCGCTGGTTGGAACCCCTTCAAGGGTGGCGAGCAGGTCTTTCATCAAAAAAGGCACGCCCGAAAAAGGGCCATCGGCAAGCGGTTTTTTGCTGGTTTCACGGGCCGAGTCGTACAACTTATGAATGACAGCATTAAGGGCCGGGTTATAGGTTTCAATGCGCCGAATTGCAGATTCCAGGACTTCACCAGGCGAGACCTGCCTGCTGCGAATCAGTTCGGCCAGACCCAGGCCATCATAACGGGCGTACTCATCGAACGAAGACATGACGATACCTCCAAACAGGATGTGCAACTACTATAGCCGAAAACCTGCTTGAATTCAATAATGGAAGCCAAAAATCTTGATAATTCTGATTGTTCAATCGTGTAGCAGGTTATGCTATAATATTTTCATGTCATCTGCACAGGCTTCCACTCCCCGCCCCGCAAACGAGCAATCCCAAACCCCGGTGACAGACCCCGCCATCGAGCGCGAACGCCGCAAAATGACAATCACCCTGACCATTGGGGGTATTCTGCTGGTTGTCTTTATCATCCTGTCGATTGTCTTTTTGATGACAGCCGAAGGCGACACAACCAGCAAAATTCGTGATATCTTCTTGATTTTCATGGCGCTGGAATCATTGGTCATTGGGGTGGCTTTAATTGTCCTGATTGTGCAACTCTCGAGCCTGGTAAACCTGTTGCAAAACGAAGTTCGCCCCATGCTCGAGGCCACCAATGAGACCATCAATACCCTGCGCGGCACAACTGAATTTTTGGGTGAAAACCTGGTTGAACCGGTTATTAAACTCAACTCTTACCTGGCCGGCCTGAAACGCCTGTTGGATATGGTCGGCATTAAGCAAAAGTAAGCCAAAACGCATTGCATTTGAACACCCAAACCACCCTTTGACCAACAATCCTGAAAGGAGCAATACTATGTCTGACCGTGATGAATTTGGAGCCTTCCTGGTAGGTTTTATCGTTGGTGGGCTGGCCGGGGCCGTGACCGCCCTGTTGCTGGCTCCACAATCTGGCGAGGAAACCCGCGCTGTGATTAAAGAACGCTCGATTGAACTGCGCGACCGGGCCGCCGCCGAAGCGGAAGAAGCCTGGAAACGGGCCGAAGAAGCCGCAAAAGAAGCGCGTGAAAAAGCCGAAAAACTGGCCGCCGAAGCCCGCACCCGCGCCGATGAACTGGCCCAGCAAGCGGTTGCCCAGGGTGAAGAAATCACTTTGAAAGCCCGCGAAAAAGGGAAAGAGCTGGCAGAGTCTGCCAAAAAAGTTGTCAGCCGGGCCAAGAAACCCAACAGCCCTGAATTACCGGTTGAAGCCGAAGCCATCTAAGACCTTGTCTTTCTCAAAGAATTGCCCAACCCTGGCCTGTAAATTGCAGGTCTGAAACCCGGGTCTGCCAAAGCCTGGGCGCAGTATTTTTATTGCGTCCAGGCTATTTTATTCGTTATGAAACCGCCATACAAAATAACTGAGAGAACGCTACAATAGGCGTATACGAGATTGACAATGGAGACACTTTCACTGGCATTCCTGGGCCACCTGGTAGGAGACTATCTCTTGCAAACCGACTGGATGGCGCAAAACAAAAAACACCAGACCCTGCCGTGCGCCATTCATAGCGCCGTCTGGTCGGCGTGTGTTGTTTTGTTTGCGGGCTGGGGTTGGCTGCCGTTCTTATTTTTGTTTGCGGTTCATTTTTTGCAAGACCGCACCTACTTCATCCGTAACTGGATGCACTGGCTGGGACAGGATAGTTTTGCCACCGGCACCTATTCCCCCTGGAGTATGGTGATTATTGATAACACGTTTCATTTGTTACAAATCTGGCTGGTCTGGAAGTTCTTCGTCTAAAAATCCCATCGCAACCCTCAAAATCCCCGTCAAAAAGCGGGGATTTTTTCTTGACTTTTGCAAACTTAAACATATAATATGTTTAGTAAAAACTAAACGTTCTAAATGAGAAAGCAAATGAACGATAAGACAGTTAGCATCAAGCAAAACTTTATTGAAGGCCTGAGCGGCATCAGCGCGTTTTGGGGGCTGCCGAAAGGCATGGGCGCAATTTTTGGCGTGTTGTATCTCTCGCCCGCCCCGCTTTCGCTGGATGAACTGGTGGAGCAAACGGGACTGACCAAGGGCGCAATCAGCACCAATGTGCGTTCCCTGGCGCGCATGGGACTCATCCGACCCGTGACCCGGCTCGGCGACCGAAAAGACTATTACGAAGCCGAAACGGACTTCTACAAGTCAATTCGCGCCATCCTGAAAGAACGCCAGAACAGCGAGTTCGACCGGGCGGTGGCCTCGGTGCGCGAAACGCTCGAGAAACTGGAAGCAGGCGAAGGGTCGTTCGACCCGGCGGAACGCGCTTTTTTAACGGAGCGGGTGCGGGCGCTGAATGACTTCTTTAACGCGCTCGATTCGCTCGCTTCCGCCATCTCCCGCCTGGATGGGTTGGGGATGGGGACCATCCAGACGGTTTTGAAAATTTTAAAGTAACGCAAAATATTATTTTGCGCTACAAGCCGGGGTAAACGCCATCGGTGTCTTTAATGTTGCCTGTTCACAAAAAAGGAGCGTTTTATGAGTACGATTGTGATTTTCTTAACCCAAATTGTGCTGACGGTCATTGCCTGCCTGCTGATTGCGGGATATATCCGCCCGTTTCTGAAGCGGGTGCTGGTAATGTCGCTGGTGGCGATTGGCGGGGCGGTTTCGGTCTTTGCCCTGTTTGCGCCGCGCCCAAAAGTGAATGGATAGGAGGCTGAAATGAAAACTGCTGTTACCGGCGCTTTTTCGTACTCCGGCAAATACATTGCCCGCCGACTGCTGGATGCGGGCCACGAGGTCATCACGCTGACGGGACACCCCAACCGCCCCGACCCGTTTGCGGGCGCGGTGAAGGCTTACCCGCTCGATTTTGACGAGGCGGGCATGGCGGCCAGCCTGAGCGGGGTCGATACGCTCTACAACACCTACTGGGTGCGTTTTGACAAGGGCGAGAACACCCAGCCGCGCGCGGTAGAAAATACGCGCAGGCTGGCGCGGGCGGCGGCGCGGGCCGGGGTGCGGCGGATTGTGCACATCAGCATTGCCAACCCTTCGGCTGAGTCTCATCTGCCGTATTACTGGGGCAAGGCGGCGAATGAGAAGGCGGTGATGGAAAGCGGGATGGGTTACGCCATTTTGCGCCCAACAGTTTTGTTCGGCAAAGAGGATGTCTTGATTAACAACATCGCCTGGCTGCTGCGGCGTTTTCCGTTTTTTGGGCAGATTGGGGATGGGCGGTATGGCATCCAACCAGTGTATGTGGACGACCTGGCGGCGCTGGCGGTAGAAGCCGGGGCGCGGGACGACAATTTCACCTGGGACGCCGTTGGGCCAGATATTTTCACGTTTGATGAGTTGGTGCGCTTGATTGGGGAGAAAATTGGCCACCCGAAGCCCATCGTCCACCTGCCGCCACAGGTGGCGCTCAAGGCGGCTCAGCTCATCAGCCTGTTTGTGGGCGATGTGGTGCTAACCCCCGAAGAAGTGGACGGGCTGATGGCGAACCTGCTGGTTTCGTCTGAACCGCCGCGCTGTAAGACGCGGTTGGGCGATTGGCTGGCAGAGAACCGCGAGACAGTGGGGGCGGTGTATGCTTCGGAGTTGGCGAGGCATTACAAATAGGCCCCCACCCAACCTGCCCCAAATTCCCAAAATCGGGGAGTTTGGGGCAGGGGCAACGCAAGGGCGAGCCGGCGGCTCGCCCCTACGATTTAACCGTTAATTAACCGCAGAATTTCATCCTTGATGGCGGCATTGCAGGCCAGGGCTTCGTTGTGGGTGTGGCCTTCGCGGCCATCCCAACTGCCGAAATAGCCCCCGGCTTCTTTGAAAATGACCGGGAAGGGGCCGCAGTCCCAGATGTTCATGATGGGGTCGAGCATGGCTTCGGCGCGCCCGGTGGCAACGCACAGGTAGCCGTAGGCGT
>CAZNCT010000022.1:20614-33074 GCA_964571615.1 uncultured Anaerolinea sp. | reverse complement strand
GGCGGCCAGGTCGGGCAGGAATCCCGTCTCACGACTGGACGGCACAATGAACGGCTCGGCCCCGGCGAAACGCGCTCCGCGCACATAACTCATGTAGGCGGGCTGTGGTATCAGGGCCACATCGCCCGGCTCGAGCAGGGCTTGCGAGAGGTGAAAAATGCCCTCCTTGGAGCCAAGCAGGGGCAAGACCTGGCTGGCCGGGTCAAGCGTCACACTGTGCAGGCGCTGATAGAGCGCGGCCCAGGCTGCGCGCAGGGCGGGCGTGCCTTTAATCGGCTGGTAGCCATGACTGTCGGGCCGCGCGGCGGCGCTCGTCAGGGCTTCGATGATGTGCGGGGCAGGCGGCAGGTCGGGTGAGCCAATATCGAGGCGGATGATGGGCGTCGGGTTGCCATCGGCGCGCAGGGCATTGATTTTCACGTCCACGGCGGCGAAGAAGTGGTCTGAGATGGTGGTGGTGCGGGTGGCGAAGGTTTTCATGAGCTTTTTATTGGGACACGGATTTCACGGATTTTTCTTTATGATTCTTGGGGCTGAATGCTTTCGCGCATGGCATGGCGGTCGGCTTTGTGACCTGTCCAGCGTTCAAAGGCCAGGGCGGCTTGTTCGATGAGCATGCCCAGGCCGTTGGCTGCATCCAGACCGGCGGCGCGGGCGCGTTTCATCAGAACGGTTTCGGGCGGATTATAGACCAGGTCATAGACGAAGGCGCCCGGCGGGAAATCAGCCTGCCAGGCGCAGGTATCGGTGTTGGGCGTCATGCCCAGCGGGGTGGTGTTGACCAGTAAATCGAAACTCGAGATTGGAGAATCGAGACTGTGGGCGGACTGCAAGCCGAATTCTGTGACGAGCGCCTGGGCTTGCTCGATACGCCGGGCCGCTACGGACACGTCCCACCCGTGGGCCTGGAGTGCAAAAACGACAGCCCGCGCCGACCCGCCTGCGCCGAGGACAAGGGCAGAGCGGTAATTGGTAATTGGGGATTGGTGAGTTTCGATTTTCGATTTTAGATTTTCGATTTTTGATTTTCGATTAACCATTAACGATGAAACATCCTGCCAAAACCCTGCCGCGTCGGTGTTGTCGCCGATGATGCGGTTGTCGCGCGCATAAATCGTATTGACCGCGCCGATGGCCTGAGCCGTTTCGGTGAGTTCATCCAACAGCGGGATGACGGCTTGCTTGTGCGGAATGGTGACGTTCAGCCCGTGGATCTCTCCGCGCCGGACGCGCTCCAGCAGAGCGGCCAACGCTTCAGGTTGGGCCGGGTCAACTGGGAAGAGGGAATAACTGCCCTCCAGCCCTGCCGCCTTGAGCGCGGCGTTGTGCAGTTTGGGCGAAAGGCTGTGGGAGAGGGGAAAGCCAGTGAGACCGAGGGTGAACATTGGTAATTGGGGATTGGTAATGGGGGATTGGTAATAGGTGGTCATAAAAAATTACCAATTACTACTCACCAATTACCATCTTCTCCAAGACTTCAAAATAATTCGGAAACGTCTTTGAGACACAGCCCGGATTTTCGATTTCAACCCCCGGCGCGCGCAGGCCGATGAGAGCGAAAGCCATTGCCATGCGGTGGTCGTTGTAAGTACGGACGGTTGCCGGGCGGATGTCTTTGCATGGGTAAATGGTCATGCCGTCCGGGTGCTCTTCAACGGTCACGCCCAGGCGGGTCAGTTCGGCGCAGGGCGCGGCGACCCGGTCGGTTTCTTTGACCCGCGCCGAGGCAATCCCGCGAATGCGGGTCGGAGAGTCGGCGAAGGGGGCAATTGCTGCCAGGGTTTGAGCGGTATCGGGGATGTCACGCAGGTCTACGTCCAGGCCGCGCAGGGGCGAGTTGCCAGTGACCTGTATGCAATTGTCCGTTTCTTCAATAGTCGCGCCCATTTGGGCAAGGACATCCAGAAATTGGATATCGCCCTGTTTGGATTGGCGGCTGATGTTCTCGACCCGTACCGTCCCGCCGCAGATGAGCGGCGCGGCGAAGAAGTAGGAGGCTGCCGATGCGTCCGATTCGATGACGTAGCGTTCCTGCGCCCGATAGCGCCCGGGGCGGATGGTGAACTGCTCATAACCGCGCCGTTCAACCGTCAGGCCAAATTCTTCCATCATCGCAAGCGTCATTTCAACGTAAGGCTTCGAGTTAAGCTCGGTCGAAAGAGTCAGTTCAACCGGGCTTTGGGCATAGGGCGCGACCATCAACAAGGCCGAAAGAAACTGGCTGGAAATATCTCCGGCGATACTGGCGCGCCCGCCCGGCAGCCCGCTGGCGTGGATAGTAATAGGCGGGCAAATTTGTTTGCGATTGGTAATTGGGGATTGGCGATTGGGGATTGGGGTGATTTTTGCGCCCAGCGACTCCAATGTCTCAACCAAATCGCCGATGGGGCGTTCGCGCATGCGCGGCTCACCATCCAGGATGTATTGACCGTGGCCGAGGGTCAGGAAAGCGCTCAGGAAACGGGCGGCGGTGCCGGCGTTGCCGATGAACAGGTCGGCGCGCCCGGCAGGGATGCGCCCGCCCAGGCCGGTGACGGTCATGGTTTTGGCGGATTCGTCCAGTCGCAGGTCAAAGCCCAGGGTTTGCAGAGCGGCGGCAAAGTAGCGCGAGTCGTCGCTGAACAGGGCGTTCTCGATGCGCGTCTGCCCCTCCGCCAGTGCGGCAATCAAGAGGGCGCGGTTGGTCAGCGATTTCGAGCCAGGCACGCGCACACTGGCGTTGAGGGGATGGTTGATGGGGGAAACTTTCATTGTTTGATTTGGCGATTTTGTGATTTGGTGATTTTCAATCGCGCAATCACCAAATCACAAAATGACTATGGGACATTCCGCTCGACCGCCTCGGCCACAGCGCGGATTTGGCGCACCATCTGGGCAAATTTTTCGGGCTTGAGCGATTGCCCGCCATCGGAGGCGGCTTCTTCGGGGCGCTGGTGAACCTCGACAATCAGCCCATCGGCTCCGGCGGCGATGGCGGCACGCGCTATCGGCAGGACATACTCCCATTTACCGGTGGAATGGCTTGGGTCAAGGATGACCGGCAAATGCGTTTGGGCTTGCAGAACCGGCACGGCGTTGATATCGGTCGTGTTGCGGGTGGCAGTCTCGAAAGTCCGAATGCCGCGCTCGCACAACATGACGCGCCGATTGCCATTTGAAAGCACATATTCCGCCGCCATCAAGAGTTCTTCGGCAGTGGCCGACATACCGCGCTTAAGCAAGACCACCTTATCAGTTTTTCCAACCGCATGCAGCAGGTTGTAGTTCTGCATGTTGCGCGCCCCAATTTGGAGCACATCGGCATATTTGGCGACCAACGGCACCTGCTCGGGCGCCATGACTTCGGTCACAACCGGTAGGCCGGTCAATTCGCGGGCTTCGGCGAGGATTTCCAACCCGGCTTCGCCCATGCCCTGGAAGGCGTAGGGCGAGGTGCGCGGTTTGAAAGCCCCGCCGCGCAGGGCATGGCCTCCGGCTTCTTTGACCGCCTGGGCGACCTCGAGCAATTGCTCACGTCCCTCCACCGAGCACGGCCCGGCAATCACCAGAATTTCATCACTGCCGACTTTAACACCGTTCACGTTGAAAGTTGTCTTATCCGGCTGAAATTCGCGCGAAGCAATTTTGAACGGACGAGAAATACGCATAACGCTGTCCACGCCGTCCATCAACTCAAAAGTTTCTTTGGAGACCCGGCGAATATCACCAACGATGCCAATCACCGTCCGTTCTGCACCGCGTGACAGATGGGCATTCAGCCCGTTTTTCTCAACATGAGCCACAACCCCGGCAATTTGCGCTTCTGTGGCGTTAGCGCGCATAATAACCATCATCGTACCACCTCGTGTTGGGGAACTTTGCGGCCCATTGCTTCAGCAATTGCGCGCACCTGCCGAACCATTTCGGCGAATTTTTCAGGCTTGAGCGACTGGGCACCATCCGAAGTCGCCTGCTCGGGGTTGGGGTGAACTTCGACAATCAGGCCATCGGCCCCGGCGGCAATCGCGGCGCGCGCTATCGGCAGGACATATTCCCACTTACCGGTGGAATGGCTCGGGTCGAGAAAGACCGGCAGGTGAGTCTGGGCTTTCAGCACCGGCACGGCGTTGATATCGGTCGTGTTGCGGGTCGAAGTCTCAAAGGTGCGTATGCCGCGTTCGCACAGCATGATGCGGCGGTTGCCGTTTGAAATCACATATTCCGCCGCCATCAGCAAGTCTTCGACGGTAGCCGCCATGCCGCGCTTGAGCAGGACGGCGCGCTGGGTTTTACCGACCGCATGCAGCAGGTTGAAGTTTTGCATGTTGCGCGCCCCAATCTGAAGCACATCGGCATACCTGGCAACCAAATCAACCTGGTCGGGGGCCATCACTTCGGTCACAACGGGCATCCCCGTCAATTCGCGGGCCTCGGCCAGAATCTCCAGACCGGCTTCACCCATGCCCTGAAAAGCATACGGAGATGTGCGCGGCTTGAAGGCCCCGCCGCGCAAGGCATGCGCCCCGGCTTCTTTGACCGCATAAGCGGTTTCGAGCAGTTGTTCGCGGCTTTCAACCGAGCAAGGGCCGGCAATAATCAAAATTTCATCGCTACCGACCTGCACGCCATTGACATTGAAAACCGTGTTCTCTTTCTTCAACTCACGCGAAGCCAATTTATACGGACGGGAAATGCGGGTGACGTTATCGACGCCTGGCAGCAGGCTGACCGCCGCCGGGTCAATCTGACGGATGTCGCCCACCACACCAATCACGTTGCGCTCCGCGCCGCGCACGATGTGGGCGCGCAAGCCATGATTTTCAACCATGGCAATGGCCCCAGCCAGTTCAATTTCTGTTGCGTCGGTTTTCATAATAATCATCATAATTCAGGGTCTCCTTAATTCAGTATTCAGTAGCCAGCATTCAGTGGCTTTGCTTAACTTGTAGTTGCCAAATCGGGCCGCAGGGCAATGGCCTTGCGTAAATACATGTGACGGATTTCGCTTTGCGGCAGGTCGGTGTTCCAGTGAATCAACACCCGCAACACTTTGGGCATACTGCCGGGCACCGCAATTTCGAGCCCACACAAAAGCGGAACCTGCCCCCAGCCCATTTGTCGCGCCGCCAGCGCCGGGTGGACGGCGCTCAAATCGGGAGTCAGCGTAAAGGTGATGCTGGCAATGTCCTCAGGCGCAAGGCTGGGGTTGGCCTGCAAAATGGCCTCCAGCAACTCGCGAGTGGCCTCCAAAATCTCTTCGGCCCGGTCTTCTTCGATACTGATTGCACCGCGAATTCCACGAACTGGCATACAAAAATCTCCTTTTATCTGTCTAACCGCTGGTCAAGTAGCGTGTTTCGGTGGTCTCGATATGGCAAATTCGGCCTACTCGACCACCGAAACACCCGCATCGAGACCGGGTCGGTTTGCAACGAAAAAGCGCGGGGCCGTTTCGCCTCGCGCTTTGGGGTTTACCTGCTCTACCTATGCCCGCTTAAGCACCGCTAACGGCAGTCCGTGTGGGGGAGCCGTAAAAATAAAACCAGAAAAAATAGGAGCGGCGGATTGCGTTCATAATGGCGCGTAGTGTAGTCCTGCGCAGGCAAGTTGTCAAGACCGCTTTATGTAAAAATGTAGTTAAAACTTTTGGCAGACCTCGGGCGGTGCCAAGAGTATAATTCGGCCCATGATGCAACGCCTGCGACAGATCCCCATACCCATCTTCCTGCTCTTGCTCACCCTGCTGGCCTACGCGCCCTTCTTCTGGGAGCGCGGTTTTTACTGGGACGAAGCCCCCTGGACGTGGATTTACTACCGTCTCGGCCCCGAAGCCCTGACGCGCTACTTCTCCACCAATCGCCCCTTCTGGGGGCTGGTCTATCAGGCCACCCTGCCCATCTTTGGGCCCAACCCGGTCATCTGGCAGGTACTGATGCTGGTATCACGCTGGCTGTCGGGCGTGCTGGTCTGGCTGTTGTTGCGGCGGCTTTGGCCGCAATCACAACTGCCCTTGTGGAGCGCAGCCCTCTTTACCCTATACCCGGGCCTGGGCCAGAACTACATCGCCCTGATGTACACCCATTTCTACATCGTCCTGAATGCCTTTTTGCTCTCCCTGCTTCTCAGCCTGTTAGCCGTTCAGAAAAAGAGCCTGCCCCTGCACATCCTGGCGCTCGGCTTGTCAGCCTTCAACCTGCTGACCATGGAATACTTCTACTTCCTCGAATTTTTGCGCGCCCTGCTATTCCTGGCGGCCCAGCCAGCCAGTGAGCCTCAAAAAATTCGCCGCACCGCGCTGGCTTACCTGCCCTACCTGGCCCTCTTTGCCGCCGTCACCATCTGGCGCGCCTTTTTCTTCTCCTACCAGACCACCAACTACACCTACCAGACCCTGGCAGACCTGCGCAGCAACTTCGTTTTGGGGATTGGGAAACTGCTCTGGAACATGCTTCAAGCCTTTTGGACAACCGTTCCCGCGGCCTGGCTGCTGCCCTTTGGCCCGGTCAACCCAACGACCCTCGGCCTGTTTACCACCATTGCGGCCTTTGGCCTGGCCCTGGCCGCCACCCTGCTTGCCGGGCTGTATTTCTTGCAAACCAACAGGCCTGACTTCTCAACGTCCACCCCACAACCCCTTCTGCTCGGCCTGTGCGCCTGGCTGCTCGGCGGAGGCGCCTTCTGGCTGGTCGGAGAGCGCACGCTGCCGCAATTGCACTTCTCAGCCGACCGCTTTACCCTGCCCTTCATGCTGGGCTCCAGCCTGATACTGGCCGCCCTGCTCGGGTTGCTCTCTCAACGCCCCAAACTGCAAACAGGCCTGCTGGCCCTGGTCATCGGTTTTTCGGTTGCCTTGCAGTTTCAGAGCAACGCCCTCTACCAACGCGATTGGCAAACCCAACGCGCCCTTTTCTGGCAAATGTCCTGGCGCATCCCCTCCATGCCGCCTGGCACCACCCTGCTGGCCAATGACTTTCCGCTGACCTTCTTCAGCGACAACTCGCTCTCAGGCCCGCTGAACTGGATATACAACAGCGCCCTGCTGACCCCGGTCGCAGCGCTTGAAGGCCAAAGCCGCGACCCCGGCATGAACTACATCCTGTACTACGCATCTGTCCGCACGCAAGAAGGCCGCGCCCTGGCGGCCAAACTGGAACCCGGGCAATCTTTCGAGCAAGATTACCTGGCAACCCACTTCTACGGCAGTACCTCGCAAATGCTGGTTGTCCATTTTTCGCCGCCGGGCTGTTTTCGGGTGCTCGACCCCGAAATAGACCCGCTTAACCGCCTGCTGCCGCCTGACCTGCGCGAGGCCGCTGCGCTAAGCAACCCCAACCTGATCCGAGCAGAAAACCCTGCCCGGCTGCCTGCTTTCTACGGCCCTGAACCTGCCCGCAACTGGTGTTACTACTTCTCACGCGCCGGGCTGGCCCGCCAAAACGCCGACTGGGATACCATCCTCGACCTGTATGAGCAAGCCCAGGCTCACGGCGACCGTCCCAACGACCCGCTCGAAAACTTTGTCTTCATTGAAGCCCTGGCGCACCGCAACCGCAGCGGCGAAGCACTCAGCCTGACCCGTGAAACCTACCGGGTCTCCAAAGAATACCTGCGCCCGACCCTCTGCGCCCTTTGGCAGCGCATCGAACGCGAAACCAGCAACCCGGCCCTGGCCCTCGAAGCCTACGAAAACCTGTCCTGCCCGCCCCCCGGGCCTTAAAACTGCGCCTGTCCAGAATGCGCATCCTGTGCTAAAATCTGTCCGCTATTTCGCCCGCCTTCACCGGCGGGTGCTTTCCGCCCCCGGCTCACCTACGGTGTTGTCCGGGAGCAATCCCGAGGAAAGGAGGTTCCCTGCCATGCGTAAATATGAGTTGGTTTGCATTATTCACCCGGACCTGGACGAAACGGCCTTCAAAGGCGTCATCGAGAAGGTGGCCGGTTGGATTAGCGAAGCCGGCGGCACGGTTGACCAGACCGACATCTGGGGTCGTCGCCGAATGGCTTACCAGATTCGCAAACAGCGCGAAGGACAATACGTCCTGTTCAGCGCAACCATGCCTGCCGCAGCAACAGCCGAGTTGGAACGCAATCTGCGCTTCCAGGAATCGGTTCTGCGCAGCATGATAACCCTGGTTGCTTAAGATTTTCCTGCTTTAAATTGCTTGACCTGCGTCTTACGAGGAGAATAACATGAGCCGTGGTTTGAACAAAGTCATGATTATCGGTCACCTGGGGCGCGACCCCGAAATGCGTTACACCCCCTCGGGCCGCCCGGTTACCACCTTCACGGTGGCCACCAGCCGTTCCTGGAACACCGTGGACGGGGAACGCCACACCGAGACCGAATGGTTCAACATCGTCGCCTGGGGCAACCTGGCAGAGATTTGCAAACAATATCTCACCAAAGGCCAGCAGGTTTACATCGAAGGCCGCCTGCAAACCCGCCGCTGGGATGACAAAGAAGGCAACAAACACAGCAGCGTCGAAGTGGTTGCCAACGAAATGATGATGCTCGGCGACCGGCGTGACTCGAACCACCAATCCAGCGAACCGGAGGCTCCTGAAGCCCCCTCAGAAGAAGACGAATTCCCTTTCTAACCCTTTCGGACACGGAGTTAAACGTCCATGAATGACATGCGTGACAACGAAACCGGCCAGGGCGGAGAACGCCGCTTTTTCTCGCGGCCTAAAATCTGCCAGTTCTGCGCCGACAAAAACATTGTAATTGACTACAAAAACGCCGACATGCTGCGGCGCTTCATCGTCGAGGACGGCAAAATCCGCCCCCGCCGCCAGACCGGCAACTGCGCCAAACACCAGCGCGAATTGGCCGGGGCCATCAAGCGCGCCCGACAAATTGCGCTCCTGCCCTTTGTTTACCAGGGCCGGGACGACTAAACCCTCAAAAGGCGGGGCATGGGAACCACCCCATGCCCCGAATTGTGTATTCCTATGCCCATCAAATCTAATATCACCAACAAAAAGCACCTTGCTCACGCAGAAGTGGTGCGGCGGCAAAGCCTGGCCATCCAGTACATTGCCATTGCTGTCATCATCATCGCGGTTGGGCTGGTTGCCTATGGCATCCTGACCACCACGGTACTGCTCCCCTATCGGACAGTCGCCAGCGTCAACGGTGACCGCATTTCCCTGCGCGAGTTTCAGGGACGCGTGCGCTTACAGCGCATCCAACTGGTGAACAACTTCCAACAATACTACCAGTTCGCGCAGATGTTCGGCTCACAAGACCCGCTCAACGATGCCAACTTCGGCGGTGTTCTGACCGAGTTGTACATGAAACTGCAACAGCCCGAATCGGTTGGACAGGAAGTGCTCGATGCCCTGATTGACGAACGCCTGATTCGCCAGGAAGCCAAAAAACTCGGCCTGGAACCCAGCAAAGAAGAACTGGATCGTTACATTCAAGAGCAATTCGGGTTTTACGCCGATGGCACCCCCACCCCCGCGCCAACGGCCACCCTGTACCTTGAGCCAACCCTGAACCCAACCCAATTGGCGCTGGTCACCATCACGCCCACCCCTGGCCCGGCCACTGCAACCCCCACCTCGACCCCCGACCTGACCAGCACCCCGACCTCTGTCCCAACGGCCACCGCAACCCCAACCCAGGGGCCCACTGAGACGCCCTTCCCCAGCCCCACGCCCTACACCCTGGAGGGCTTCCAGACCAGTTTTAGCGATACCCTGGCCAACCTGAAAGAAAATACCCAATTGACCGAGGACGATATTCGCTACTTCTTCGAGACGCTCTACATGCGCGAAAAACTGCTTGAGACCATCGCCAAAGATGTCCAACCGTTTGAAGAGCAGGTATGGGCCCAGCACATTCTGGTCGAAACCGAGGAGACCGCCAAAGAAGTCCTGGCCCGCCTTGAAAACGGCGAAGACTGGAGCGCCCTGGCCGCCGAATATTCACAAGACCCATCTAACGCCCAAGATGGCGGTAACCTGGGCTGGTTCAGCCGCGATTCGAACTTTGTCCAGCCCTTCAAAGATGCCGCCTTTGAACTGCAACAGGGGCAAATCAGCCAGCCTGTGCAAACCGACTTCGGCTGGCACATCATCCGCCTGCTGGGCCGCGAACAGCGCCCGGTGGACGAGCAACGCCTGAGCCAGCTCAAGGAAAAAACCTTTAGCGAGTGGCTGGCCGGCATTCGGGCGGAATCGAAGATTGAAACCTTCGACGTTTGGAAAGAATACGTCCCAACCGAACCGGCTTTGGGCCTGTAACACGTCTCTTTTCATCTGGTTATCAAGACGACCTCCCTTGTGGAGGTCGTCTTTGTTTCCGGGCCCGGCCCCGATTTGCGGCTTCTGCCCAAATACCCTTGCGGTAAAATAACGACATGAATCCTTACTGCGCCTATTGCCAGAGCCACCCCGAAGACAGCCTGAACCGAATCTACCATGACACCCAATACGGGTTCCCGCTTGAACAAGATGACCAGCTGTTCGAACGATTAATTCTGGAAATCAACCAGGCCGGGCTGTCATGGACGTTGATACTCAAAAAAGCCGGGCATTTCAAACGCGCTTACGATGGCTTCGACCTCGAAACAGTAGCCGCTTACGGGGAGTCAGAGCGCGCCCGTTTACTGGCAGACCCCGGCATCATCCGCAACCGGCTCAAGGTCAATGCCGCCATCGAAAACGCGCGGCGCATCCTGAACTTGAAGGCAGAATTTGGCTCATTCAAAGGCTGGCTCGACGCCCACCACCCGCGCAACCTGGAAGACTGGGTAAAACTATTCAAAAAGAACCTGCTGTTTACCGGCGGCGAAATCGTCGGCGAGTTTCTCATGTCCACCGGCTACCTGCCGGGTGCACACAGCCCCGATTGTCCAATCTTTGAGCGCGTCAGAGAGCAAAACCCACCCTGGATGTTGACCCGGAGGCCGGTATGATTATTCCCACTGCCGAACCTTTCCTTTTCATCGGCGATACTGCCAAAACGGGCATCCTGCTCACGCATGGATTTACCGGCGCCCCCAAAGAAATGCGCTGGATGGGTGAATATCTGCACCGTGAGCACGGATTTACCTGCCTGGGCGTGCGATTGGCCGGGCACGCCACCCGCCCCGAAGATATGATTCGCTCGACCCACGAAGACTGGCTGGCCTCGGTCGAGGATGGCTACCACCTGCTGCGCGGAGTCTGTGACCGGGTGGTGCTGGTCGGGCTTTCAATGGGCGGCGTCCTGTCACTCATTACCGCGGCCCGCTTTCCGGTGGCCGGAGTTGTGGCAATGGCAACGCCTTACGGCCTGCCGCCCGACTGGCGCCTAAACCATACCCGCCTGCTGAGCAAATTTATCCCTTACATGCCCAAATCAAAAGAACCGCCCGGAACCGGCTGGTTTGACAAAGCCGCCTGGCAGGAACATGTTGCCTATCCGCAAAACCCTTTGCGCGCTATTGGTGAACTGAAGCGCCTGCTCGAAATCTTGCGAGAGAGCCTGCCCCGCGTCAGCGCCCCCACCCTGCTCATCTACTCACAAGACGATAAATACCTGCCACTTGGCAGCCTGCAAAGCCTGGCATACATCTACGGCCAGGTTGGCGCAACACGCAAAGAAAAACTTGTCATCAGCGGCTCGGGGCATGTCTTGCCACGCGATGCCCGGCGTGAAGAAGTTTTTCAGGCGGCAGCCCAATTTATTCATAGCCTTTCCTGAATCCATATTACCGATTGGTCGATTTATGAATCCATCTCTGCTCTGGCTCGCGGCGGCCCTGTTTACCTGGGGCATCGGCGAGGGAATGTTCTTCTACATCCAACCACTTTATCTACAACAACTCGGCGCAGACCCGCTTACCATTGGCGGCATCTTGAGCCTGGCCGGCATTGCAATGACCGTCGCGCACATCCCGGCAGGCTATCTCTCCGACCGCATCGGGCGCCGCCCGTTGCTGATTGCCGCCTGGCTGATTGGCAGCATTGCCGCCCTGCTCATGGCCCTGGCTACCAGCCTGTGGCCCTTTGTGGCCGGTCTCTTGATGTACGGCTTTACCGCCTTTGTCTCCTCCCCGCTCAGCAGTTACGCCACCGCCGCGCGCGGCCAGTGGAGCGTTGCCCAAACCCTGACCGTCATTTCGGCTTCCTTCAACCTGGGCATGGTGATTGGCCCGCTCTCGGGCGGCTGGATTGGCGACCACGCCGGAATTCGCTATATTTACTGGATTGCCGCCGGGCTGTTCATCGTCTCGACGATTTTCATCACCCGCATTCAGCCCCAGCCGCGTGACGTTCACAGCGCGGACTCACCGCCGCCTGGGTTGCTGACCAACCAGCGTTACCTGGGCTTTTTGGCGCTGGCCTTTACCGTTGCTTTTGCCACCTATCTGGCCCAGCCGCTGACCCCCAACTTTCTACAAAACGAACGCGGCCTGACTCTTAGCCAGGTGGGCCTGCTAGGCACCCTGGGGGGCATCGGCAACGTGACCCTCAGCCTGGGCCTCGG
>CAZNCT010000022.1:11506-20604 GCA_964571615.1 uncultured Anaerolinea sp. | reverse complement strand
TATCTGCTTGGACAGTTTTCAGTCTTCTTATTTGCCTTGCTCATCTGGCAAGGCATGGGCATGCCCTTGTTTGGGCTGGCCTACTTCTTGCTGGGCGGGTTTAGAGCTGCGCGCTCACTGGCAACCGCCCAGATTCGCCCGCTGATTCACGAATCACAGATGGGCCTGGCCTACGGCATTGCCGATACCGCTCTCAACTCAACGATGGTAATTGCCCCACTGCTGGCCGGGTTCCTTTACCAGATGCGCCCCGACCTGGTTTACCTGGTCTCGCTGGGCATTTTGCTGCTGGTCATGCTGGCTTCTGCCGCTCTGGCGCCGCGTGAAGAACTCCAGCCCCAACCCGTGGAGCAGGTATGAGTCTCGAAATTATCCCTTTTACCCTCGGCCCGGCCCAGACCAATGCCTACCTGGTAGCCGACCCACAAACCGCCGAAGCGGCTGTCATTGACCCCTCCTGGGACGGTCACATCATCCTGGCAGAAGCCCAGCGGCGCGGTTGGCGCATTGGCCACCTGTGGTACACCCATGCCCACTTCGACCACATCGGCGGCGCAGCGGCCATTGCCGACGCGCTCAATCCCTTGCCGCTGGTGGCCCTGCACCCCCAAGACCATGTGCTTTGGCGCGCAGGCGGCGGCGGGCGGATGTTCGGCCTGGCCATCGACCCTGGCCCCGAACCTTCGATTGACTTCGTGCACGGCCAAACCCTGCGGCTGGGCAGCAATCTCTTTGAAGTCCGTTACACACCCGGGCATACACCCGGGCATATCATCCTATATTGCGCCGAGCAAAAAGTCTGTTTTTGCGGCGACCTGATTTTTGCCCACTCTGTCGGGCGCACCGACTTGCCCGGCGGCGATTGGGACACCCTGGTGCGCAGCATCCGCGAACAGGTTTACAGCCTGCCCGAAGACACCCGCCTGCTCTCAGGACACGGCCCTGAGACAACCGTCGGAGAAGAGAAAGTCTCAAACCCGTTTGTGCAGGAGTTTTGAGCATGACCTTCGAAATCGGATTTGTCCTGGCGGTCATCCTGATAGCGGTCATCCTGTTTGCGACCGAAAAATTGCGCGTGGATATCATTGCCATGCTGGTACTGCTAACCCTGGCTCTAAGCGGCCTGGTCAGCCCAACCCAGGCCTTCAGCGGCTTTGCCAGCCCGGCAGTCATTACCGTTTGGGCGGTTTACATCGTTTCGGCGGGCTTGTTCAAAACCGGCGTGGCCGATATTTTGGGCCAAAAAATCATCAAAATTGCTGGCAATAGCGAACCACGCCTGGTAGCCGCCATCATGATTACCTGCGGAACGATGTCGGCGTTTATGAACAACATTGGCGCAACGGCTGTCCTGCTGCCGGCAGTGGTAGGCATTTCGCGCCAGGCAAAAATCCCGCTTTCGCGCCTGCTCATCCCGCTGGCGTTTTCTTCGCTGATGGGCGGCAACATGACCCTGATTGGCACACCACCCAATGTGCTGGCCGCCAGTCTGCTCACCCAACGCGGATTGCCAGGCTTCTCCTTCTTTGACTTCACCCCTACCGGGGTTATCGTTTTCAGCGCCGGGGTGCTTTACATGGTCTTCATTGGGCGACACCTGCTGCCACGCAACGAATCGCTTGAGAAAACCTCCCTGAGCCGCCTGCGCGAGTACATCAGCGAAATTCGCATTCCAGCCGAAAGCCCGCTGGTTGGCAAGACACTCAACCAATCGCAACTCGGCGCCCGTTACGACCTGTCGGTACTTTCCATTCTGCGCCGCGACAAGGTCAAAGTCCTGCCGCTGCCCGACATTCAGATTCGCGCCGAAGACCTGCTGACGGTCGAAGGCACGGTCGAACAACTGCTGAAAGCCAAAGAAGAACTGGGGGTTCAAATTGAGTCAGAACGCAAACTAAACATCCAGACCGAACTGGATACCGAAGAAGCGCACATTTTTGAAGCCACCCTCTCACCGCGCGCGCCTTTTGCGGGCAAAACCCTGCGCGAAATCCTGTTTCGTGACCGCTACGGCTTCACGACCCTGGCCATCTGGCGGCACGGCGAAGTGCTGACCGAGCGCCTGCGCGATGTGCGCCTGCAATATGGCGATACCTTGCTGTTGCAGGGTTCGCGCCGACGCATTGGCGCACTACAAAACAGCGGCGACTTTCTGGTACTCGAACCGGTCGAAATCGAACAGCGCCGCAAAGATAAAATGTTTCTGGCCCTGGGTGTGGCCGGGCTGGTGCTGCTGCTGGTCACCGTAGCCGGGTTTGAGATTGCCACCGCCATGCTGATTGGCGCGCTGGGCATGGTGCTGACCGGCTGCCTGAGCATGGACGAAGCCTATCAGAGCATTGAATGGCGCAGCGTCTTTCTGATTGCCGGAATGCTGCCCCTGGGCATTGCCATGGAAAATACCGGAACAGCCCGCTTCCTGGCCGAACAAATTGTCGGCCTGATGGGCGGCTTTGGTCCAATTGCCGTATTGGCCGGCATGATGATTTTCGCCGGGTTGATTACCGAACCGATGTCAAACGCCGCTGCAACCGTACTGATGGTGCCAATTGCGATTGATATTGCCCTGGGCCTGGGGGCCAACCCCCAACCCTTTGTGCTGGGAACCGTCATCGCCGCTTCGACCAGTTTCCTGACCCCAGTCGGACACCAGGCCAATGTGCTGGTCATGGGCCCAGGCGGTTACCGCTTTTTCGATTACACCCGGGTTGGGTTTTGGCTCAATATCATCATCATTACCGTCAGCCTGCTGGTCATTCCCATTTTTTGGCCGCTGTTTTAAGAAAAGTTCCGCTCAAAATCGTCTCAAACAAAAACGGCAGTCACTCAAGCGAGTAACTGCCGTTTTGTTTGGGTCAGGCTTTTGTAGAAAAACCTGAAAGCGACAAAACCTTATTTGGCGTAATCAACCGCGCGCGTCTCACGAATAACGGTGACTTTAATCTGGCCGGGGTATTGCATGGTCTCTTCGATTTTCTTGGCAATATCACGCGCCAGGCGGGTCGAGGCCAGGTCGTCAATTTCTTCGGGGCGGACAATGATGCGCACTTCGCGCCCGGCCTGAATGGCATAAGACTGACTGACACCTTCAAAGGAATTGGCCATTTCTTCAAGCGTGCGGATGCGCTTGATGTAGGCCTCCAGGTCTTCACGGCGGGCACCGGGGCGGGCGCCCGAAATAGCATCGGCGGCCTCGGCAATGACGGCTTCAATGGTTTCCTGCTCAACTTCGTGATGATGAGCCGCAATCGCATTGACCACATGCGGGTGAACCCCATAGCGTTTGCAGAATTCGGCGCCCAGGGCGGCATGAGTCCCTTCCTGGTTGTGATCCATCGCCTTGCCAATGTCGTGTAAAAAGGCGCCTTGCTTGGCAATCATCACATTGGCGCCCAACTCAGCCGCCAAAATGCCCGCTAATTTGGCGACTTCAACCGCATGGGCAAGCTGGTTCTGACCATAAGACGTGCGGAATTTTAAGCGGCCCATCATGCGCAAAATTTCAGGGTGCAGCCCGGCAATGCCGGCGTCAAAAGCAGCCTGCTCACCGGCTTCGGCAATGATTTTTTCGACCGCTTTGGTTTCGTCATCAAGCACTTTTTCAATATAAGCCGGATGAATGCGGCCATCGACCGTCAGACGGGTTAGGGCGCGGCGAGCAATTTCACGACGCACCGAGTCGAAGCACGAGATGGTGACGGCCTCGGGGGTATCATCCACGATGACATCTACCCCGGCGGCCTGCTCAAAAGCGCGGATGTTACGGCCATTGCGGCCCACAATGCGGCCTTTCATTTCTTCGTTGGGCAGCGGCACCACCGAGGAGGTCACTTCGGCGACATGCTCTGAAGCCACGCGCTGAATGGCGTCGGCAATCAGTTTGCGGGCCCGTTTTTCGCCTTCTTCGCGGGCTTCGGCCTCCACCTGTCGAATGATGCGGGCCATATCGTTGCGAGCTTCTTTTTCAACTTCGTCGAGCAAAATTTGCCGGGCCTGCTCTTTGGGCATTTCTGCCACTTCCTGCAGTTTGGCTAACTGCTGTTCGTACAGTTTTTCAATGTCGTTGGCGCGCCGGTCAATGTTGGACTGGCGTTTGTTCAGGGCTTGCTCACGCTGTTCCAGTTTTTCAACCCGGGAGTCGAGTTCACTGCGGCGGCGGTCAAGGCGCTCGACCTCGCGATTGATTTCAGCGCGGCGCTGATTGATGTCGCGCTCTGCATCCTGAACAATTTTCAAGGCCCGGTCGCGGGCATCCAGCTCAGTTTTTGCGGCTTTTTCGGTAGCCGTCTGAATAATCCCCTGCGCTCTGGCTTCTTCCTCGCGGCGGGCTTTTTCGGCGCGGTAACGGCTGATAAAGTAGCCAATCGCCAGACCAGCCACCAGGGTCAGCACTTCAAGAATAATGATTAAGATTGTTGTTAGGCCATTCATGTTCCATCCTCGTCTAAAGAATAATTTCCACCTGAAGGATGTTTTTCTTGCCAGACCTGCCGGGTGACGGCAACAACCACCTCGTAAGGAAAGCCGCGCCGGCTCAGAAATGCGCCCATTTTGTTGCGAAAATCGGGCCAATCGAGCCGCTCTAGCTTGCGCATCTGTTTACGCGCGGCTTGCAGGGCCAGGGCTTCTTCATCGGTTGTTTGTTCAAGGGTGTCTTCGATGACCGATTCGGGCAGTCCTTTTTGTCGCAATTCCATGCGCAAAGCGCGCCGTCCACGCGGACGAAAGGTGTTGCGGTTTTCAACCCAGGTTCGGGCAAAATCATGGTCATTCAACAGGCCAGCATTTTGAAGGCGTTCCAGTGTGCTTTCGATTACCGTCCCCGGGATTTCATGCTTTTCGAGGTTTTTGCGCACTTCGTCTAGTGAGCGCGCCCGATAACTGAGAAAATGCAGGGCTTTTTGCAGAGCCACTTCGCGGGCGTCTGCTTCCTGCAAGGCGGCAATCTTCTCTTCGCTGAGCATTTGCCCAACTTGCAGCCAGGCAGCTACAATTCTTGCCAGTCCAAAAGCGAACTGTTCATCGAGATACACATTGACCCGGTTCGGATTACGCTTTTGGGCTTCAATTGCCGTTATTTTTCTCATGTTAAACACACAGCCGCTGACCTGCGCGGCCGCGGCTGATAGATAAAACTGGATAACCCGAAAACACTACCCTTCAGGGCAGTCTTTCATGGGAGTCAGGTACCCAGGCGAACCTGGTGCACACAACAAGATGGGCAGAAGTCGGTTGTCAGCGTAGAATCCCGTCCGTTCAAAACAAAAAAGGGGCTGATGACTTCAAAACTTTGCCTGCGAATTCGGGCAGGCGGGTCCAATTTTTATCCAGGTGAAAAAACCACGACCGCATTCAGGCGGTAATACGATTGTTTCTTAACAATCGTTAATATTTTAACGTATTATACCTGAGAATGTTAAAGCGTGCTGCATCAATCTTAAAGAAATTATGAAGCCAGCAAACGTGCTTTCTCGACCAGACCAGGCAAAATTTGCAGGAAAGAATCGACACTTTCGGGCGTCGTGGAGGCTCCAAGCGTCACCCGTAGAGAGCCAAGCGCCCAATCGCGGCTGAACCCGAGGCTGGTAATTGCGTCGGAAGGTTCAGGACTGCCGGTTTTGCAAGCCGAACCTGAGGAACAGGCAAAACCGGCGGCATCGAGCAGTTGCAAGAGCAGATTGCCATCGGCATTTTTGAAAACAAACGAGGCGTGGTTGGGCAAACGCGCCTCGAGATGACCGGTCAGAGCGGAATCAGCAATGGATTCGAGCACGGCCCCGATAATTTTGTCGCGCAAGGGCAGCAGGTGGGCCGCCCGCGCTGCGCGTTCGGCCACGGCCAGACGCAGGGCTTCTGCCAGCCCAACAATCAGAGGGATGTTCTGCGTCCCGGCCCGCAGGCCAAATTCCTGGCTGCCGCCGGTCAGGTGCGGTAACAGCCCGGTTCCCTTGCGGACATACAATGCCCCAACCCCCTTTGGCCCATAAAATTTGTGCGCGCCGAGGGCCAGCAAATCGACCCCCAAACGCTGAACATCCACATCGAGATAGGCGGCGGCCTGAACCGCGTCGCTGTGAAAGGGGATGCCGTGAGCGCGGCAGACTGCCGCCAATTCGGGAATGGGGTTGATCGTGCCAAATTCGTTGTTGGCGTACATGACCGAAACCAGAGCGGTCTGGTCACAAATCGCCTTTTCGAGCGCATCGGGGGTTACGCTGCCATTTGAATCGACTTCGAGCCATTCAACCTGAAAACCGTGCAACTGCTCTAACTGACGAGCGGTTTTGGTAACCGCCGGGTGTTCGGCGCGTGAGCACAGAATCCAATTGGCGCCGGTTTTCTGGCGCATGGCAAAGGCCGCTCCGCGCAAGGCCAGGTTATCCGACTCGGAGCCGCAGGAGGTGAAAATAATTTCATCCGGACGACAGTTCAGGCAAGCGGCGATGGTCTCACGCGCATTTTCAAGCGCGGCTTCGGCGCGCTGTCCGTAACGGTGGACGGAGGATGGATTGCCGAACGTCTCACTGAAATAAGGCAGCATGGCCGTCAGCACACGCGGGTCAACCGGGGTTGTGGCGGCGTAGTCGAAATAAATGGGCTGTTTCATCGGTTTAATCCTTGTAAGGGATGTTCAGGCTGTCAAAACACGTTTGTCTGGCCGAAGGAAAAGCAGAAAACCAAGCAGGCGCAGACCAGCGCTGACCAGCAGCGCGCCGCCCAGTCCAATCGAATCGGCCAGGGCGGCCCCTGCCATCGGCGCCAAAACAGCAGAGAGATACTGAATGCTCTGCGCCAGCGAGACAAAAGTCGCGCTGTACTCAGGCGGCACAGTTTTCATCAATTCGTCAAAAAAGACCAGGTCAATACCCGCCTGAAAGAAACCCGCCAGGCCTGAGAATAGAATAATCCAGTTTACTTCAATCGAAGCGGCGGTCAGGGCGGGGTAAAGGCTCAGCCCCAGGGTGGTTGCCAGCAAGACAAACCGGCTTCCGAAGCGCCGCGAAAGCCATGTCCAGGCAAAATAGCCGACCATCAAGACAACAGTCATGGACATGTTGATGGCCCCAATCTGGGCGTCGCTGGCCGAGACCTGGCGCACATAGTAAAGCGGAAAAATGGGCGCACCCAGGGCAATCGCCGAAAGGTAAACAAAACGCTTCGAGACAAAAGAAACAAAGGCCGGGTTGGTTCGCAACAGTTCCCGGTAGTTGCGCAGGGTTTCGCCCAAAGAGTGTCCACCAGCCAGCGGCGGGGGAGCCTGGTCGGGCAGGCTAATCCGGCTGGAGAAGTAGAAGCTGATCAGCCCGCCCGCCGAAAGCGTGATGAACAATATCTGATAGTTGAGTGGGAAGACCACCCGGTCGAGCATTTGGGTAGCCAGAAAGGTGACAACCGCATTGGTCAGGCCAATGATAGCCCAGCGGCGGCTGAGCAGGGTATAGCGGCCTTCCGGCCCAGCAACGGCGTTCATGACCACACTGAAAGCGACCGCCAGCGAGGTCTGCGGCAGGGTGGCAAGCGCCCAAACTGCCAGAATCGATTTGACAGCCAGCGCGTCGGCGGCAAAGACAGCAATTAACCCGGTAAGCGCGTAACTGGATAAAACCAGCAAGCGCGACAGGCTGAACCAGGGCACGATGTTGCGGCGGGTTTGCAAAAACCTGCCGACGAGAATAGCCAGCACCAGCCCGGTGACTCCCGGCATAGACGAGAGCAAGCCCACCTGGAAACTGCTGGCGCCCAGGCGGGTTAAGAAAACCGGCAAGAAAGGCGCGGCAGCCGCCGATAACCCAACCCCGATGGCATCGAGCTGGACGTTGCGATAATTTTGACGCTGAGTTTCAAGAGAGTGTAGGGCTGGTTCCATAACGATTTGCCTTGCAAGGCGTGCTGGCGATTATACTCTTGCGGCGGTCAAAAATAAAAATTGGATAAAATCTGGCCTGTTTCAAGATTATGGCTTGACAGGCGCGCGGTTGTCTATATAATTGCGCGAAATCTTGAGAGAGATAATTCTGATGAAAAATATCTGCTGCTGTATGTCCATGTCCATGCCCCCAGCGGGGGCTGCACCCACCGCCTCGGAGGTTGAGCCACAGGCTTAACCCGAGCGCGTCCGGCATGGACGCCCGCCAGGCGGCGGACAGTCTTCCCGCAAACACTGAAAAAGTTTGCGCAAGACTGTCCGCCGCTTTTTATTTTGCCAATCAGCCGGAACTTCATCCGCTTGATTTATCCCAACCTTATCTCGCCAAAGGAGAAACCAACATGACCACCCCTCGCAAGCAAGGATTTTCAACCCGCCAACTGCACGCTGGTTACAGCCCCGACCCGACCACCGGTTCGCGCGCCGTCCCGCTTTACCAGACGACCAGTTACCAGTTCCGCAACACCGAGCATGCCGCCAATTTATTTGCACTCAAGGAGCTCGGCAACATTTATACCCGCCTGATGAACCCAACCACCGACGTGCTCGAACAGCGCGTTGCCAGCCTGGAAGGCGGCGTGGCGGCCCTGGCCGCCAGCAGTGGACACGCCGCCCAGGCGCAAGCCATCTTTACCCTGTGCGAGGCCGGAGACCACATTGTTTCATCCAGCCGCCTGTATGGTGGCACGTATAACCAGTTCAAATACACCCTGCCCAAACTGGGCATCCAGGTCACCTTTGTCGACCCGACCGACCCACAGAATTTTGAAAAAGCCATTCAGCCGAATACCAAAATTCTGTACGGAGAAACGCTGGGCAACCCCGATATTGCCGTCTTCCCGATTGAAGAAGTGGCCGAAATTGCCAAACGCCATAACCTCGTGCTGTTCATTGATAACACCCTGGCAACGCCTTATCTCTTCCGCCCATTTGAATGGGGCGCACATGTGGTAACCCATAGCACCACCAAGTTCCTGACCGGCAACGGCACCAGCATCGGCGGTATCATTGTGGATGGCGGCAACTTCGACTGGACGAGCGGGCGCTTCCCGAACTTCACCACCCCCGACCCTTCGTATCACGGACTGGTGTATGCCGACCTGCTCGGGGCCGGGCTTCCGCCCTTTGCCATTAAAGCCCGCGTCCACGTCCTGCGCGACATCGGCGCCTG
>CAZNCT010000022.1:0-11481 GCA_964571615.1 uncultured Anaerolinea sp. | reverse complement strand
CGAAACACTCTCCCTGCGCATCGAGCGCCATGTTCAGAACGCCCAGGCGGTGGCAGAATACCTGGAGAAGCACCCCAAAGTCAGTTGGGTCACCTACCCCGGTCTGAAGAGTCACCGCGACCATGAGCGCGCCAAACGTTACCTTCCCAAAGGCGCAGGCGCGATTCTCGGCTTTGGCATCAAAGGCGGCGCCGAAGCAGGCAAGAAGTTCATCGACAGCCTGCAACTCTTCAGCCACCTCGCCAATGTTGGCGATGCCCGCAGTCTCGCCATTCACCCCGCCACCACTACCCACAGCCAGTTGACCGAGGAACAGCAAATCAGCGCCGGGGTCAGCCCCGATTTCGTCCGCCTGAGCATCGGCCTCGAAGACATCGACGACATCTTGTGGGATCTGGAACAGGCTTTAGGATAAACCAAATTTAGAATGAAGAATGCAGAATGCAGAATAAAAAACTGCGTTCTGCATTCTCTCTTCCCGTCAACTCACCATTCATCATTCTGCATTCTGAACCCTGCATTTTAAGGAGCCCCATGCCCGTCATCATTCCAAAAACCCTGCCCGCCCGCGCTACGCTGGAAAGCGAAAACATCTTCGTCATGGACGAAGACCGCGCCAGCCACCAGGACATCCGCCCGCTGCGCATCGCCATCTTGAACCTGATGCCGACCAAGATTGCCACCGAAACCCAACTCCTGCGCATGTTGGGCAATTCACCGTTACAGGTCGAAATCACCCTGCTCAACACCGAAACTCACGACTCAAAAAACACCCCACCCGAACACCTGCTCGAACATTATGTCGCCCCACGCACAGTCTTCAATCAGAAATTTGACGGTCTGATTATCACCGGTGCGCCGGTAGAACTGCTCGACTTTGAAGAAGTAGATTACTGGAACGAACTGCAAGAAGTGCTCGACTGGAGCGAAGAAAACGTCCACTCCACTTTTCACATCTGCTGGGCGGCCCAGGCCGGGCTGTATCACCGCTACGGCATTCCGAAATATGAACTGCCCGCCAAGATGTTTGGCGTTTTTCCGCACACGGCCAACATCGCCAACGAACCCATCCTGCGCGGCTTCGATGACATCTTCTACGCCCCACACTCGCGCCATACCGAAATCCGGCGCGAAGATATTGAACAGGTATCGGATGTAGAAATCCTATCCGAATCACCCGAGGCCGGGGTGTACATCGTCGCATCCAAAAACCGGCACCAGTTTTACGTCACCGGTCACTCGGAATACGACCCGCTGACCCTGAAAGCCGAATATGACCGCGATGTCAGCAAAGGCCTGCCCATTGCCCTGCCGCGCAACTACTACCCCAACAACGACCCCAGCAAACAGCCCTTCGTCTTGTGGCGCTCACATGCGCACCTGTTTTACACCAACTGGCTCAACTACTACGTTTACCAAAACGTGCCTTACGACATTCAAAAAATTCCACAAGAATGGAAGTAATCGGCTGCGGCCCGCAGGCTTGAAAAATCCCTGCAAAATCCGCGCCCCAAAAAGGTATAATCACGGGCATGAGCACCATGCCTGAAACGCAACCACAACCCTCGTATCGCCGTTTCCTGCTCCCCACCTTGCTGATGGTCATTGGCGGCTGGGGTGGTTTGGCTTTAATCACCAACTACACCTTTCCAACCGTCTGGCCACGCTGGGCGTTTTTTGCGCTCATCGTAATTGCGCTGACAGGCACCTCCATGCCGCTGGTTTACCTGGTCAACCGCACTTTTTCGTCCAGTTTGCGCCCGGCCACCGTCTTGCGCGAATCGCTCTGGTTTGGCGTCTATGGCGCCGCCCTGGCCTGGCTGCAACTGGGGCGTATTTTGAACTTTTCACTTGGTTTATGGTTGCTGGTGGGCATTCTGGTCATCGAATACCTGATGCGCTGGCGCGACAACCCGGCCCCCGAAACACCAGCACAAGCCTCCCCCGCCCCCGAATCAACCCCTGAAAGCGATGACCCTGCGTAAAATCCCATCGGTAGACAGCCTGCTCCAGAACGCAGAGGCGCTCATCCGCGCGTATGGCCGTCCGCTGACCACCCAGGCCATTCGTGAAAGCCTGGCACAAATTCGGGCGGATGTCCGCGCTGGGGGCGAAGTGCCGCCAAATGAGCAAATCCTGGCCCAGGCCCAAATCCGCCTCGCAGCCTGGACGCGTTCCACGCTCGAGCCGGTCATCAACGCCACGGGCGTTATCATCCACACCAACCTGGGACGCGCCCCCCTCAGCCGTGCCACGCTCGAGGCCATGGCCGCCGTTTCAGCCGGCTACTCCACCCTCGAATTTGACCTGAGCACCGGCAAGCGCGGCTCGCGGCTCATCCATGCCGAAGCCGTCTTGCAACGCCTGACTGGCGCTGAGGCTGCCGTTGTCGTCAACAACAACGCCGCTGCCGTTTTGTTGGTTCTCTCCGCCCTGGCCAAGCGCAAACGCGCCATCATCGCCCGCAGTCAGATGGTCGAAATTGGAGGCTCCTTCCGCATCCCCGATGTCATGAAACAAAGCGGGGCCAAACTGGTCGAAGTAGGCAGCACCAACAAAGTCCACCTGCGCGACTACGAAGAAGCCCTATCCGAGTCCGCGTCCAAGTCCGTTCCCCTCCGTGATTCCGCTACAAAGTCCGTTGTCGAGTCCGTTATCGAGTCCGCTGTCGAGTCCGTGGTCATCCGCGCCCACCGCTCCAACTTTCGCATCATCGGCTTCACCGAAGAACCATCCTTAAAAGAAATCTGCGACGTGGCCCACGCCCACAACGCCATCGTCATTGACGACCTCGGCTCTGGCACCTTCTTCAACGTCGAAAAATACGGACTGAGCCACGAACCGACCATCCTCGAATCGCTGGCCGCCGGGGCCGATGTCGTTACCTTCTCGGGCGATAAACTGCTCGGCGGGCCGCAGGCCGGAATCATCATCGGGAAAAAAGCCCTGCTCGACAAAATCAAAAAGCACCCGCTGGCAAGAGCCGTCCGTGCCGACAAAACCTGCCTGGCGGGGGTCACCGCCACCCTGCTGCACTACCTGAAAGACGAAGCCGAGACAGAAATCCCGGTCTGGCGCATGATTGCCCAGACGCCAGAATCCCTCAGGGCCAGGGCCGAGCACTGGCAACAAGAGACAGGCTGCGGGTCGGTCGTTCCGGCTGAATCCACCGTCGGCGGAGGCTCGTTACCGGGCGAGAGCCTGCCCACCTACGTCCTAAGCCTCGCTCTTCCCAAACCAGATCAATTTCTGGCCCGCCTGCGCAGACAAACCCCGGCGGTGATTGCCCGCACCGAAAACAACCAGGTCTTGCTCGACCCGCGCACCGTTTTGCCAGAACAAGAAACAACTTTATTAGAGATTCTCAAGAAAACCCTATCTTAGAGGTGAGCCATGTATACCCTGACTGTGCCCATCAAATCGCGGCGCCAACTGCCCAAACTGGTTTTCCCTGAACAATGCGTGCATTGTGGCAAGCCACCCGCCAGGACGCGTGAAATCGATTTTGATATGAGCAAGTCAGAAAACAGGTCGGTGCTTCTTAAGCTCAAGCCCTCGCTTTGCCAGAATTGCATCGAACTGGAAGGCAAACTGGAATGGTTCTCGCTGTTGCCCTTTGCGCTGAGTGCCTTTGTTTTCGCGGTTGTGGCATTTTTGGTGCTGTTTTTTCTCGTCATGCCGCTGGTGCCCTGGTACTGGGTCATTACTGATGAGCAGTTGGTTGGCTATGCAATTTTCATTTTCTCCGGGGCAGGCGCATTGGCAGCAGCCGTGCTTGGCGGAACCGCCCTGGAGTTTTTTCTAAGGCTGCTGGCCAGGCCGTTTTTTGGAGATGTGCTCGCGCGCCGCCCATTGACCCTGTTTTCGCTGAAACACGACCTGCACGACATCGTTGGAATGCGCGCCCAGGTCAGCGGTGATAAGACCATCTTGACCCTGAGTTTTGAGCGCGAAGACTTTGCCAGAGCGTTTGCCGCGCTCAATGGCCTGGAACTTTAAGCAAAACACTGGAGACTTAATGAAATCTGACCTCGATTCCCTGATGGCCCAAAAGAACCTCGATGCTCTGCTTGTTTTTGGGAATGCCGAACATAACCCGCCAATGACCTACCTGACCGGCGGCGGGCACGTCAGCGCCGCCACGCTGATCAAAAAACGTGGCAAACCTGCGGTCCTGTTCTGCAATGACATGGAACGCGACGAAGCCGCCAAAAGCGGCCTGACCGTGCGCCTGTATGGTGAATATCCCTGGCAGGAAATGCTCAAAGAAGCGGGCGGCGATACCGCCCTGATGAGCGCCCTGCGCCTGCGGCGCATGTTTCACGATTTGGGCGTATCGGGCCGGGTGGGGCTGTATGGCTTTAGCGACATCAGCGGGCTGTTTGCCACGCTGACGCACTTTCAGCGCCTGATGCCCGATGTCGAACTGGTCGGCGAAACCCGCGAGAACTCGATTTTCATGCTGGCGATGGAAACCAAAGATGAAGATGAAGTCGCCCGCATTCGGCGCATGGGGCAAATCACCACCGAGGTCGTTGGCCTGACCGCCGCCTACTTGCAGGAGCGCGAAATCCGCGCCGATGAAGTTGTCCTGAAAGAAGACGGCTCACCGCTGACGATTGGCGACCTGAAACAGCGCATCAACCTGTGGCTGGCCGAGCGCGGCGCAACCCCAACCGAAGGCTACATTTTGGCGATTGGGCGCGATGCAGGCGTGCCGCACTCGCAGGGCAACCCAAGCGATGAAATCCGGCTGGGCAAGACGATTGTCTTCGACATTTATCCGCAGGAAAACGGCGGCGGCTACTTCTACGATTTCACCCGTACCTGGAGCCTGGGCTACGCCACCCCCGAAGCGCAAAAACTCTACGACCAGGTCAAAAACGCCTATGAGCGCGTTCTTGAAAACCTGGACATGAACGCCAAATTCAAAGATTACCAGGCCCTGACCTGCGACATTTTCGAGCAAGACGGACATCCCACCCCGCGCACCGAGAAAGCCCCCTTGCAGGGATACGTCCACAGCCTGGGGCACGGACTGGGTTTGAACATCCACGAGCGCCCCTGGAGCGGCCTGACCGCCAGCGATGACAACCTGCTCAAGCCCGGCGTGGTTTTCACCATCGAGCCTGGCCTGTACTACCCCGAGCAAGGCATGGGCTTCCGCATCGAAGACTCGTACTGGATGAATCCTACAGGCAGCATCGAACGCCTGGCTGAATATCCGTATGATTTTGTGTTGGAGATGAAAAACTGGAAGAAGTAATCTCTACAAAACTGTATCGCTTGCGCTATAATTTATGAGCAAACATCAAAAATTCTTGAATCGTTTAATGAGTGGGCAGGCGGATACCGGAATTGTTTTCAGCGAACTCTGTTCTCTCTTGCAACGACTCGGATTCAGCCTGCGCGTGCGCGGCGATCATCATATTTTCACTCGCGAAGATATTGCCGAAATCATCAATCTGCAACCCAACGGAGCATTGGCGAAGCCCTACCAGGTTAAGCAAGTCAGGAATTTACTACGAAAATATCACTTAAGCGAGGAATAAACATGGAACCCCAAGAGTATCAAATGCTCATCTATTGGAGCAACGAGGACAAAGCCTTTATTGTTGAAGTCCCCGAACTGCCTGGCTGCATGGCCGACGGAAAAACCCGGCAGGAAGCGCTGGCTAACGCAGAAAAAGTCATTCAGGAATGGATTGAGACCGCCCGTGAACTCGGACGGAAAGTGCCGCCCGCCCAGGGCCGCTTGCTGACTGTCAATGAAGCCGCCGACCGGCTGGGACTAAGCGTTGCGATGGTGCGCCGCTACTGCGCTGATGGAAAACTGCTGGCTCAAAAAATGGGCCGCGATTGGGCTATCCGCCGTCAGGACGTAGAGCAATTCGCTGCTGCGCCGCGCCGCAGTGGGCGTCCTTCTGTGCGCTACACAAGTTCACCCATCAGTGCACGCCAGATAGCCGAAAAATGACCACAGACTCAATGACTACTCGCATCCTCGCCATCGAAACCTCCTGCGACGAAACCGCCGCCGCGGTGATTGAAGACGGGCGCGCCTTGCGCTCGTCAGTGGTCGCTTCGCAAATGGACATGCACGCCCGCTACGGCGGCGTCTTTCCCGAAGTCGCCTCGCGCCAGCATGTTCTCAGCATCCTGCCGGTTGTGCAGGAAGCCCTCGACAAAGCCAACCTGACCCTGGCCGATATGGACGCCATCGCCGTCACGCGCGGGCCTGGCCTGGCTGGCTCGCTTGTAGTCGGGATGAACGCCGCCAAGGGGCTGGCGCTGGGCAGCGGCAAACCGCTGGTCGGCGCAAATCACCTCGAGGGGCACATCTACGCCTCCTGGCTGTACGAAGCCGGGACAGAGAATCCGCCCCCGGCGCCGGAATTCCCGCTCCTGGCCCTGCTCGTCTCAGGCGGGCACACCGAACTCGACCTGATGCGCGGCCATTTGCAGTACCAGCGCCTGGGCGCCACCCTCGACGATGCGGCTGGCGAGGCCTTCGATAAGGTCGCCCGCTTGTTGGGGCTGCCCTACCCCGGCGGCCCGGCGATTCAAAAAGCCGCCGAAAACGGCGACCCATCCGCCTTTCAGTTCACCCGCCCCAAAACCGATGGCGCCTGGGATTTCTCGTTTAGCGGCATCAAGACCGCCGTGCTGTACACCCTGCGCGACCTGGAAAAAGCCGGAAAGCCAATTCCGGTCAACGACATTGCCGCCAGTTTTCAGGCCACCGTGGTGGACTACCTGATAGCCAAAACAGTGGATGCCGCCCGCGCCCACAACGTGACCGAATTGCTGCTGGCGGGTGGGGTTTCAGCCAACCAGCCCCTGCGCCAGGCTTTCCTGAACCTGCAAAACGACGGATTCAAGGTTCACATTCCCCCATTTGCCTATTGCACCGACAACGCCGCCATGATTGCCGCCGCAGGCGCGTTCCGTTACCTGCACGGACACACCAGCGGGCTGGATATGGATGTGCTGCCAACCTGGCCTTTGTCGTAAGCCAGACAGAAAAGAAAAAAGCGGCAGTTATGAAAAGCATCCGCCGCTTTTTGTTGTCAGAAAAGGACTTAACCGCCGAGAAAAGTTTTCACGGCCTGTAGAAACTCCCTTGCTTGCAGGATTGTTTCAAGCACATCTTCCCTGTGGAACTGAGCCATCTCATCATAATCGCCCAACTGACGCTAGTTAAACGCATTTAGTAATCCACGATGATACCTGGCATCGAACAAACCGGTCTTGACAAACTCTTGCGCAAACACGCTATGGACTGCGCCGTGTTTTCTAAAGCTCAACTCTTTTTCGTTTAGCAAGGCTTCTGCGGCATAGAAAAATCCATAATATGCGCGGCTTGCGGCATCACGCAAATAACCCTGGTTGAGAAGCAGGTCTGCCGCATCCAGGGTTTCAAGCGCATTTGCAAGGAGTTGAGTGGTTGTTGCCTTCATACCGCCACGCCCTCTGCGCGAACATTTCGTAAAAGCGGCTTGTCGCCAAGTTTCCATTCTTGTTCGCGCAGGAAAACCGGGCTGATGGTAATTAGATATTCCAGAGATAAATCGCCAACCAGTTGACTGGTACGTTTGAGTTCAAGGGGCGCGCGCTCAAACGTATCAAGGACAACCAGCACGTCCAGGTCTGACCACTGCTCAAAATCACCGCGTGCATAGGAGCCATAGAGATACACTCCTTTCAGACGTGCACCATATAAGGCTATCAGACCTTTTTTGTTTTTCTTTTGAAGTTGCTGGATGTTTGCAGGCATGTTTTTATGTTACCGTCTTTCAGAAAAAAAGACAAGCCAAACGATTTGTTTTGCGATAAACTTTGTGTCATCTCATTCCCCCTCTTGAAAGGAACCCTATGTGCGGAATTTTTGGTATTGTTACGAAAGATGAGCAACCCCTCGGGCAAATTCTGACCGAAGCCGCCGAGCGGCTGACCTATCGCGGCTACGATTCGGTTGGCGCAGCCACCATCAGCGGCGCGAAGATTGATTTACGCAAGGATGTCGGGCGCGTTAAGGATGTGGCAGTCCGCTACAACTTCGCCGAAATGACCGGCTCGCGTGGCATCACCCAACTGCGCTGGGCCACTTTTGGCGAGCCATCCCAGGTTAATTCCCAGCCGCATCTCGATTCGGATGGCGACCTGGTCGGGGCGCACAACGGCAACGTGGTCAATAACGTCGAACTGCGCCAGCAATTCATGGCCGAGGGCATGACCGTGCGCTCAATGAACGATGGCGAATCCTGCGTCCACGCCGTCGAGCGCTACGTCAACCAGGGCTTTGACTTCATCGATGCCATCCGCCGCGCTTATCACGACCTGGAAGGCGACTATTCCTTTGTCATCGGCAAAATCAATGACGACAAACTGTACGCCTTCAAAAAAGGCTCCGGCCTGGTGGTCGGGCTGGGCGAGGGCTTTACCTGCGTTTCATCCGATTTGCCCTCCATCCTGCCGCTGACCCGCACCATCATGCGCCTGAACGATGGCGAAATCATCACCCTGTGGCATGACCACGTCGAACTGCACTCGGTCAAAGACGGCTCACTCATTGCCCGCGACCCCGAAGTTGTCACCGAAACAATGGAAGCCGTGCAAAAGGGCGGCTATGCCCATTTCATGCTCAAGGAAATTCACGAGCAAAGCCAGGTAGCCCGCGAAGTGCTGCACATGCTCGATGGTTCGCCGGATGTAGCAAACGTTGTCGAGAAGATGAAAAACGCCCGCAACCTGTACTTCATCGGCTGTGGCACCAGTTACCATGCCTGCCTGACGGGCGCGGTCTATTTTGCCCAATTGGCCGGGCGGCCTGTCATCCCGGTACTTGCGCCGCAGTTCGGGCCGCAATACGCCCCAACCGTCAACGCTCAAGATGTCGGCTTGTTCGTCAGCCAGAGCGGTGAGACGAAGGATGTGCTCAACGCCCTGGCGCTGGCAGAAGAAAAGGGCATGACCTGCTTTGGGCTGGCAAACGTCATCGGCTCCACGCTTACCAAGGCCACCGCCTGCTCGCTGCCGCTGTGTTGTGGCTACGAAATCAGCGTCCCGGCAACCAAGACCTTCACCAACCAGGTCGTCTCGTTCCTGTACCTGGCCTATCGCCTGGCCGGGCGCGATACGGCAGAGTTGGCGCAAATCCCCGATTTGATGGACAAAACCCTTGAGATAGTCGCGCATCAGGTCGAAGCCATCGCCGCCGAAATCAACGTCTGGAACGACCTGTACTGCCTGGGCTTCGGCGCGACCTATCCCATCGCCCTGGAGGGGGCGCTCAAACTGAAGGAAATCACCTACGCCCACTGCGAGGGGATGCTCTCAACCGAGTTCAAGCATGGGCCGCTCTCGGCAGTGACCGATGGCTACCCCATCCTGTTTGCCGCCGGGCCAGACGACATCCCGCTCATCGTCAGCGGCCTGAACGAAGTCACCTGCCGCGGCGCGCGCGCCATCGCCATCGGACAGGACGACCCGCGCCTGCACGCCAACGCCAGCGATGTGATTGTCATCCCCAATTCGACGCCCGAAATCGCCGCCCTGCTGGCGGTCTTGCCCCTGCAACTGCTTTCGTACCACATGAGCGTGATGCGCGGCTACGACCCCGATTTCCCGCGCAACTTGAGCAAAACGCTGACGGTAGATTGATTTAATTTGTCATTGCGAGCGCCAGCGAGGCAACCCCCACGAGATTAGAAAATTCCATTAAGCGGGAGACTGCTTCAGTCCTGCAGGCTGCGCAATCACAAAGCGGCTGTCAAAAAAGCAATCTGGGATTCATTCAAAACGGCGACCACCCTCTCGGGTGGTCGCCGTCTGTTTTTTCAATGGTTACCCACACTTCGGTTATTTTTTCGTTGATTTCGAGGACGGGGACTTGGCCGCAGGCGTTTGGGCGGCTGGCGTTTTCGCCGCCGGGGTCTTGGCGGCTGGCGTCTTGGCGGCTGGCGTTTTCGAGGCCGGGGTCTTGGCAGCGGGCGTTTTGGCTGCCGTTACTTTTTTCTCTGCTTGCGCTTCAACCACTTTCTTCTTCACTGTTTTCTTCTCCGCTGACGGGGTCAGCAAACTCAACTGCTCCGGTTTGCCGCTATCGGCAAGCGGTTCATGTTTGCCTGCCTGGCTTTTCGCGCTGCCGATAAACCGCTCTACCGCCCAGGCAACTGTCAAGCCGAGCACAGCATCGCCCGGTTTGACTTCGACCACGACATCGCCGCGTGTGGCGGCGCGTTTCTTCAGGCCGGCCTCGTCGAGCCGGGCCGATTTGGCCGCCGCTTTGAGCAGGTGGATGGTGACCATGCTGTTCGGTTTGCCAGTCGCAATCCCGGCCAGTTTAACGCCCAGGGGCAAATCCCAGGCGATGACGCCGCGTCCGTAACGCCCCTGCGAGGGGAAGTCTGAGAGCGCAACCCGCTTGGCCTTGCCATCCGAGCCAATCAGGAAAATCTCCTGGTCTGCCTTTCCGTTAACAACTTCAGCGCCGATGACTTCGTCGCCGACACCCAGTTTGATGGCGTTAACGCCCGCCGCAACCAGCCCCATCGGGCGGACTTCGTCTTCGTGGAAGCGGATGGCCATGCCCAGGGCTGTCGCCAGCAGGATTTCGCGCTTGCCATCGGTCAGGGCGACCCAACCGAGAGAGTCACCGTCGTTGACTTTGCACAGCCAAAAAGTCTGCGAGGAGGGGCCGGGCAGTTCACTGACCAGGGATTTTTTGACCATGCCGCCGCGAGTGGTGCTGAAAATATAAGTTTCCTCAGGCAGGGCCGATTTCTGGGAGGGCAGGGCAAAGGCGCAGGCTGGTTTTTCATCGGCTTTGAGCGGGCAAACCTTGTGAAACGGGGTCGGGCTTTCGGGCAGGGTGTGAACGGCCACAGCGGCGGATTTGCCGTTCGCAGCCGCGAGATAAAGCGTATCGTGAGTCGAGCTCCGCACGAGAAAGGCCGGGGCGTCTGAGCCGCTCAGGCGCGGGGATTTGTCTTCAGCGGTGCGCGCAAGCATCCCGCTTTTGTCCATCCAGACCCAAACATTTTCTTCGGGCAGCAGGTCGGTGGAGGTCAGCAGGGCTTTCATCTCTTTGCCACCCGCCAGGTTGACAATTTGGGTGCGGCGCTTGTCGGCATAGGCGGCCTTGATTTTGAGCATCTCCTCGGCGGCCAGGGCGCGCATTTTGGCCGGTGATTTGAGCAGGGACTCGAGTTCTTTGATGAGCGCAAGGGTTTCTTTGTACTCGGTCTCAATTTTTTTGCGTTCGAGCGCAGCCAGGCGGCGCAACTGCATTTCAAGGATGGCGTTGGCCTGCAATTCGCTCAGTTTGTAACGTTTCATCAGGCGCTCGCGGGCGGTTTCGACATCCGGCGATTTTTTGATCAGGTCGATGATTTCATCGAGGTTTTTGAGAGCAATCAGGTAGCCTTCAAGGATATGGGCGCGGGCGCGGGCTTTTTCGAGATCGTACTCGGCCCGGCG
>CAZNCT010000021.1:0-33407 GCA_964571615.1 uncultured Anaerolinea sp. | reverse complement strand
CCTACAAGGTTACCAGGACTCCTTTCAATTTACACAATTTTCGTTATACCGCCCAATTCGATCTCATTCCATATAGTAGAAAAATGATGTTATTTGCTGGGTATGGTTATCACTCAGAAAACTCGCTTCCAAATCAAATAGAAATTGCTAACGCTGTTACACACTGGAGAGAGATTTTTGCTGACATCAGTTTTCCCGCCTATTTAATTGATTTCAGTCAAAGGTTATTGGATTGGAATAAATTAGCCCCTCGGCTACTTGGATTATCACCAGAAGACTTATCAATTGAGAAATTCAAGAACATAACAATGTTTGATCTGGTTTTTGGCCTGGCTCCCAAGTTTGTTGAAATAAAAAATGCGGACGAATATCTTCCTAATTTATTCAAGACTATTAAAGGGGAATTCATCCCTTACAAAAATGAGAACTGGTTTTCTGAGCGCATCAATTTTGCGCGTGAAAATTACGAGGGTTTTGCTCAAATGTGGGATTCCATCCCTGACGATATTGGCACGTCACCTATGCTAGGAAATCCAACACAACTGGTCATCAAAGTTCCCAAGGTTGAAAAAGAGTTGTCTTTTCAGTTGCTTCGAGTAGATTTTTCAAATGACCCTCGATTTCGGGTTATTCAATGGGTACCAAAAAATGAAATCACCCATTTGCAGTGCATGATGTGGAGCAAATGATAGGAGGAATCTAATGGGTAAAAAGTCGTTTGGGTTGTTAGTGAAAGCACTGAGGCAGGAGCGAATACACAATGGCGGTTCGTGGACCAGAAAAATCTTGTCAGAAAAATCTGGAATTCCTGAAGCTACGCTAGGAGATATTGAACGCGGTGAAAAGACCAATATAAACATTGATGATTTGCAAAAATTGGCAGATGTTTTTGAGCTTAGCACAAAAGAGAGACAGGGATTTTTTGCTTCTGCCATAGGTGTTTCAGCCGAGAAAATGGTTGTCGAGACAAAGGCCTTGAATATAGTTCGCGATGATGTAATCAGGAATTTAGAACTCATAAACTTACCTGGCTTTGTAATTGACTCTTACTGTGACATTATTGCTGCTACCAGTTCTATTGCGCAAATGCTAAATATTTCTGATGATTTAATTAAAAAAGAGCCTTTCAGGCCCGGAGCATACAATCTTTTACGCTTGGTATTTTCTGATGAGTTCAACTATAGAAACATGATAGGCAAAAGTGACTGGAACGAAGTTGCCATTCGTAACATTCAACTTTTTCGGGCAATTACAATGCAGGTTAGGGCAACCTCGTATTTTATAGAAAGCATGAATTATTTACTTGAAAACCCAAGCACAAAGAAAATGTTCAGACTGTATTGGCATGGAAATTCTGGTATAGAAGATACATATAGCGACAATCATCATATTCTTAATTGTGAGATAAGTTATGTGTCAACTTCTTCATCAACGCTTACTGTTGCTGGCGAATTAATCACCGTAATATATATTCCCACCAATGACCAAACGCGAGACTTATTTACTGCACTTACAGGTCTTGTCAATAGACCTAAAGTTATACGTCTGGCGCCCTGGCCCCAAAAAGAATATTAAGTTTCAGCGACACCCCATCTCCCACCCCCACATCCAACTTCTTATGATTTCGGCTGACAGAACATCCTGTCAGCCGATTTTTTTATTTCCACAAAGGAGTGTCCCATGTATACGTTAATGAAGCGTTTGATTCTCGAGGAAAAGGGCCAGGACTTCGCCGAATATGCCTTGATTTTAGGCGCGGTTGGTATTGTGGCGATTGCCGTAATTGCCCGCTACCGCAATGAATTGCAGGCTGCTTTCGAGGCCGGCATCGAAGCCCTGCGCATGGCCCGGGGCGGGTAGGGTCATGCCTGGAAAAAAGGAGAAAGGGCAGACAATGGCCGAGTTTGCCCTGGTTCTGCCCATCCTGATTCTGCTCATGTTCGGCATGACCTTCGCGGCCTTCTACGCATTCCGGGCAGCCTCGGCCGACTGGGCAGTGTTCGTCACCGGGGTGGCCAGCGGTGCCTATAGCACCCCGGCAACTGGTCAGGCGCGCGAGTCGGTGCTATGGCCTGATTTGCGCGACCGCCTTGAAAGCGCCCACGCCGGCGCCAGGCTGGTGCGCTCACAGATTGCGGTCGAGTATTCGCGCAATTGGCTGTTTGGCATCCAATTGATTGAATCCCAGCGGGCCGGCAGCTTCTTCCGCCTGTGGCGCTTTTATCCCGGCCCGCCCCCGCCCGGAGGCATCGAATGAAGTTGCACAAATCGGAGCGCGGCCAGGCACTGGCTGAAACCGCCCTGTTTGGCATTCTGGCTGTGATCATGGCATTTGGTCTGCTGGCCTGGATCCCGGTTCACCGCGCCCGAACAGCCGCGACGGCCGCAGCCTATGCCTGCGCACAATTCCTGTCCCAATCGCCCGACCCGGCCCGCGCGACGGCCAACGCCCGCCAGGTCGCCTGGCAAACCCTGAACGCGGACTGGTCCGGTACGCACGGCGTTTCCTACCAGGTTCATGTCCAGTCCCCAGCCGGGCCCGGACAGCCCGGACGCTGCGATGTACGCTACCGCACCCCGGCCTTGTTTAATGGACTGCTGGGTCTGAGCCAGGATGGCTGGAACCAGACCTGGTTTGTCTCGCGCTCGGAGACCTGGAAGGCCAGGTGGCGATGAAAAAGCCTGAACGCGGGCAGGCCGTCCCGCTCTTCGCACTGCTGATGCCGCTCATGTCGCTCTTCCTGCTGGGCATCCTGGATTACATGCTGACCAACGCACGTGTCATGGAAGCCGTGGCGGCTGCCGACCTGGCTGCCCATGCCGGCGCGCAGGAAATCACGGTGCTGCCCAACGGAGTCATCACCGCCACGACGCGCGGAAATGCCATCGCCGCCAATTATTTCAACGGCCAGGCTCCGGCCCACACCCGCCTGGCGCATGTCTCCTGCGGTCGTCACCAGGATCGCCCGGCCTGCATGGTACGGGTCGAGGTGCAATCTGCAGGTTTCCTGATTCCCCGCCGCTCGATCACTGTATCCGCCATTGGCTATTTGGCGCACGGCGTCACACGTGGCGACCAATAATCCCAATCCCTGACAACCATGAAAACACTGATCAATTTTTTACTCGATGGAATTTCCTTCCGGGACCTGTCTGGCAAACGCCAGCCGCGCACCTTCGCGATTTTGAGCGCGCTTATCCTGCTGATGCTTCTGAGTGTGTTTGCCATCTCGTGGATGGAAAGAAACAGCATGATGGCCGAAGTCCTGGCCACCCCACAGCCGATTGAAGCCACCCCGGAAACAACCGACTTGCCGGTAACCGCAACCCGACCGGTACAGCAAGCAGAGAAAGGCTGTCCCCGCGACCCATCCGATTGGTCTCTGGTGGATGTGTTCATCAGCCAGAACTACAAATTAATCCAACCGGCCTGTGTCTATGATGGCCTGGAGCGCAGCGTTTCCTGGGCATTGGCCATCCGCCAGGGCTACAGCCGGCAGGAAGCTGCCCGGCTGCTCGGCTTTGAAGAGATCCCCATGCGCCCGCTGGAGAAAATCACCGCTTTAGGGAACAGCGGAAAACCGCAAGAAATGTCACTCAACTTCCCACCTTCCCATCCGGATCTGAGCGAGTGGCGTGTGGACGCAGAAGGCAACCCGGCCGTGTCTTACGGCCTGCGCGGCTGTTTCCGCACCTCGCAGGTGGTTGGCAACCAGGTCGAAATTTGGGGCGGGGATTATGCTGTGATTTGCGTGGTGGTCGAAGACGCTGAAGGCCAGTATACGGTTTATGCGCTGAATGAGCACCTGTATGGCGCGCCAGCCAGCCCGACCCGCAGCTACCTCTTGTTTGGCTACGCCGGCGATGACCTGTGGGTTTTGATTGGCACGCGCGAAAGCCCGCGGTTGACGATTGACGACCCGGAAAAATTTGCAAATGACCGCCTGACCATCGCCACCCTGTACGACTCACGCCCCTGGGAGGCGGACTGGCTGGAATACCGGCACAAACTGTTTCCGCTCCCGCTGCCCGAATCCTGGCAGACTGCGGGCGACGAGGCCGCCATACAGGCCATCCTGGCCGAGCTTAACCGTTACACAGGAGAAGAATAATGCAGCGTGTCAACGCCCTGGTTCTGGGAATCTTCTTTGCGGCAGTCTGGGCAATGGCTGTACTGGCGGACGGCCAGAACTGTGTCTTCAACCCGGACGGCAGCATCACCTGTGTCATTTCGGGTGGCGGCGGGAATTCGGAGGAAGGCGGGGGAAGTGGACCGGAAACGCCGCCCCTGCCGCCGGCGGAGTCCTGCGGCCCAGATGATTACCGGCCAACCCAGATCAGTTTTTATCAAACCGAACCCGGCGGCACCTGCAGCCTGTTGCAAGTGATTGTCGATCTGTGCACCGAGGAAATGCTGGCTCCCGGCAGTGTGGACGACGGTCTGGAATGCCCCGAGCAAACAACATCCAGCCCACCGCCCCAACACCCCTGCACAACCTTTGTGGTAACAGGAGGCGGCATTACCTGCGAGGCTGAAAACGGCTGGCGCGTGGAAGCCACCGTGCCTTTTCCACAGACCTACCTGGATGTGCGCCCCTTCCCGACGACCCTGGTACGCTGGCCGAGCGCCATCCGTAACGGCGGCATGCCCGCTGCATCGGGCTCCGGCAGCCAGGCATTTTATGGCCGAGGGACAAGCGCCAACCCGAACGAGGGCGACCTGTCCGACATCCGCCTGACCCTGACCCTGAGTCCGGTCAGTTCCATGTTTGTGACCCTGCCGCACCTCGGGACCCTCAGCCTGCCCGACCAGGGTGCCAGCGGCACACCCCAAATTGTCCAGTGGGAAGTGCCTTCCCATCCCGCAGCCGGCGGCGGACCGCTGGCCGGGAGCGTGCCCGGCTTCGAGGAACTGCCCGGCGACCTGCCGGTGTTTGTCGGCAGCGGGCGCTCGGCCTACCGCCTGTCCTGGTCTTTGAGTTTTTTGGTGTACGAGGCCGTCGAGGAGTGTGTGTCCGGGCCAAACGCCAACGGTGTTTACAACTGCGCCAATGGTACGGGCCATCGCCAGGTGACCGGCTACGAATGGCAGATGCGGTCGAGCGGCGGGGAGATTCCGCCCAGCGCAGTAGCCGGCCTGCCGGCCGCATTGGCAGCCGACCTGAATGGCGACGGACGCGCCGAGGCCTACTGGAACAACAACCTGACTCTGCGGCGCATGGATGATGGGAACCGGGTTGATAACCCCATCTACCGGCGTGCATGGAACTGGGGCGGCCTGATTTACTGGGCTGTGCGTGAAGGCCAGGGCCAGATTGGCTGGCCGGGAGGCCGGTGAGTGAAGCGCAACGCTCTCAAAAGGTCTGCCGATGTCCAGTGCGATTCCATCGCATTTTTTGCTGCGCGCAAAATTCAGGTCGGGCGCATCCCGCCAAAAATCCTGGAAAAAGCCCGGGGTATCATCATTCGGATTGAGCGCGGCGAAACCTACAGCACTTTTCATGGCAAGCGCCTGAACGCCAATCGGGAGAAAATCTCCATCCCGGTCGGGCGCAAATGGCGCATGCTCGCCAGGGAATGCCCGGACGGCCTGCGGGTCTACGCGCTGCTGTCCCACGAAACCTATAACCATCTCGTTTGATAAAGCGGAGGCATATTTAAAATGGAACTCTTTCTAACACTTGTCCTGTTCACCCTGCTCGGCCTGCTGATTTCAATCGGCAACGAACGTCAGCGCAAGGCCATAGACAATTTGCGCGAGCAGGTCGAGTCCTGGAGTGAACAGGACATCAAAATCAAGCGCGAGAAACTGGCGCGTGAAATCACGGTGCCGGACGCCCGTACCTGGCTGGAAGCAGTCGCCTGCGCGGCCCTGGGAGAACCACCGGACCTGCTCTCGATTTCGGCCTGGCAAAAAGACAACCTGGCCGCCCTGGTTGGTGAGTGCCGGGATGGACGCCGTCTGGTGTTCACACCGGTCGCGCGCCAGCGGCTGCTGGCCGGACTCAAAGACAAGAAAAGACCGTTGTCCGGGGTAAGCGGCGCGCTTTTGGGTGGCAAGCCTGGCAAAGTTCCGTATTGGGAATTGTCCGTGGTCTCAAGCGGCATCTTCTTTGATATCGAAGCTGGCCAGGTCTGGCAAGCTGTGATGGAAAGCCCGCTACCCGGTGGACGCCTGACGATGTACGAAGTACCACCCTATACGACCTGATCCGGATACGCCATCTGCAGGAATAAAAACTGCCACCCGAAGGCGGCAGCGCAGGGTGAGGGGGGCACCCTGCAAGGCCAATTGTAGCATGAAAACATATTGCTTTCCCAAAAAGTGTCGCTGAATTCAGCGACACTTTTTATTCCACCCCGTCCTGCCCTGCGCTACCATACCCGGCATGTCCTGGCTCTTTCTGTTCGTCCTGGCTGTGGCCGTTTCGCTGTATGATGCCCGCACAGGGCGCATTCCCAACTGGCTGACCCTGCCCCTGCTCCTGATGGGCGCTGTCCGCAATTTCCCCGGCGGCGCTGAAATCTGGCTGCTCGCGGCCATCCTGCTGCTGGCCTTTGCCAACGGCTGGATGGGGGCCGGGGACGTGAAACTGTGGCTGGCCCTGGCCTGGCTGATGCCGGTTTCCGCAGCACCGGTCCTGCTGTCTGCCGCCATGTCGGCCTGGCTGCTGAGCGGGGCCGGACAGATTTTTTATCGCTGGCTGCGCAAACGGCCCCTGACCGGCATTTCCAGCCCGGCGGCCTGGCGGACCATTCCATTCGTGGCCCTGGCCTGGTATGTTCACTGACCTGTTCCACGCCCTGCTGGACAGGGCCAACCCGCCCGGTCATCCATTGCTGGCGGCGCTCTTGTACAACTTCTGCCCGGCGGCTGCCAAATGGTGGCTGGCGGGCGCTTTGCCCCAGGCGCCTTTCGACCCCGTCTGGCAAGCCCTGGAGGACTGCGCCCGCGGGCTGTCCATTCGCGAGGCCCTGGCGGAAAAGGGGTTGGAGACCCTATGGGAAAACGCCAGGGAGTACCTGGGCAGCGTGCGGGATTTTCGGACTTCGCACAGGCACGTCCACGCCCCCGAGTTGAGCGCCATCTTCAGCGGGCGAGGCATCGGCCAGACGGAGCGCTTTGGCCTGCAGGAAGCCTTCGAGAATTTCGGCGGCGACTGGCGCAACTATTACCGCTATCTGCACGCCCGTTATTTTGTCATCCCGGATTGGTCCAGACATGCCGGTCTGGACGGGCAGCTCAAAATCCGGGTGCAAAAAATGGAGATTTGCTTTGCGCTCGGTTTTGTGCGCAAGGCGGTTCGCTGGCCGGCCTGGGCCATCCAGGCCCGCACTGGCAACATCGAACGCCTGCTATTGGGCCTGTTGCTTGCCTCCGGACAGGAACAGGATGTGCTGCGTTTCTTCCTGGCCCGGCGTTCCGGCCCGGCGGAAGGCGTCTGGCGGACGACCCCGGAAATCGTCGGGCTGGAACGCAGCGGCCTGGTTGTCCCGTATCAAGCCCTGCTGCCCGACAAACAAATCGAGGACCTCATCGAAAAACACATCCAGTTGGCCAGCGAGGGGCCGCACCCGGCCCTGCACGCTCTGCGGCAGCCCGCGATTTGCAGGCAGTGCGGTTTCAGGGCGCAGTGTTTTACGCCCGACAACCAGTTGAGCCCCCTAGTTGCGCGAACATTCGAAAGGACGATTCCATGAAAGCCAACCGCTACGCCAAACGCCTGCTGGCAGTCTTCCTGCTGCTTGGCGGGCTTTTGGCGCTGACCACCATCCAGGTGCTGGCAAGTTCCTCAGCCCTGCCGGCGGCCCAGGCCACCACCCCGCCCCCGCCGCCGGCAACAGCGACGCCCACCCCGGGCGGCCCGCCGGTCGTCACGCAAATCAGCCAGATTTTCCACCGCCTGGTCTTTCCAGCCGAGACCATCTCGCAAGCCCTGACGCGCGTCTTCAACCGCGCGGCGCAAAAGGAGGCCGGGCGCATGGACGCCCAGGTGGCGCAGTGGACGCTGGTCATCGGGGAAATCGTGCAGGCCCCCAGCCAGGGAGAATACAGCGCGGTGGCGCAGTCCAGCCTGCCGGTGGCGGCCGCCCTGGCCCCGGCCCTGTTCCTGCTCCGGCTGGCCCTGTATCACTGGAACCGGCTGGTCGGGCAGCAGGACAGCGGCATGAACGTCATCGGCGATTGGGTGACGGCCGCGGTGCTGGCGGTTGTTTCGGGCGTTTTCCTGGACATGCTGGTGCGCCTGGGCTGGTGGATGGTTGGCAGGGTGCTGGGTGAAACCGGCCACCTGGCGATCGCGTTTGTGGAGGTGATGTCGGTGGGCCGGATTGCCCAGGGCGTCGCCGAACTGACCCTGTTTGGCGGGTTTCTCTCGGTCGGGTTGTCCCTGGGCGCGTTGATGGCGGTGGCCGGCATGTTGTTCGCTTTTGCCTCAGCCAATGCGGTGCTCTTTATCCTGGCGGTGCTGGCCGCGCCGGTGGCGGTGGTGGGAGTCGTCCCGCAGATGCGCTGGCTGCGCTCGCTCTGGCTGAAGGCGGTGGTGATAATTGCCCTGCTGCCGCTGATTGCCGGCGGTATTTTCAAGGCCGGGGTGGGCGCAGCGAACGTCTTCAGCCATCCGGGGCTTTTGAGCGGCCTGATCCGGGTCATGTGGCTGTGGGGCGCGACCGGCATGATGCTCTCGCTGGCCGGCATCCTGGGCCGCACGACCCTGGCGGCCACCGCCGAGGCGTTCGGGCAGATTGTGGGGGCCGTGAAGCAGATTGTTTCCGTGGCCGCACTGGCGGCAGCCGGAGCGGGAGTGGCCAGCGGCGCAGTTTCCGCGGGCGGCATGGGCGCGGGGACGGCGGGGGCTGTTTCCGGGACATCCGCCGCCGCGATGCCGGGCATTCCGCCGGAGGCCGCGGCCCTTTCGCACCTGAACGCGGCCCAATCCATGACCCAGCAGGCTGGCATGTTTGACGCCCTGGGCTTGCGCGCCCCGGCCCAGTACATGCGCAGCCAGGCGCGCGGGCAGGAACTGGCGGCCAGGCAGGTCGAGCTGGCCGGCCGGATGCAGAACTTTCAACCGCCGTCCGACAGCCCGCAGGCCGGTTTGTCCCAAACGGTGAACAACACAATCCTATCGAATTTCAAGGGTAGCCCGGAGGAGTTCAAGCAGGGCTTCGAGGGGCTTTCGCGCCACATTGAGCAGGCCGGGATTGCGCCGGATGTCTTCGCGGCCCAGTATCCGCGCGATACGGCCCTGATGACGCGGGCCTATCTGGACCGCAAGGATGAAATTGACGCCGACAGCGCTCCGCTATTATTTGCCGCGAACCTGGCCAATGCCGAACAGGTCAAATCTGTATTGGAGCCAGGCTCTTCGCGCACGCGGGGAGGCAAGTCCGCATGACCAGCGTGGAACTGTTCGCCGTGACCTCCTTTGCCCTGTTCAGCGTGGCTGACCTGCGCTACCGCCTGGTGCCGGCGATTGAGATTTTCTTCGCGGCGGCGCTGCTGCTGGCCCTGCCGGATGTGCCGCTGCACGCCGCCATCGTCCTGCTGGCGTTCGCCTGGGGCTGGCTGCCGCGCTGGCCGGGTTTCCTGGCCCTGCCGCTGCTGTTTTACCCGCCTGCCTGGGTGGTGCTGCTGACCGGCGCCGGCGTGCGGCACGGCATGATTGGCCGCGCGGATTTGCTGGCCGTGGCCGGGCTGGCCTTTCTCTTTCCCTGGCCGGCCTTGATTCTGGCCGGGCTGGGCCTTGAGGTCTGGCGGCGTTTCTGGGTCTGGCGCAGGGCCGGGCCGGTGCCTGCCCTGCCGGGGATGTTGCTGGGTTTGTTGGTTTATGTGGGGATTAGTCTGCTGCAAAGACTCGGGTGAGTTTCATTTACAAGGCGAGATTGCCTGGCCAGACAGGAAAAAGTTCTGAGTTCCATACCGGGAATTTATCCAATCAGATGAATAAAAAAAGCGTGCGGGACAAAAAGCCCACACGCTTCTGAATGGTTCGGTGACGCTACACAGCAGCCATTTCACGCGGTCGGACTTCACGCTTCAGCCGGTCGCCCAACCTGTCCGATGCAACATCCAGGTCGTACTCGCTCTGCAGGCCAAGCCAAAACTGTGGTGAAGTCCCAAAATACCGAGCCAGGCGCAGGGCGGTATCCGCCGTGACGCTGCGCTCTCCCAAAACAATCTCATTAATCCGGCGCGCATCAACGCCAATTTCAAGCGCAAGCCGGTTCTGGCTTAAATTTAACGGCTTGAGAAATTCTTCAAGTAATACTTCCCCTGGGTGGACAGGATGTAATTTTTCAGTCATGGTCATACCTACCTTTAGTGATAATCCACAATCTCAACGTCATAGGCGTCACTCTCACGCCAGGTAAAACAAATCCGCCACTGATTGTTGATTCGAATGCTCCACTGCCCGGCTCTATCTCCACTGAGCTTTTCAAGTCGATTTGCGGGCGGAACACGCAAATCAGTGAGCGATGTTGCGTTGTTAATCATTCGCAGTTTGCGTAAAGCCACTTGCTGAATATCAGGGGGCAACTTGCGCGAGACCTGACGCTGGTAAATCTTCTGTGTTTGGGCATCTTTGAAGGTTTGAATCACAAACTTATTTTATAGTGTATCGCGCCAGACGTCAAGCACCTAACCAGCAGGAGGACGAAGCATTGGAATTCAACCCGGATTTTGCTCCGGTAGTATGAACAAAATAGTGCGTGCGAAAACCCGCACTCTTTTTTCCCTGTTCTCAACGCTAGAGAGAAAAAGCACATAGCACATTAATCTTGTCTGAAACTATTAGGAAACCACATGGCGTCTCCTCTGTGTAGACAGATGGCTGTTTGCTCCGTACACTCGAAACCAGCTCCGTTAGTAGGTAAAAAATATTTTCTAGCGTTTAAATCTAGTGGGTATTCGCCAGCAAGAATAATTGGCATACCAATATGTGGATTTGGAAGGCCGATCAGGCCAAAACGGCTTTCAAACTCGTTAGCTCTTACATTATTTACTCCTGCAACACCGCTATTTGTGTGCAAATAAACGTTCGCCAGTCCAAATTCAACATGTACTAGCTCCATACCTAACAAGTCACCATCAGCACTTCTCTTTGGCACGGCAATTATTGGGTTCGATCCTGGATTACCAATTTTATCAATATTCCAAACGATTGGATTTTCAGATGGGAGTTGATAGAGAATACCGGCAGTAAATACGGTTTCATACTTGTCTTTTTTTATTTGTGCATATCTGTCAGCTGCTCCTAGTTCCATTCCATCCAACATGGACATAGCTAATGCTTGCGCCTCTTCCGAACTTGGAATTGTGCCATCAATAGTGAGTTCCTCCCCATTGGGTCCAGTAAAGTGAATAACACCATCCATCTCAACTGCGGGAATAAATCTAGTTGGATATACAAAATCCTTTTCAGCAACTTCTTTCAGATCCTTCCACCAGTATTGCGCTTTTTCAAGATTGATTGGCAGTTCTCTCCAACCGTAATCAGTAAGGTCGCTTTGACTCTCAATCTTAGTTAGCACGCGTTTAATGCCATTGCTTGGAATAGGATTATCTCTGTGTTCATATGGAATATTGATCAGCACTGGCGGTTGTTTTTCCCTCTCGTTCAGCTCCGACATCATGGCCTCGGACAACTCCATTCTTTGATTCACGTCCCAATCTGCGGCTATTGCCTCCAAATTGATTCTTTCATGCAACACTGCCTGTGCCAACACGGAAAATTCCATTTGTTGCAATGTCTCATAAACCAACTCTCGCTCCTCCGCACTCAATTCGCCCAAAGTCAGCGTTCCATCCAGCACGTTTTGAGTAATACGCGCGGCGGCTTCTTCCGGGCTTTCGGTCGGTGTAGGGGATGGGGGTAAAGTCCCGGTTGGGACGGGGGTATTTGGCGGGGCAGGCGTGTCAGTTGGGCCGGGCGATTCGGTCACAGCCGGAACGCAGGCGGTCAATAAAACGAGCAGGAAAAGAATGGGGAGAGTTTTCATGATTGAGTTTCCTCACAAACGCTGAATTTCAAGCGCAAAGAAGCGCGGCGCGGGTCGTGTCTCACTGCCCAAGCAACCATTCCGCGACCGAGCGCACTTCGACCCGAACACCCCCCAGGTCTAAATCATCCTCGTTTGCATCCGTCAGAATCAAGGCGCTTTCAGCTTTTACACCGGTCAAGGCATCACGCAAGGCGCGGATTTCGCGCTCGCGGGTGGTTGGGTTATCCATATTGCGGGCAACCTGGATGAGTTGGCGCGTTTCGGGCAGGTAGAAATCCACCTCGAAACCGCCGGGGGTGGCGTAATAATAGATTTCCTTGGTCTGGCGGCGCAAGGCCAGGAAGACCAGGTTCTCGAGCAGTTTGCCGGCGTTCGGGGAAAAACCAAAGCCAACGGTGTTGGCAAGCCCGGTGTCAATCGCATACACCTTTTTGGATGCAATCTGCTGGCGCTTGACCGAAAAATCATACAGATTCACGGTGAACAGCAGCCAGCTGTTCTCCATGTAGTCGATATAACTCTTGATGGTATTGACGCTGCCCAGGCGGAACTGCTCCTTGAGTTTGTTGAAGGAAACCAGCCCGGACGGATTGCTCATCAGGGTAAAGGCCAGTTCCTTGAGCGCGGTGACCGCATCCAGCCGGTGGCGGGTGGCGATGTCGCGGTAAAGGACATCGTCATAGAGCGTGCGCAGCAAGGGCAGTTCCGGGTACTTCAGGGCATCGGGAATGCCGCCTGCCTGCAGGTATTCGTCCAGCAGGTTTTTCAAGCGACCTTTTTCCAGCGTGGTCATGCGCTGCGTATCGGGGATGGATTCCTGCCGGAAGCGGAGAAACTCGCTGAACGAGAAGGGGAACAATTCAACCGGCACATAGCGTCCGGTCAGGCGGGTGCCCAGTTCGCGGCTGAGCAGGGAGGCATTGGAGCCGGTGATGTAGAACTTGAAGTCCATGTCCATGAAGCGGCGCACGAAGTGCTCCCAGCCGGAAATATTCTGGACTTCATCCACCACGAAGATTTTGCGCTCGCCGAAGGTTTCCACCAGGCTCTGGTATAGATGGTCGGCATCTTCGGGCTGGAAACCAAGAAATCGGTCATCCTCGAAATTGACGTAATAGAAGGAATCGCGGCCCAGTTTGCGCGCCATCTGCGCCAGCAGGGTGGATTTGCCCACCCGTCGCAGCCCGGAGACGATGACCGCGTGCGGAACATCTGCCGCCCGCTCGACTTCCGCCAACTGGGTGCGCTCAATCCCCGTTTCGCGTCCCCAAAAGGCATCAAACTGCTCGATGAGCATGGTCTTGATTTGGTCTTTCGACCAGCGGGATTTCCAAAGGTTTTCACTCATAATGAAATGATACAGCAAATAGTTTTCATTGTCAATGAAAACTATTTCAAGCAGCCATCCTGCCACCAACCAGACTTCAAATATCGTACAATAAAACCATTCGGTTCCCACTACCCTGCACGAGGAAGGAAATGACCATGAAACCCAGCCTGCTTCTTCTTATTTTCGCCCTGCTGCTGACCGCCTGCCAGCCCGCTTTGGATCGTGTTTCAACGCCAATACCGGAACCCCCGACCAGCACACCAGCCCCCACCGAAACCCCGCAAACTAGCCAGGCGGAAATCGCAACCCTACTGACCGCCGCCCTGCAATCCCAACTGAACGAAACCTGCCAGGCCGACCCGCTCCTGTGCCAGGCTTATGAAGCCTACCAGAACAGCCGCGAGACCGACCCCCTCCACGGCCTGGCACTCGGCTTGCTCGAAGTCAGCACGGACAACCCGCTCTTCACCCTGGCGATTGACCCCATCAATGGCGAGCCGGTCGTCTATCTTGATTCCAGCGAAGATTTTGCAGGCGGTTTGCTCAGACCGGCGATTGGCGGCGATGAAGGCTATCTGTTCATTGCCACCAATCCCTACGGGGAAAAAGCGCGCATTTCGCATGAAGGTCCCTGCCTTGCGAATGCTTATGACGATGATGGTCAATTTCTGGGTGGTGTCAGCGCCCAAACCGGCCAATGGGTGGACGCCAGCGAACTGACTCAAGAAGATAGGAAAGCGATGATAGCGTTTGCAGGGCAGATGGAATTGTTGGCGCGGCAGGTGGTGGATGGGAAAATTGCCATTAAGGACTTGCAGTTCACTCCAGAACAACGAGCAGTGTTTGATGAGTTGTTGCAGAGTCATCCGGATGTGCAGAAACTCATTGAAAAAAGGGCTGCGGCAGTCATGGATGGCACAATGACTATGGAGGAATCTAGATCGGGATTGACTATTGAACAACAGATTGACATATCACAAGCAATCATTGATGCGGAATACCCGAAAACATTTACTTCTAAAGTAATATTTGATGCTGTTAATCAAGAGCTTCCGTTTTCATCATCAGAACTTGGCCCTCTTGCCGTACCATTTACGACTGATGAAGATGGGCACATTATTTTTCCTGGCCCAAACGGTGAGATAATAACCAGTCCTGCCACAATGGAGTTCTTTCAAGGAGAAATAGAAATCTTAAATCTTATAGAAACAAATACGGGCGGCAATTTACCAGCTTTTGGCGATATCACAAACAGAAGCGAAGAGCTGGGCATGGCTGGCATATACGCTCCTTTTGCTTCAAAAGGTGAGGCTCTTTGGATTCCTTTCATGGTGTACGAAGGCATTATGAAAACACCCGATGGCCAAATCAAAGACCCACTACAACTCTGGAGCAATGTATTGAACCAAACTTTGCTAATTGGCATAAAACTCATGTATCCTCATTTTGATGCGCAAGGACAACCCACTTATTTGCGAGTAGTCGTTGCACGCATGCATTCTGGAGCTGGAGTGAGGCAAAACAACGCGCAAATAGCCTCTAATTGGCATAAAGAAGCAGAAGTTGGAGTCAACACTGCGCATCTCGACAGAGCAGCGAATTCTTGTATCGGCCGACAAGGATACCCAATTGTTGCTTCAACCAACTTATCTTTTACTACCGACGATTTGATGGGTCGAGAAGGCAGCCTAATACGTGATAAAAAACGATTGGTAAAATTTTTCAGTCTTGGCAACTTTTATTGCCAGCCGTGAAAAGATAAATGGCCCACTCCATACGTTGCACCTTCACACAAGTAACCTGCCCCTGAAAATTAACCCACTTGCAATGTTAGTGTGAGTGGTTGAAAATGGGAAGACCTGATCGGCCTTCTAAGTTAAACAAGAAGAGTGCGGGCGAAAGCCCGCACTCTTCTGAATTTTTCTGAAACGCTACACCACAGCCATTTCCCGCGGACGAACTTCACGATTCAGCCGGTCACCCAACCTATCTGGTCCAACAGACCCAAGTCAACCAGCATCCCACCCACTTTTTGCATTTCAGATTGGGCGGCATCCGTGAACTTGGCGCGGGCAAAGATGGCGTGATGAACCTGCCAGCCCCTCGTGCCTCGGGACATGCCCTTGCCGCCATCTGGCAAGGACGCCAGGACTTTGGGTGTTTTCTGCTCAATCAGTTCGCGCGCAATCTGGCGGTCAATGCCGTCCGCTCCCCATTTGCACTCCCCGATAAGAATTTGCTTCTCATGCCAGTTGATGGCGACGACATCCGCCTGCACTGTCGCGCTCCAGTGACTGCCCACCACTTCGGGCTGTTCAAAAAAGCAAGTTCTTGCTGGCGGTCGAAAAACATGAGCGCTCCTGCATAAAAATAAGCCACGCACAGATTATTATAATTTGCGCGTGGCTTATTTCAGAGATAGCGATTCGTATTCATTGGCTATCAAGAGTTTTTTTGCGCGTAAGACCAACAAACCCACCCCGGCACACACCACCAGCACCCTGCCAGAACAGCAAGCCCATTCAGCGACATCCCCGCCCATACCCCGCATGCGGAGGGTCTAACATCTGGGCATGTCTCGCGCTGGAACTCTTGGAAACCCCACCCCTTATACTTTTTTTGGCAATTTCGCCGGCCTGCCCTTCTGGCCCGGTGGTCTGACCCTGCTTGCTGCCGCCCCTGGCATCGGCAAGACTTCCTGGATGCTGCGGATGGTGTACGAAGCCTCGACTGCTGGATTTCCGGCTGCCCTGGGCTGCTACGAGCACACCCCGCAGGAATTGAAATACCGCCTGCGCCTGCAGGCCGAGGCCATGACCGCCGGTGCGCACGCCCCCGTCAGGGAACAGGCCGTTGAAACCTGCCTGGCCCTGGGCAGCGAAGCCGTTCTGCTCTCGCTTTCAGACCGGGAGGACACCATCCGCGCCCTGGAAGATGTCCTGATTAGCGATTACGGCTTTCCCGAACAAGGCCCGGCCTTGCTGGCCGTGGACTATCTCAACCGCGTGCCGGTGGTCGGACTGACGGCCATGATGAGTGATGCCTCGCGCGGCGGGGAGGCGGCTGCCATGCTGCGGGAACTGTCCCGCCGTCACGGCTGGGCGGTGATTGCCGCCGCGGCCCTGCGTTCGGAACGCTTCGAACAGGGCAGTGAATTGTCCGCGCTGTTGGGCGACGAGCGGGTTCCCTACGAAGCCGACCGCGTCATCCTGATGCAGCGCGGTTACGGGGAAATGCGCTGCACCTGTACGCCGCTGCTGGTCTACACCCTGAAAGACCGCACCGGCCCGGTGCGCTCCTGGAATATCACCTTCTGGGGCGAACGATTTTATCCGGCCCTTGAGTCTGAAGCCGGGCAGCATGGGGAAGACCGTGCTTGAAGCCGGCAACACCCTGCTCGCCTTCCTGCGCGAGGCCTGGGTGGCCCTGGCTGGCGCTTTGCTTGCCTTCAGCCTGCTGGCGATGCTCTCCCAGGTGCTGAAGGTTTCATCTGCCAGCGTGCTGGGCGCGAATCTGTGGGTCTGGGAATCGGTCTCGGCCCTGCTGGCTGTGGTGATTCTGGGCCTGTTCGGTTTTCTGGGCATCCCACAGATACTGACATCCATCCAATCCGCCCTGCCCTCCGGGGCCGGCTGCGGGCCCATCGCGGAACTCGGCGGTTTGTCCGCCGCCATTATCGGCGGGCTGGCCGGGTTGAGAATGCTCAAAGCGGTCTTCAGCGCGGTGCTGTCCGCGGCGGTCGGCGGGCAGGCGGCCATGTCCCAGGCCCTGCTGGAGAGCGCCGAGGCGGTCTTTGGCATGCTCCTGGCAGCCGCCGCGATTCCCGTGGCCGCCTGGTTTCTGGGCGCTTGCTAACTTTTCAAGGAGGTCTTGATGTTCGACCCAATCATGGAACAAATCCTGCTCATCTCGCGCGACGCCTGGACCTTCCTGGCCGGCCTGCTGGTGGTCGTGGCGCTGTTGGGCGGACTGTATTACGTCCTGCAGGGCACCGCCGGGGCCGCTTTTGGCGGCTCGCGCCTGACGGCCACCGCCATCATCGGCGTCATCGGCCTGTTGGTACTGGTGCTGTTTGCCTTCCTGTTCCTGCCGCAAATCGCCGAAGTGCTCAAAGAGCACCAGCCCAAGCCGCCGTTCTAGGAGCCGCGCATGTTCAATGACCGTGACCTCGGGCTATTGGGCGCTGGCGCGCTGGCGGCAGTCTTGTGCCTATTCCTGCCTTTTTCATTCACCGGCAAGGTCCTGACCGGCTTCCTGGTGCTGATCCTGTTCATGGTGGCTGCCCTGCTGCGCCTGGGCCCGGACCGGGTTCCCCTGGAAACCTGGCTGATGCGCAAAGCGCGCTTCGCCTGGGGAACCCGAAAGTTCGTCAACCAGCGCGAACCGTCTTCCCTGGGGGCGGGGCGGGCGCATGGCGGGCAGGAGGAAAACCCCATCCCGGCTGCCGCAGCCTGGTCCGATTTTCGCCCGCTCGACCTGGCCTGGGAAGAGGTCGGAGTCTATCCGCTGCTGACCGCCTTCTTGGGCGTGGTCGCGGTGTATTTTTCCGTCTGGCTCTCGCGCGGCGGCGCGGAACAATTATCCATTTATTTCAGGTGGTGACGTGTGGAAACTTTGCTTGCATTAATCGCTTCCCTGGCGCTGGCCTCCATCCCGATTTTGCTCGGCTGGCGGCGCACCGCCGGTGAAGCCGGCATGGCGCGCGCGATGGGCATCGCCCAGCCGCGCAAGGCTTTTGACCCCGAAAAATTTGCGCGCCAGACCGGCAGCGGCCTGACCTTCAACCAGATTGTGTTCGGGTTTCTCGCCTGGGTTGGCGGCGGTTTTGTGGCCGGGTTGTTCCTGGGGCCGTTCGCCGCCATCCTGTTCGCGATAGCCGGCGGGTTGTTGTACGCTGGCACGCTCTCGGACAAACGCCAGGAGTTCCGCCTGAAGCAGGCCAAGGACATCCTGCGCGGGCTGGGCGTGGTCGAAACCCTGCTGCTGCAGGGCAAGCCGCTCAACGACGCCCTGGACGAAGCCGCCCAGGCGGTTGGCCCGGATGGGCGCATGGTGCTCTCCGACCTGGTGGTACGCCTGCGCGCCGCGCCCGCTGATGAAGCCGCCCAGGCCGTGCGCGCCTGGACGACCGCCTGGGACAACCCGGCGGTGGACATCGTCGCCACTTCGCTGCTGTCCTCCCTGGAGGGGCGCATCGAAATCAGTCCGCTGGTGGCGGCCCTGCGCCGCACCCTGGGGGCGGTGGTCGAGGTGCTTGCGCGCGCCCGCGCCGCCGCCAAGGGCGTCGAGTGGCAAGCGCGCTTCCTGGCTCTTTTCCCGCCGGCGGTACTGGTGGTCATCGCCATCACCACGCCCGAAACCGGGGTCCTGTACTCGGCCAACCCGCTGCTGTTGTCCCCGGTGGTGGCCGGGTCGGGTATTTCCTACTGGCTCTCGATGCGCATGATTCGCAACGGCCTGTCCATCGAGGCTTCGATGGGGCTGCAGGCCGGGGCGCAGGGCGAAATCCGCCTGGACAGGCTGGGCCGGGTGCTGTGAAGGAGTCGCTCAAATGGGCCTTCGGCTGCATGGCCGCCCCGATGTTGTGCGGGGCGGCTTTTGTGGTCGCGTATGTGACCCTGGTGGCCCTGACCATCCCGCAATTGCCCACCTGGGCCCAGCCGGGAGTCTACCAGTGGCTGATGGACATCCCCCAGGACAGCGAATACGGGATTGAGGAAGGTTCCGGCTTTGGCGATTCGACCCCGGCCGGGGTGGGGGTGGGCTGGCACGATTACAGCGACGGAACCGGCGACGTTTTCGGTCTGCCCCTGGTTGGCCCGGTTTATCACTGGGGGAATTTGAAGGAAAAGCCCGTGCTGGGCTGTATTTTCCACGACTCCAACTACACATCGCATACCGGTGTCGATTTCCCGGTCGCGGAAGGGACGCCGGTGCATACCACCATGAGCGGCCAGGTGGTCTTTGCCGGCTGGAACGGGCCGTGGGGCAATCTGGTGGTCATCCAAAACGGGGATTACCAAATCTGGCTGGCGCATTTTTCGGCGATTACCGTCCAGGTCGACGATATTCTTGAGCATGGCGACGTGGTCGGGTTGAGCGGCAATACCGGCAACTCAACCGGCCCACATGTCCATTACGGCATCAAGCACAGGACCGAGGCAGGTTCCTTTGCCTGGCTCAATCCGCATCTGTTTTTCGACGAAGACCTGTACATCAAAATTGGGTGCAGTGACTGATGGCTTATCATGTCGGCTCGCTGGTCTTCGACGACTGGCACAGCCTGCGTCTCGACCGGGGCTGGAGCGATACGTTTGTCATTCGGGTGTCCGCCGCTGCCGGCCTGCCGCCGATGGATTATGCGCGGGTCATCCGGCGCATCCTGCCGCCGCTGGCGAAACTGCGACGCGGGGCCTCGCTCTGGGTGCAGGTCGATGCGCCCGGAGATTGGTACCCCAGCGAACTGCGTCGCTCGCTGGGCCGCACCCCCTGCCCGGTGGCCGTCACCCGGGGGGAGGCGCCTCCAGACGCCTCGCGATTTTCCTTTACGGTGCAGCAGGGCAGCCGCCCAATGACGCCGCCGCCGAAGGTGGCAGCGACTGGCCGGGGGCGGGCGAAGCTGCGCTTTTCAGGGACGCAGAGAAAGACCCTGCAGGTACTGGCGCGCATCCAGAGCGGGACGGCGGTGGAGGTGGCCTCCCTGGCCGGCGTCGCCGAAAAGTCCGCATTGGGAGCACTCCGGGCGCTGGTGGCAGGCAGGCTGGCCGAATTCATCGACCAACCGCCGCGCAAACGTCCCAGCCGCTGGGCCCAGCAGCGAAAAAAGCGCGCGCTCGCGACCAGGATGAAGGTCGGACGCATCAAAATCAGGGAGAGACAGCCCGCTACGTCGCGTCGAAAATCTGCCAAACCCAGCATAGCAGGACTGGCGATTTTGCTGGCGCACCTGCGAAAAATCCGCCGCAAACAATTCCGCACCCAGCCCAAACATTGGTGGCGCATCACCCGGGCCGGCAAAACGCAGGCGCTGCGGTTATGGGGTATTCCCGCCGGGATTTCGTTCCGGGCTGGGAAGGAACGTGATTACCTGCCAGGCTGGCGGCATGTGCGCACCTCGCGCCTTGCGCCGGCCTGGATACAGAGCAGCGGCCAGGCCGAAGTGCTGGGCGGCTGGAGCGAAGTCGGCATCCCCGGCTATCGCGTCATCCCGGATGCGCTGGTTTGGGCGCGGATTGACAGCCAGGAGACGCTTGTGTGGGTCGAGGTACAGGGCGGCAGCAAACCCCGGCAGGTGGACGCCTTCCTGCGCAGGATGGGGCTGCGCTTCAAGCGGGCTTCAGAATATGCGCGCTGCCACCAGGTCCGCCTGGTTTTCCTGGTGCTCGGCAAGCCCTGGGCCATTCGGGTCTTGCGGGCAAATCCGCCGGCGCTGCGCCAGACCGAGGCCGTGCTGCTGCAAACCTGGCTGGACTACGGAAAACTCCCCACCATTTTGTGGGGAGCGATGCAGTCCGGGGGGAGGTTGTAGGTTTGCTGGTTGTGCCTTGTTTCCCGAAACAGCCTTTGATTCTTTTGGACTAAACGATGTCATACTTCGTGTAAAATTGAATCATCATTGGCATCATGCTGAACCAGGGAACACAGGACACTTCAAGCGATGACCGACCTTACCCTCATCCAACAAACCGAACAATCGCTCGCGGCGATTAAGCATTTTGCGTCCCAGAGCAACAACGGACATTTGCTGGATCACCTTGAGCAGTTGGAAACCGCCCTGCGGACGCTGGCGACTCGTGGTGGCGCCATCACGGTGGGGGACATCAGCGGTTCAACCGCGGTAGCCATCGGGCACGACATCAATATCATTATCAGCAACCAGGCGCTGCCACCGGCAGTGCGCCAACCGTTGGAAAGTGTGCAAAGACAGTGGGCCGCCTCGCACCTGGAGGTGCGCCAGGTTGTGGAACAAAGCCAGGGTGGACATATTTTCCTGAGTTATACCCGCGCAGACATGGAAGCCGCCCTACGCATTCGCCGCGCCCTGGAGCAGGCCGGGCACCTGGTCTGGCAGGACCTGACCGCCATCAAGGGCGGCGAGGAATGGATCAAGTCGATCGAAACCGGGGTGGAACGCAGTTACGCCCTAGTGACGGTAGTTTCAGAAACATCCCAGAAGAGCGAATGGGTGCAGATCGAGTATCTCCACGCCAAACGGCGCGGCAAACTCATCATCCCAATCCAGGTGGATGCCAGTGAAATCCCGACCATCCTGCTGGCCACCAATGTCGTGCGAGGCTATCCAGACCTGGATGCCGGCATCGGGCAACTGCTGGCCTCACTGCCTGCGCCTGCGGAAACGCGCAGCGAAGCGCCCACACCAGAGCGCCGCACATTGGAACTGCGCTATCTAGACAGCCTGCTGCTGGAGCACAGTGTCTGGCAGGATATCTATACCCCGATGGCCGGGGTTGGCCAGTTACGCGTGCCGAGGGAACAGGCCGCGCTTGGGGTACAGATGAGAACCACCCCCACCACTATTGATGTGGGCTATTTGGGGGAGAAGTTTGACCGCATCCGGCCCGCTCAAACCTACCCGGAGCAGGCCAAACCCCGGCATTATCAGGCGGATATCACCCCGGCGCTGGAAGAGATGCGCCAACTGGTGATTTTGGGCGACCCGGGCGCAGGCAAGACCACCACGTTGTGGAAAATCCTTTCGGACCATGCGCTCGAGGCCAAGGAAGACCCTCGTGCTCCCTTGCCGGTTTTGGTGCGCTTGGGTTCATTGGGTGGAGCCGGGCTGCAGCAAGGAATCAAAAGTCAGTTAGGTTTCCTGGGCGCCTATTACGAAGACCTCCTTAGAGAAAATCGCCTGCTCTTTCTGCTGGATGGCTTGAATGAAATGACTGCCGCACACCGTGAGGCCAACCTGCGCGAGATACGTGATTTGCTTGCGCACTGCCGCCGGGAAAACCTGCTGATGGCCTGCCGCCAATCAGCCTCAACCAACCAGCTCTCCCTGGATCTGCCTGGGCGCGTCATCATCCAGCCGCTTGACCCGTTGCGCATTAAACATTTTGTGAATGCCTATATCAATGAATCCGGCAAGGGTAACGAATTGTTTTGGCAACTTGCTGGTGGCATAGAAGTAGAAAAGGTTTGGCAAAAATGGGAGCAGGCCGGGGTTTCGTTAGATTTTTTCTTTACTTCCGAAGATATCCCCCGCAAAAGCCCTAATGTATACAGCCTTACGTCTGAGCAGGATGACAAAGTCTGGCGGGTGAACGTACGCAATCGTCAGCGCAGCATGATGGCACTGGCGGCCAATCCCTACATGCTGTACATGATTACGAAGGTTTTCACCCAGGCTGGCGAGCTACCGCCCAACCGTGGGCTGCTGTTCCAAAATTTCATTGATTACCTGCTTGAAAAGCGGGAGCAACTCATGCAAACACAAGCTAGCGAACTCAAGGATCACTTGGCGAAACTGGCTTATACCATGCAAGTCAAAGGAGAAGGCACAGCATTTAGTAGCGTTCAGGTGAAAAAATCCTTGAAGGATGAGCAGGTTTTATATCATGCATGTAGCGCCAGTCTGCTGGCTGTAGACAATGACCAAGTGCGCTTTACTCACCAGTTACTGCAGGAGTATTTTGCTGCCCACCGCTTACAAAATCTGATAGAAAGCACAAAGGCCGAAACGCTCTTTCCTGTGGAAAAGTGGTGGGAGCCACAGGGGTGGGAAGAGACCCTTACCATCCTGGCCGGACTGTACAGTGATGACTGCACGCCGGTGGTGGAATGGCTGGCAGATGCGCAACCAGAAATGGCTGCGCGCTGCATTGCCGAAAGCGGCGCTTACTACCCCCGGGGAAAATTGGCAGGATTGCGTGAGCGCTGGATGCCGCGACTGACAGATTTGAAACGCAACCCATCCCCCAGAGCGCGCGCTGCGGTTGGCCGCGCCCTGGGGCGATTGCGCCTGGGTGACGCGCCGCTTGACAACCGCAAAGGGGTGAGTGTCATTTCGGTCGCAGGGATGGTCCTGCCCGACTTAGACTGGGTCGAGATTCTTGCCGGGGACTTCATCTATCAGGAAAAGGAAAAACGTTCCGAGCGGCTCTTTTACATGGCCCGTTACCCGGTGACATTTGCCCAGTTCCAGATTTTTCTGGACGATCCGCAGGGGTTTGCAAACCCGGACTGGTGGCAGGGATTGTCAGCTGATGATGACCACCGGCTTGTACCGGGCGAGCAGGCTTTTAAGTTTAGCAACCACCCGCGAGAAAAAGTTTCGTGGTATGACGCGGTTGCTTTTTGCCGCTGGTTAACGGAACAGACCCGCCAGTATCCAGAACTTTTGCCTGGAACATTGGCCGGGCAGGCGGGTTGTGTCATCAGTCTACCGACCGAATGGGAATGGGAAAAGGCTGCGCGTGGTCCGCATGGGCTAGATTATCCTTATGGAAAAACCTTCGATTCGTCGAAGGGGAACACCGATGAAATAGGAATTGGACAAGCCAGCGCTGTGGGTATTTTTCCACTGGGTGCTTCGCCCTATGGGGTATTGGATCTAAGTGGCAATGTTTGGGAATGGTGCCTAAATGAGTATGACAATCCCCAAAACATAGGCCTGGCAGGCTCCAACCTTCGGGTGGTGCGTGGCGGTTCGTGGCGCTACTATCAAGGCTACGCGCGCGCTACCTTTCGCTACAGGAACGGTCCTAGCTTCCGCAATAGCAGTATTGGTTTTCGGATTGTGGTGCGTACCCCATCTCTGTGAGTTGCTGAACTCTCCTGAAGGACACTGCGCAGTGCTTCTCTAATCCGCTGAATCTGTTCAGAAGTAACCTCGCAGCCGCAGGCGAGTCCAAAAATTTTTATTCGAGTTCGTTCCAACGCAACGGCTGACCAAGGACATGCTCACGCAGCCCCAGGTGTCTGCATAGTGGACATGGTTTAGCGGGGAAATTCAACGCCCCCAGAAGAACACATCTTCATAAAGCCCAAGTTCATCCATCGACAGGTCCATCAGGATGGTGCCAAGTTCGACTTCATAGGGGGCATCCACTTCTATTCGATATACGTCGCAGAAGCACTTGCCCGATGGGCGCAGGGGATGAACCCAATCATACGGCCCCGGACGGAAAAAGGCCCACTGGCCTTCTTGAAGTTCCCAGGCCTGCCAGCTTACATGCGATGTGACCATCCATTTTCCATCAGGCCCTGGCTCAATGGCACCCATTTGCCATGAATTATTCACCAGAACATCCAGGGATGACTCCGGCCTGGCCGGGCTCTGGTATCCGTCATCGTCTTCGGTGTACCACTGTCCGTCAATTAGTATGTATTTGAAAGGAAAGCGCATGGGTTTCTTCTATCGAGGCGGCTGTTTAAATTTCAGAGTTCAGTTGGGTCGTCGCGCGGCCTAGCACGCAGTAAATGTATTCAGGAATTCGCTGTTAAGGAGCACACAACAGCCCGAAATCCAACATAGTTGAGCCTGGCAAGCGGATAGCTCTTGCCACGATAAGTAGCATGCGAACGATCTCGATAGTCAAACCATGAACCCCCACGCAGTACTCGGACAGAACTACCAGCAAGTCCGATGTTATGTGGTTGTTCATACTCATTCAGACACCACTCCCAAACATTGCCAATCATATCTAGGCAGCCACAGTTGGCTGTGCCAGCCGGATACATGCCCGAGGCTGTAGTGCGTCCCAGTCCACTTTCGCTAGTGTTGGACTTGGTTCCATCCCAATTGAAACCCCAGGGATGGGCGATATATGTGTGGCCGCTAGTGCATGCCAATTGCCATTCCGATTCGGTTGGTAACCGTATTCCAAGATGGTCCACTGTGCTAGGCGCTAGCCAGGCTAGCCGATTGTTTAACCAAAGACAAAAGGCCACTGCGTCATACCACGAGACGTTTTCACGTGGGTGATTGTTGAATTGGAAATTCTGTTCATCGGGCTTGCTTTTGTGGTTACTATCTGCAGCCAGGCCTTGCCACCAGAGCGGGTCAGCGAATCCGTCTAGCGCATCCACAAAGGCCTGAAACTGCCGGTAAGTGATGGGATACTTGGCAATATAAAAGGGCTGGACTGCAACAATTTGCTTCTCGATTTGGATGGAACCACCCGGAACGGAGAGCCAGACCAGGTCGGGCAGGCCGGTGTGTTCAGGATTTTCGCCCCACAGGCGTACTTCACCGGGGCGCAAATCCTCGGGAGCGTAGGCTTTTTTCTCGACTGCGTTCAGCGGCAAAATGCCGCGCACCAGGCCGACACCCGGACGCGGGTCGCCCAGCGCATCCAATCGTTCACCGATGGCTGAGCGGCGGCGATGGTTGGTGGCGGGGTTGTCAATCTCTTCCAGCAGGCGTTCCACTTCCCGGCGAATAAATTCCTGTTCACTCGCGTTCAGGTCAGGCTTGAGACGGTCGCGCATGGCGTATACCGGGCGCAGGCGCTCATCCGGCCACAGGTAGGCTGGCTGGCTGGCGTGTTTTTGCCACAAAGCCGCTGCCGCGCGCACCTGGCGCAGCAGGATCAGGTCATCCTGGACGGTCTCGATCCAGGCTTTCAGGGCCGGCCAGCTGCGGAAGAGGGCCTCGTGCGCCACTTCCAGCAGCGCCTGGTCGCCTGCGCCGCGCGAGGTCACCAGCAGGCGCGCCTCCACCAGAGCCTGGACCAGTTCACGGCAGGCTTCATCCTGTTCCACGCGCGCGAGTGGTGCGCGTTTGCGGGTGGCTGTGCCGCTCTCATCCACTTCCAGCAGGTGGCTGAAAACAATTGGCAGGTTGTCCTGTGCTTCTTTTGAGAGTCTGTCGAAAACTTCCTGGGCGCGCGTGCCGATGGCGCCTTGGACGCCGCCAAAAGATTGATAAGCGGAACAGGTCAATTCACCCGTTCTTCCAGCGGCATTGAAAAGCTGGTCAAGGGCATAAGCCATCAAGGCCAGCGCGCCGGGATTGTTGCCGGTATCCCCCAAGATTTGGCGCACCAGTCCGTTCTCAAACTGCAACCCGGCCACCCGCGCCGGGCCCACAATCATCTCATACAGTTCCACCATGCTCGGTACGCTCAGAGTGTAGGTGCTGTTATCGTTGCGGTTGACCAGGCGCGAGAGCAGGGGATACTTGGCGAAATAATGGAAGAAATCATCGCGGATGGTCACGAGGGTTAGGATCCGTGGCGAGTTAATCGCTTCATTGAGCAGGGCCAGGAATTTCTGGCGATATTCCGCATCCGTAACGCGCGTGAACAACTCTTCAAACTGGTCGATGAACAGCAGCACCTGTACCGGTTCGGGCTGCCCGGCCAGGTGCTGCTCGAGCAATTCCCGCAGCCCGGTCTGGCTTTCAAGCAAACGCTGCCGGGTCTCGTGCGGGGTCAGGCGAAAAGGAGATTCCTTCAGTACGCTGGTCAGCGCCGTGAACGGGTCGCCGTTGCCCAGCGCATCCGGGCTGAAGCGTAACACCGGCCAGGCCTCGCTGCCGGGCAATGCACCTTTACTTAACTTCGGTAGCAATCCGGCACTCACCAGTGAAGATTTGCCCGAACCCGAAGCACCCATCACGACCAGGAAGCGGCACCTGGGGTTGGCCAGGCGCACCAGCAGGTGTTCGGTCTCCACTTCGCGTCCGAAAAAGACTGGCGCATCCTCCGGGCCAAAAGCATTTAAACCGGGGAAGGGCGATTTCCCTTTTGGCCAGGTTGGCGTGACCAGCACACCTTCATTTCCGGCCCCGGCTTGCTCGACCCGCTCCAGGACCGTTACCAAGCGCAGCAGTAACGTATCCGAAATGTCACCAGAATAGTTCTTGATGATTTGTAATACCCGGTTGTTATGCCCGATTGTGACGCCCATTGCGTTGGAAATATTCCCGGTAGCGATATTCCCCCCGGTTGCCCTGGCCTGGTCAAGAAGCGGCTGGAGTTTTGCCTGCAACGCAGGTTCAGCAGCGATGATTTCGTTTAATATCTCCAGTAATCCGTTGGTTTCTTCCATTCCGCTACTTCCCTTTGCCTGCTTTTGCGCGTTGTGCCACCTTCTGGAAGACCGTTCCCAGGCCCTTGATCGGGTTGGCAAAGGTATCCACAGCCACTTCCCAGATGTCGGGGGCGGCATTCAGCAAAAACGCCAGCCATTTTTCGACATCACTTTCACGAACCTGGTCGCCTTTTGTTGCCTCGGTCTTGAGACCATCCACGGCGGTTTGGGCCATGCTCTTTTCAGGCCCATCCGGCATTTTCTGCATGGCCTGCTGCAAGGTCGCAAAGGCCTGCGCAATCTCATCCAGCGACGCGCCGCGGGTGATGTGGATTTGCTGGCTGATGTTCCTGCCAATGGCAATCCCTGTGCCGCCGTTAATGTCTCCAACTGTTATGTCTCCACTTTCGATTTTCCCGGCGTTGACCTGCGTATTGCCGCTGCCGCCAACCTGCGCGTTCCTGGCCCGGATTTGGTCAACCTGTACATTCCCGGTACCGCCGACCTGAATTTTGACCTGCTCTACCGCGCGCAGCATTTTTCGATACGGCACGCCCAGGCTGGTAGCCAGGCGGCTCCAGTCTGGTTCCTGCCCGGTTTGGCGGGCGGTCATCTCCAGGGCCTCGCGGATGCTGTTGGACAGCCAGTCCTCCTCAACCAGCGGTTCTTTTTCCACTCCCCGGGGCGTGTCAAAGGATGGACTTTTTGTGCTCCAAGATTCCAGTCCGGTCTCAGGCGGTTCTTTGGCGCGATCCGGCTCCAGCGGGCGGAAGGTGGCCCAGGGTGAGTCGTAGTACAGGGTGGCTGCCAGGGCTTCCACCAGGCTGCCACCCTCCACCGCAACAACCGATTCACTGTCCGCTTCCAACAGGGCTTCCAGGCTGGCACGCAGGAGCGGCAGTTTGCCCACCGGCTGGTCCGGCATGGGAAATCCAAAGCGAATGGCGGTTTTGAAGCGCAGGGCGGCCACATCTGGCGAATCAGGCAGCAGGTAATTGAGATTCCCGAGCACGATTCCTGTCATGTTTTGGTCGCGCAATTCCTGTTCTTCGGTTCCACGCGGGTGCTGGAGGAGATAATGCGCTCCCAGCAGCCCCATCATCGGGTTGTCAAACTTCCCGTAAAGCAGGGTTCGTTCGATCTCGCGCGGCAGTTCCAGGCGATTGTTTTGAAGTCCATCCAGGGCCATGTCCAGGGCGGCATTGACCCGGAAGCGTTCCTCACGGGCGCCTTCGTAAGCATCGTTGTAGTCCAGTCTTACCAGCGAAAGGGAAGCGCTGGCAAAATCTGGCTGAGATGCCTGGTAAAACAGGAAAAGCCGGGTTTGCCAATGCCTGAACAGGTGAATTGGGAACAGGCGCGGCGGCTTGCCTGGTCCGCCTGCAAATTCCAGGAAATAGCGACCTGAAGCCGCCGGGAGCGAACATAGCAACGAGCCAAACTGGGTATCCAGACGAGAGCGGTCGCGTAGTTCAAAAAGCGGGTTCAGGTTCTCGTCCAGCAGGCGCAGTCCTTCGGCCAGGTCTTCACCGCGGTATGCTTCGCGGCTGTGTGCCCGCAAAAGCAGGTGCAGGCGGCTGTCGATCTCGTTGGGAGATCCCAGGGGCTCGCCGGTCGCCTCGTTCCATGATACAGTGCCGTTCATGTGGGAATAATATTCATGGGTGTCCGCTGCGCCGGGCACCGGGGCCGCGGTTTCAAGCAGGAAGGATACCTCCAAATGCTGCTGCTGCGGCAGACGCACAACTTTTTCCTTCATCCCGCCCGCGTACTCCCAACGGACGGTGTAAAGCCCCTCCGGTAGATCGACGTTTGCCGCGTCGGGGTCTTCAAGCGTGCGTTTGTCCCATTCGGGCAACAGGTTTTCCCAGCCGTCATAAATTGAAAAGCGCAGGTCAGCCGGGTCCACCCCTGCGGGAAGCTGGAAGCGCAATTCCAGGGAGGCCATCTGGCGTTGGTCAGAAGCTGACATGGGTATCCTCCTTCAGGCGGATGGTTTTCTCAGCCGGTTCGCTCCCACCCTGATCGAGCAGCAGGTAAACGCCTTTGCGCAAATCCAGGTGCCACGGGTTTTGCCAGTCCGGGCAGGGGCTTTCGCTGTTATCAGGATGCACCAGCACAATCGGGCCGGTGCGTCCGGGGCTAAATTCGATCTGCAATTGATAGTGACCGGGCAGGCTGCCGCCGCCGAACACGGTGCCGGGGTTCAAGTTGGCTTCGATCACCGGCTGCTGCACGACATCCTTTTCCTGTTTAGACAGGCGCGGTACTTCGGCTTCCAGGTAGGCCTTGAGGGCTTCCTGGGTGATGGCTTCGCCCGGAGACATGGCGGCCGCGCCATCCAGGGCCTGCAGCAGGGTACGCGTGAAAAATCCGCTGTAGATTTCATCGGATTCTGCGCCTTCGAAAGATTTTTTCAGGAATTCTGAAGAATAGGCCCGGAAAAAGCGCGTGCCGGAAGCGGAGGGCTTGGGAATTGGGCAGTTGACTCCTGGCGGCATCCCGCCCGCGCTGGCCACCCAGACCCGGCAGCAATCCAGGAAAACCGCCACTTCGGCAAAGCCGGCGCAGTTGACCATCTCGTTCCAGCAGTCTGGGGCGGAGAGCGCCAGGCGCGAAAGCGTACTGGATGACCACATCTTCAGGCACAGGTTGACCTGGTCGATGCGCGAGGATTGTCCGTGTCCGCTGAAATACAGGTAAAAGCGGCGCGGGGCCTGGCCCTGGGCGCGGGCGAGATCGACCTGGTTCAGGATCAAGGACAGGCGCATGGTGATTTCGCCAACCGGGAAATCCGGGTTGAGCAAAAGCTGGCAGTTCGCTTCCGGCAGGCCGCCTTTGTCGGGGTCGGTCAGCCAGGCGGCGAAGCGTTCGGCATCGGTCACCGGGCCTTTCAGCGATTTGTAGTTCGGGTATTCTTCCACGCCGATCACCAGGGCGTAGTCATTGGGCTGGGCATTGGGCATAAGGGCCTCCCTTCCGGCAGCAGGTTAGGACGCGCGATTGAAAAAGACTTGCAGGCTCGGGATGGTTTCGCCGGGCACTTTTTCTTCTTCCCCGGTTTCTTCATCCCTGATCTTGAGATTGTCGAAATCGCCGTGATGGCGCGCATTGCAGCGCAAGCCGGGCAGAGCCGAGGCTTCGGTAATCGAAAGCACAAGCCGCGCTTCGCCTGGCGCATTCATATAGCGATATGCCTGCAAGACTTCTTCGGCGGCAGTTGGCCGGGGGCTGGTCAGGTGGCGGGCCAATCCGCACAGGGGTGTTGCCGAGTCTTCTTCCAGCGCCCCCGATACAAAGAAGACCAGCGAGAGCGGGTAGATTGGGCCGGCAATGGCATCTTTGACTTCGAGTTCGTCTTTCATGGTGTACATGCGCAGCTGTTCAAAGCGTTCAGGATGGCTGACAATCGCTTTTGCGAACAGGTCCATGCGGGCGGCTGGCGCCAGCAGGGCGATGCGGCCAAAACGAAGCTCGGGATAATGCGCGGCGGCGGTCTCGAGCAAATGGCAGATGACAATCGAACCGGCTGAATGCCCCACCAGGTCGACTTTGAAATCGGGATGGTCTTTGGCATAGGAGGCCAGGCACGCCAGGAAATAGGCTCCGGCCCGGATGTCTTTGGGGTTGGATGGCAGCGGGTCAAGGTTGGGTCGCCACATCGCCTCGGCCTTGTCTTTCATCGAGTCCCACAGGAATTTGCCGACTTTGTCCAGGCCGACTGCGCGGAGCAGTTCTTCCACGGTGGTCGGGTACGGGCCGTGATCCAGTCCGTCTTTGTAGCGTTTGAGCACCTGCAGGCTGACCTTGACCGCCAACCCGACCAGGGCCAGCAAGTCGAACCCTTTGGCGTCCGCATCGGCTGCCTCCTTGCGAATTGCTTCAGAGAGCAGTTCATTGTCTGCCTCGGCGATCAGGGCCGATTCGAGTTCATCGGTGTTCTGGCCCATTAACATAGCGAGCTCGATTTCCATTTCGGATTGGGCTTCGGCCAGGGTTTCCTCTGTGATTGGCTCCGGGCCGCCTTTTGCGCCGCCCAGCCGGTCTGAAGCCTGCGCCAGGTGATCGAAGGGACGCTCCTGAGCCAGTTCCGCTTCGATTTCCTCGAGGGTCATCGTCTCACCCGGCCCTTTGCCGAGCACATCGGCCCCGATCCAGCGCTTGACGACCTGGCTCAGAACATACTTCAACAGGTTTTTGACAAACTCGGAGGACATCAGCTCAAGCAGGTTCTGGCGGATGGTAGTCAGGGCATCGGTTTCCCAGATAAAAAAGACCGGCTGGGCCCCGATCTTCCGAAACATCGGGTCGAGGTCGCCGGCGGTTTTTTCGCCTGATTCACGGGAAACCATGCCGCCGTGGAAGTAGATGACCATCTGCTGGCTGTTTTCTTTTGCCATTTGCGCAAAAATGGCATCGATCGAGCTGATTGTGGAAACCGACCCGGACGTACTGGGCGCCAATGTCCCTTGTGGGCCGACGTAAATATAGTGGTCTGGTTTTTTGTCCATCATTGGTCCCTCCAACGGGCCTGATCGTGTTTGATGCAAAAAAGTCTCCTATTAATATACAACGAAACTACCGGTCTGGCTGATGTTGAAAAGTATTTATTTCGACCAGCGCGGCGAAATCGAGGGATGGTGCCAGGAAAAAGTGATGGATGGCACTGGAAATTGAATTGTAAATTTGTCAAAATAAGAGTCAATTCTTGACTCGCGGGAGGCTTTTATGGAAGAAGTATCATCTGAACAAGTTGAAGTTAAAAAATTGCCCTGGTACCGGGTTTTGTGGCTCACGTATTTCTCGCCTTAATTGAAAACATACCAATTTCTCTCAAGCCTGGACAATGCTACAACTGCCAGGGCAACAGTTTGGATGGTCGTTGCTGTTGCCATCACGATTCTTTTTCCGGGTTTGCTCTATTGGTTGAGCGGTGGTCAATTTGTTCATGATGATTTTAAGGATGCGTTCCGGGCTGGATCATCTTTAGCGGGTGACGATAGCCTTTTTGTGTTGTTCTATATTCTGACGGGTTTATTTGCCCTCTTTTTGACCCCCATCTTTTTTCAGATAAACGTTGCCATTGTGAACTGGTTGGCAAACAAGCTCGGCGGCAGTGGCGATTCGAATCCTTTGGGTTTCTTATTGGGCGCTATTCTTGTGCCTGGCTATATTGGTGACGCCATCTTCGAAGTGTTTCCGTTTTTGTTGGGAATGGTGCTCCGCTATATGCTCATCCTGGCCCAGGCGGTACTGATTGTTATTGCACTGCGTGCCACCAAGTCACTCAGTTGGGTGCGCGCGGTAGGGGTGTTGGCCATTATTGGCATCGTTATCCTTGTGCTTATGGGTATCTTGTTTGGTTGTTTGCTTTTGACAAGATAATCGGGGCTCTTCGGTCTTTTGAGGTGTGCTGCCATTCATCCTGTTGGCTCGATTTTTCGAAAAACGAAAAGAAAGGTATCGTGACCGATTTTGGGTTTGCAGCAGCTGTGCTCTTGGCAATTGTTGAACTTTTGGTAAAATGGCTGCCCGAAATAAATACAACAAGGAACTTTTCGATGAACACCCAAAAAACAATTGTCATGCAAAATCGTAAAGCTGGACGCCGGCCGCGGTTTCCCCAAAGCCGTCAGCAAGAAACAGTTCAGGCCTGGGAACATCGCCCGGCCGATATGAACCTGGAAGAATTCTTGCAAAAGCAGTTCGGCAGCACCCCCGATGGAACCCCTGTGGTTGCGCCTCAGACATTTTACGGCTGGTATCAAAAGTGGAAAACGACATCGGGTCATTGATCTGGTCTTTATGGCGCGGCTTGTTGATCATCAACAAGCCGCGCTGTTTTTTATGCACTTCCCAACCTGTTTTTGCAGGCGTCCCATCTGCTATACTTGAAAATATTAATTTCTGCCTGTGTGGGAACAATTTGAAAGAGCGTACTGGATGTTTTCTTTGCCCTCCTCCTATCAATTGCCTGTTGAACACCTCGCCGCCGGCTTTGGCGATGTGACCAATTCCTACAAGTTCTACTGGTTTCTTGCCATCCTGGAGCAAATCCAGGAGCAGCAATCGC
>CAZNCT010000020.1:30604-33524 GCA_964571615.1 uncultured Anaerolinea sp. | reverse complement strand
TGGCTAGAATTACCATGCGCGAGGCAATCTCGCAAGCACTGATGGAAGAAATGGATCGTGACCCGGCTGTCTTCATTATGGGGCAGGAAGTGGGCGTGTGGGGCGGCACCTATGCCGTGACCAAAGGTTTTTATGACAAATATGGCCCGGAGCGCGTAAAAGACACGCCGATTGCTGAAAACGCCATTCTGGGTGGCGCGATTGGCGCGGCGATGGTCGGACAGCGCCCGGTTGCGGAATTGATGACGATTAACTTCGCCTTCTCGGCGATGGATTATGTTGTCAACCAGGCGCCCAAACTGCGCTACATGTTCGGCGGACAGTTCCAGGTTCCGCTGGTCATCCGCGCGGTGGGCGGCGGCGGACGCCAGCTTGGCGCGACGCACTCGCAGACGCCAGATGCGGTTTTTGCGCACTTCCCTGGTCTGGTGGTGGTCAGTCCCGGCACCCCGGCAGATGCCAAGGGTTTGCTGAAGAGCGCCATCCGCTCGAATGACCCGGTTTTGTTCATTGAACACGCCACCATGTACCAGGTGCGCGGCGAGGTGCCGGAGGGCGAGTACCTGACCCCGATTGGCAAATCGATTGTCCAGCGCCCCGGCAAGGACGTGACCATCGTCACTTATTGTAAAGGCCTGGAACTCTCGATGAAAGCCGCCGACCAGCTGGCGAAAGAAGGCATTGAGGCCGAAATTGTGGATTTGCGCACCCTGCGCCCGCTCGATATGGAGCCGGTGCTTGAGTCTTTCAAAAAGACTAATCGCGCGGTGGTGGTTGAAGAAGGCTGGAAATCTTATGGCGTCGGCGCAGAAGTTGTCAGCCGGATTTATGAAGAAGCCTTCGATTATGTCGATGCCCCCATCATCCGCGTGGCGCAAAAGGAAGTGCCCCTGCCTTATAACCGCGCGCTCGAACAGGCCGCCCTGCCGCAAGTGCCCGATATTGTGGCGGCGGTCAAGGAGGTATTGAAGTAATGGCTGAGATTATCAATATGCCCAAACTCGGCTTCGATATGGCCGAGGGCGTGCTCGTCCGTTGGGTAAAACAGGTCGGCGAGCCGGTCAAGAAAGGCGAAGTGCTGGCCGAGATTGAAACCGACAAAGCCACCGTTGAAGTTGAATCGCATTTCAGCGGCGTGGTTTTACAGCACCTGGTAGACCCTGGCACCAGCGTTCCGGTCAATGACCCGATTGCGGTTGTCGGCGCGGAGGGGGAGAAGGTTGAAGTATCCGGTAATCAGTCGTCAGCGGCCAGTAACCAGTCGCCAGTGTCCAGTGAGCAGAAGTCGGCGACGGAAACCGAACAACCGGAAAACCGGACAACCGGCCAGGCCGCCGACCAATCGCTCGCCGTAAAAGCCTCGCCCCTCGCTAAGAAAATCGCCCGCGACAAGGGCGTCAACCTCGGCGCGGTGGTTGGCACCGGCCCCGGCGGGCGGATTGTGCGGCGGGATGTTGAGGCCGCGCTTAGCAATCAGTCAGCAGTGACCAGTGTTCAGCCGTCAGTCGCCAGCGCGCAACCGGCCTCGCCAGTTACCAGTTACCAATCGCCAGTGGTTGCTGCCGCCGACGAATCCATCCCGACCACCAAACTGCGCCAGGCCATCGGGCGCCGGTTGGTCGAGTCGAAGACCACCATCCCGCACTTCTACGTTACCCATGAGTACAAGATGGAAGCGCTGATGGAACTGCGCAAGCAGGTCAATGGGTACCTGCCGGATGGCGAGAAACTATCCGTGAATGATTTCATCGTCAAAGCGGTGGCGCTGGCCTTGCGCGAGTTCCCCAACCTGAACGCCACCCTTAGCGGTGACCAGATTATCCGCAAGGGGCAGGTAAATGTCGGCGTGGCGGTGACTGTCCCCGGCGGCCTGATGACGGTGGTGGTCAAAGATACCGACCAGAAGCCCCTGCGCGTCATTTCGAGCGAAATCAAGGCCATGGCGGCGCGCGCCCGCGAGGGCAAGGTCAAGCCTGAGGATGTGGACGGCTCGACCTTCTCGACCTCCAACCTGGGCATGTACGATGTCGAGGAGTTTATCGCCATCATCAACCCGCCCGAAGCGGCCATCCTGGCGATTGCTTCTGCCAAAGAAACCCCGGTGGTCGAGAACGGCCAAATCAAGGTTGGTTGGCGCATGAAAGCCACCATCTCGGTTGACCATCGCGTCAGCGATGGGGCCGAAGCCGCCCAGTTCATGCAGGCTCTGGCGAAGTACCTCGAAGAGCCGGTGCGGATGCTGGTGTAAGCATCTCCAAGATAAAGCATTCAAACCAGCGCGTAAGCGCTGGTTTTTTGTATACTAATGTTGTGAGCATTCACCTGCTGAACGGCTTTACCTGCAATTCTCGCCTGGGAAACATGAAAACCGGGCTTTTGTGCCTGCTGATTGAAACCGATGCCGGTCTGGTTCTGGTGGATACCGGCCCAGGGCTAGATGACTATGCCCACCCGACCGGAATCACCCAACTCTTTCGCATCCTGACCGAAATGCCCTTCGACTCACAGCAAGCGGCTATCCATCAGGTTCGGCGGCTTGGATTTCAACCTGAAGACGTGCGTCACATCATTCTCACCCACATGCACTTTGACCACTGCGGCGGTCTGCCAGATTTTCCTGGTGCAACGGTGCATGTTCATCGGCATGAATACGAAGCCTTTCTCAAGGGGCCCCGCAATCTTTTTGAACTGGCGTATATCCGGCGGCACATTCGGTCGGTGCGCAATTGGGCTTTTTATGAAGCAGGCCCTGAAAAGTGGTTCGATTTTGACGCCGTCCGCTTACCGTTCTCGCCCCAGGTGTGGCTGGTGCCGCTCTTCGGCCACACGCGCGGACACTGCGGCGTTGCCATCCAAACCCCGGGTGGCTGGCACTTTCACGTTGGCGATGCCGGGGTGGATATTGACCGCAATCGCGCAC
>CAZNCT010000020.1:21145-30589 GCA_964571615.1 uncultured Anaerolinea sp. | reverse complement strand
CACTGGCCCCGTCTGCGTGTGTTTGCCCGCCAACATCCCGAAATCCGCCTTACAGCCAGCCACATGATTTTGTCATTTTGGGGCTGATTCTGTGGTTCCTGCTCCGAGCACAAAATCTACATCCAGCCAGGCGCCCAGGGTGGAGGTCTGGCTGGCTTGCAGTCCCAACAGGCGCGCCAGGGGGTGACTATCCAGCCCGCGCAGGGTCATCCCGGCTGGCTGGTCGAAAAAACCGCCGCCGCGAAACGTCCGCAGTTCAATGGGGGCTTCAACAACTTGTTGAAAGCAGGCCTGCCGGGTCTGGCCCGCATCTCGAAACTGCTTCAGAAAGACCAGCGGGATGTCTTGCAAGGCGGCCTGGGCTGCGAAAGCGAGCAGACCGTCTTCGAGGTCGTTTCGCAGGCGGGCGGGGAGCGCGTTCCGCACCTCGGCCTGGGCCTCTGACCAATTGGCCCAGTCCGACCCCCGGGCCGCCAGGCCGGGCAGCGTCACCGTCAGCAGATGTTCTTTTTGGGCGATGGCGGTCGGTCCAAAGCGCTCGAACCCAAGCACTTCCACACTTACCCCGGGTGTCTGCGAACTGCTGTTGGGGGTGAAGGTCGCGGCTTGTTTGTTGAATCCGTACACCTCGCGGCCTGTCGCAATCGCATTGCTCTCGTCTACCAGCAGATAGGGGATGTGCCAGGCCAGGTGATGCGGCACTGGCCCAAGAGCAGTTTTCTGCATCGCAACGGTCAACATCCAGAACCCGGCCTCGCGCTCTGGAATCAGGCCCACCTGGGCATCGCGCTCGTCGAGCGAGCCAACCAGCATCTCAGCATATACCAGCAAGACCCCCGATAAGATTGGCCGATATTCAAAAGGCGCGTTGCTGACCGCGTTCACAGTCTGGGCACACAGGGTATCCAGTGCTGATGGATCGGCCTCGAACAAGAGAGCCGTCAGGCGGGCCTCTTGTTGCAGGTAAGGGCCTCGAAAGGCTGGAAAGGCTAGACCGGCATCCAGGTAAGCCGGCATCGGGTTTGGGGCAGGCGGCTCAAAACGGCTGTTCAGACCCAGGTAGTAGGATAATCCGCCCAGCCCAAGCGCGCCGCCGAGCAATTTCAAGAAGCTCCGGCGTCCAAGGGGAGAGTTGTTCATTTCAGCGCATTCCTGTTTTCATTCTGGTGTAAATTCGACCGCCCCAATATCGGGCGCGCGGCCTCGAAAATCATCGTTGATGCCCGCGATAGGGATTCCCCTGTCAATGTTGGGGCTGCCTGCCGCCAGTCTGAAATCTCCGTCAGCCGGGTTGACCAGCCCTGGCGGATTGCCGTGCCCGTTGCATTCCATCCCGATGGCCGCGCATAGCAGGGCCAGACTGCGGTAATTCAGGTTTTCCCATTTGAACACAAAACTATTGGCCGGGCGGGTGCTGTACCAGTTGTTATAGTTCCAACTGTTATTAACCGACCCGCTGCGGTTTGATTCGCAGGCGTAGCCATTGGCCTGGAAAATGTTGTTGCGCAGCAGGGTGTTGCGGATGGGGGTAATCAGGCTCATGGCGCTAATATTGGCGGCATTCGTCCAGCAGGTGTTGTGATACAGCAGGACAATCCCACTCGTGTCGCGGGCCCACTTGAAACTGGTGCCGCTGAAATTGCTGATAATGTTCCGTAACGCCCAAACCGGCCCGCGGGTGACTGGCGCTATCGAAATCCCGACCAGGACACGGTCGAGCACATTGCTGCGAAAACGCTGATTGATGCAGGTTCCCTCCGGTTCAAGGCCGTCGTCGCTGATATGGTGGATGTAATTCTGGTAGATATCGGCGTCCAGGGCAACCTCCGGGTTTTGCAGGGCTGCCGAAGAGCCGGTGTAAATTCCGTTAAAGTAGTGATGAACCTCGTTTTTGCGCACAATTGCCCCGATGTGGCCGCGCAGCACGATGCCGCTGCCTTCCATGCTGCTGCCTTTGACTGCCGCCCAGGGCCATTCATTGACCGGCGGGTCAAAAATCTCGTTCTCTTCGATGCGGGTATCGTTGCCCTGGCCCGGGCTGCCATTCCAATTGACAAAAATGCCCAGTTGGAGGTTGTGAATTTTATTTTTTCGGATGACCAGGTGCGAGGCGTTGGTCGCGGCAATGCCGCAGCCCCCGGCGCTGGCGCCATAAAAACGAATTTCAAATCCTTCAATCCAAATCCAATCGCGCCCGCTGATACTGAAGGCATGGTTCAGGCGCGGGGCCTGCCAGGTTTGTTTGCCAGGGTCGCTCAGACTGCGTATATACAATCTGCCGCTTCTGGGGTCATAAAACCAACCTTCAGGGATACTCACACCGCCCCAGCCCCTGGACTGCCTGAGACCTGAGAGCGTTTCATAGTGATAGAAACGAATGCGGTTGCGGGCCAGATAGGTGAGCGGCCGCCCCAATTTGTTAAACCAGATTTTGTTGCCGTCTGCCTTCCAGGCTTTGGGGTCAAGCCATTCGGCGCTATCGAGCACGGCAACATTACCCGCCGCCCGCACCTGAATCCACTGCCCGGGCAATCCCGAGCGCGGAAAGGTAAGCGCTTCGGAGTAGATTCCATCGGCTACCAGCACCTGCGTGCCGGGTTCGGCCTGGTTGAGCGCCTCCTGAATGCTGCGGAAAGGGGCATTTTCGGCCCCGGTGCCCCCTGCCGCAGCCCTGGCATTGACATGCAAGATTTTTGTGGGCATAAATTCCAGCGCTTCAGGCTGGGTTGTGGCCTGTGCCTGAATTTCAGATGACCCGGCGCTGACTCGCAGCTGGTATTCGGTTTGTTCTTGCAAGCCGAACAGGCTGCCCGCCAGCCGTCCATCGCTGATGCGCATCAGGGGATGCCCGGCGCGCCACGCTTCTTGCCCGAGGGGGCGATAAGACAGGCTGGCGCTGGTCGGCAGGTTTTGCCCGCTAACAAGAATGCCGATTGTTTCTATGTTGGGGCAAAGCTCAATTTTTGTAAACGGGCCCGGGTTGTTTGAAAGAACGCTCATGGTTTCACGCCTCTGTGTTTACGCTTCTGGCTGCCCCCATGTTTGAATTGGACATATTCATTATACAGCCAGAGCGCTCAATCTTTTTTCTTGACTCTTCACTCTTCCTCGGGTATTATATCCCTACCGACCGTTCGGTAGGGAGAGACGATGACTCGTGATGATATTCTAATTGCCGCCGCCCAGGTGTTTCGCCAGAAGGGCTTTCATGGCGCTTCAATGGCCGATATCGCCGAAGCGGTCAACCTGCAAAAAGCCAGCCTGTACCATCACGTTGCCAGCAAGCAGGAAATCCTGCTCGAATTGCTCGACCGCGCTCTGGCGATGTTGAGCGAGGGCATGAAGGCCGTTATGGCGCAGGATGTGCCCGCCGATGAAAAACTGCGCCTGGCAATGCGTTCCTACTTGCAGGTTATGACCGACAATCTGGATGTAACCGCCGTCCTGCTGATGGAGCACCGCTCCCTGAGCGAAGAACTGAAAACGCGCCACATTCCCATTCGAGATAACTTCGAGGGCATGTGGCGCGATTTGATTCGGGAGGGCAACGCCGCCGGGATTTTCGACTGCCCCGATGTGCCGATGACTGTGCGCGGGCTGCTCGGCGTTCTCAACTGGACGATAACCTGGTACCGTCCGAACGGCGCACTCTCCCCGGAGCAAATTGCCGACCATTTTTCAGAGATGTTTTTGGAAGGTATTCGCAGGCCAACGTCTCCAGATGTTGAAAATTGATGCTGTCATTTCTCCAAAGTCGGGAGACTTTGGAGTCCGTCTGACAAAGGAGGAACGATGTATTCTTTTGAACCCAACGAAGAGCAACAAATGCTTATCGACGCGGTCAGCCGCTATGCAAAGGGTGACCTGCGTCCGGCGGGGCGGGATGCGGAGGAAAGCAAGTCCCTGCCGAAGAAACTGCTCAGCAAAGGCTGGGAACTGGGCGTCTTGCAAGCCTCCATCCCCGAAGCGTATGGCGGCTTTGGCGAACGCTCGGCAGTGACGGGCGTGCTGGCCGCCGAGGAGATGGCCTGGGGCGACCTGGCGGGCACGCTGGCGGTCATGGTGCCCGGCTTGTTTGCCATGCCCATCCTGCTGGCGGGCAGCGAGGCGCAAAAGCAGGAATGGATTGCGCCGGTCATCGAGGGCGATTATCACAAATTCAGCGGCGCGCTGATTGAGCCGTCTTTCGACTTCGACCCGAACGAACTCAAGACCACCGCCCACGCCGAAGGGCAGGATTTTGTCTTGAACGGCGTCAAGACGATGGTGCCGTTCGCGGCGGATGCCGAGGCGCTGGTGGTCTATGCCAGCCTCGACGGGGCCACCAAAGGCTTCATCGTCCCGGGGACAAGCGCCGGGTTGAGCGTATCCGAGCCGGAAAAATTCATGAGCCTGAACGCTCTGCCGCTTTATCGGGTCACGCTCGAGAACGTAAAAGTCCCCCAATCTCACTTATTGGAAGGGGATTTTGCCCCCGTTCTGGCCGGGATGCGGGTCGCCAATGCCGCGCTTGCGGTGGGGGTTGCCAATGCCGCCTTTGAATACGCCCGCGATTACGCCAAAGAGCGCCAGGCGTTTGGCGTCAAGATTGCTCAAAAGCAGGCGATTGCCTTCATGCTGGCCGAGATGGCGACCGAAATTGAAGCCAGCCGTCTGCTGACCTGGGAAGCCGCCTGGATGCTGGATGCTGGCAAGGACGAGGCTTTTACCCACGCCTACCTGGCTGCCACCGGCGCTGCCGATATGGTGATGATGGTCACTGACCGCGCCGTGCAGATTTTGGGCGGTCACGGCTACATCCGCGAGTACCCGGTGGAAATGTGGATGCGCAACGGGCGCGGCTTTGCGACGTTTACCGGATTGGCGATTGTCTGATGTCATTGCGAGAGGCGGAGCGAAAGCGCGGTTTTTGCGCTGTAGCCGAAGCCTCGAAGCAATCTCCGCTAAACCGGGGATTGCTTCGTTCGCAAAGAGCGCTCACTCGCAATGACACGATAAGGAGAGAAAACCATGACCATCGAATTTGAACCCCCAAAACCGATTAATAACATGCGCTACATGCTGCAAACGGTAGCCGATAACATGATGCGCCCGGTTTCGCGCGAGATGGACGAGAACGAGCACGCGATTCCGTATGGCTATATCGAATTTATGCACACCGCCATGCGCTCGACCGGGGCCGGGTCGCTGGCGCCGCAGGAAAAAGCCCCTCGCCCGGCAGGAGAGGGGGCAGGGGGTGAGGGAAAGCCCAAGCACCCGCCGATTGCTTATCAATCGCTGGCCTCGATGCTGGAGATGCTCTCGTGGGGCGATGTGGGCATGTACCTGATTACCCCTGGTGGCGGATTGGGCGCGGCGGCAGTCCAGGCGGCTGGCACGCCAGAGCAGAAGGCCAAGTTCCTGGCGCGTTTTGCCGATGAGAAGCCGACCTTTGCCGCGATGTGCATGACCGAGCCGCAAGCCGGGTCGGACACTTCCGCCATTCGCGCTACGGCGGTTTTGGACGAAAAGACCAACGAGTGGGTACTGAATGGCGAGAAGATTTTCGTCACCGCCGGGCACAAGGCTTTTGTGCCGGATGAGAATTTCGGCAAGGGCTTCATTGTCGTTTGGGCAACCATTGACCCGACGGCTGGCCGGGCCGGGATGCGGGCTTTTGTGGTCGAGGCTGGCACGCCAGGCGTAAAAGTGACCAAACTGGAGCACAAGATGGGCATTCGCGTCAGCGATACGGCGGCGATTGTCTTGCAGGATGCGCGCGTGCCGTTTGACCACCTGCTTGGCAGTCCAACGGTCGAGAAGACGACCACCGGCTTCAAGGGCGCGATGGCAACCTTCGACGCGACCCGTCCGCTGGTGGCGGCGACCGGCGTTGGGGTGGCGCGCGCGGCGCTGGAGGAAGTCAAGAAGATGCTCGAAGAGCAGGGCGTGACCATCCGCTATGGCTTGCCCAGGCAAAAACTGAGCGCCATCGAGCGCGACATCATCGATATGGAAATCATGCTCAAGAGCGCCTGGCTGATGGTGCTGAAAGCGGTCTGGATGGCGGACAACCAGAAGCCGAATGCGCTTGAGTCTTCGATGAGCAAGGTCAAGGCGGGCGATATTGTCACCAAAATCACCCAGAAAGCGGTCGAAATCATGGGGCCGCTCGGCTACAGCCGCGAATATCTGCACGAAAAATGGTTCCGCGATGCCAAAATCACCGACATCTACGAAGGTACCGGGCAGATTAACCGGCTCGTGGTGGCGCGGCAGATTTTGGGATATTCGGGTTCGGAGTTGCGCTAGAAAAGTTATGCGGTTGTCCAGTTGTCCCGTTGCTCGGTTGTTCAAAACCGATGAACCGGATAACTGGAACACCGGAAAACTGGAGAACTTATGAACAAATATAAAATTTATAACGCCGTCATCATCGGCTCTGGCACGATGGGCGCGGCGATTGCGGCGCATTTTGCCAACGCAGGCGTGGCGGTGACGCTCCTGGATATTGTGCCAAAAGACGCCGGGCAGGACAAAGCCGCCCGCGACAAAATTGTCAACACCGGCCTCGAGAACGCCAAAAAGGCCAGACCGGCGGCGTTTTTCTCGTCTGATGGGCACGCCCTCGTCAAAACCGGCAACCTGGAGGACGATTTTGAGTCCGCTCTGAAAGATGCCGACCTGGTGCTGGAAGTCATCGTTGAGAATCTCAAAATCAAGCAATCGCTGATGGAGCGCATCGATGCGGCGCGCAAGCCGGGCAGTATCATCGCCTCGAACACCTCCGGCATTCCGCTCAAGGACATCGCCGCCGGTCGCAGCGAGGACTTCCGTCAGCACTTCCTCGGGATGCACTTCTTCAACCCGCCACGCTACCTGAAACTGCTCGAAATCATCCCGACCGCCGACACCTTGCCGGAAGTTGTCGCCTTCATCTCGCATTTTGGCGAGTACCGCCTGGGCAAGGGCATTGTGCTGTGCAAGGACACGCCCAACTTCATCGGCAACCGGGTGGCCTTTGGCACCGGGGCCTTTGCGCTCGATTTCATCCTCAACAACGGCTACAGCGTCGATGAAGTCGATGCCATCACCGGGCCGTTGATGGGCCGCCCAAAGACCGCCACCTTCCGCCTGATTGACCTGGTCGGCATCGATGTTTGGGATCATGTCGGGCGCAACCTGGCCCCCGCTATTCCGCACGACACCTACGCCCAGCCTTATTTGCAGGCCGAAAAGCCGAACGCGCTGATTAAGTCTCTGCTCGAGCGCGGCTGGCTGGGCAACAAGAGCAAGGTCGGATTTTACAAAGAAGTGAAGGGGGAGGGCGGAAAGAAGGAATTCTGGGCCTTGAACCTCGCCACGCTGGAGCATGAGCCGCCGACCAGGCCGCGATTTGATTCCGTTAAACAGGCCAAAGACATCGAAGACCTGGCCGAGCGGCTGACGGTCTTGCTCGAGGCCGACGACAAAGCCGCCAAACTGGTGCAGGCCCTTACCTGGCAGGGGTTCCAGTACGCGGCGGCAATCATCCCCGAGGTGGCCGACACGCCCAAGCCGATTGACGACGCCGTCCGCTGGGGGTTTGGGCACGAGGCCGGGCCTTTTGAAACGTGGGACAGGCTCGGGGTGGAACGTTCCGCGCAGAGAATGGCCGAGGCCGGGTTCCCCGCCCCCGAATGGGTATCGGAGATGCTCGCCAGTGGAATGCCCACTTTTTACCAATATGAAGGCAAAACCAAAGTCGGCGTGTATGACGTGGCGCAGAAGAAGTATGTGCCACTGGCCCGCCCGGCGGGGTTTGTGACGATTTCGGGCGCGAAGAAGGTGGCCGAGAACGCCGGCGCGACGCTGTACGACATTGGCGATGGCGTTGGGCTGGTCGAGTTCCATACCAAGATGAACGCGCTTGACGACGATATTTTCGAGATTGCGACGCTGGCGCTCGACAAGGCCGAGACCGAGTTCGACGGGCTGGTCATTGGCTCGGAGGCCGAGAACTTCAGCGCGGGCGCGAACCTGTTTATGGTGGTGGTGGCCGCCCAGCAGGGTATGTGGGATTTGCTCGATGGGGCGGTGCGCAAACTGCAAAACCTGAATATGCGCATGCGCTACTTCCCCAAGCCGGTGGTGATTGCCCCGGCAGGGCTGGCCCTGGGCGGCGGCGCGGAAGTGACCATGCACGGCTCGCGGGTTGTGGCGGCGGGTGAGTTGTACATCGGGCTGGTTGAGTTGGGCGCGGGCGTTATCCCGGCGGGGGCGGGGACGAAGGAGATGCTGCGGCGCGTGGTCAACCCGCCGATGCGTACCCAAAACGCGGACGCTTTGCCCTATCTCCAGCGCGTTTTCGAGCAGATTGGGCTGGCGAAGGTGGCGACCAGCGCCGAGGAAGCCCGCCAGGCCGGGTTCCTGACCGCGGCTGACCGAATTGTGCTGAACCGCGACCACCTGCTGACCGAGGCCAAACGCGAGGTGCTGCACCTGGCGGCGAGCGGATACCGTCCGCCTGCGCCGGAGCAAATCTACGCGGCGGGGCGCGACGCCCTGGCTGCGCTGAGAGTCGGCATTCACATGATGGGCGAGGGCAAGTACATTACCGAGTACGAGAAGGTAATTGCGGGCAAACTGGCGTATGTAATGACCGGCGGCGAACTGAGCAAGCCGCAGTGGGTCAGTGAGCAATACATCCTCGACCTCGAGCGCGAGGCGTTCTTGTCGCTCTGTGGTGAGGAAAAGACCCAGGCGAGGATGTGGAATTTGTTGCAGACGGGTAAGCCGCTACGGAATTAGGAATTGCGGATTAGGAATTGCGGATTAGGGATTGCGGATTAGGAGAGTGACGATGGAAGAACTGCCAATGGAGCAATGGGTTGAGAATTTACCCAAAGAGTTGAAGGCAGACCCTTTGTGGCAATCGGCGTATTATCGTGTTGCGATGTATTTGTATGATTTGGTTTGGATGGATGCCGATATATTGCACAGAGATTATCGCACGCGCGAAATTGTCTCTCAAATTGTTCGCTCGGCAGGAAGCGTATGTGCCAATATGGAAGAAGCCTATGGACGCGGTATCGGAACTGCGGATTATGTCCGTATCATGCGTATATCTCTTGGTGAAGCCCGCGAAACGCAAGGCTGGTATTTCCGCGCCAGGCATGTTTTGCCGAAGGATTTGATGGAACGTCGCTCTCGCGTTATGGCACAGGTGATTTCATTGCTGGTGACTGCAATAGATGGTACGAAGAAGGCTTTGAGAAAATCTAAAAATTAGGAATTATGAGTTAGGGATGGCATGTAATTCCTAATCTCTAATTCGTAATTCCTAACTCAGAAGGGACTGACTTATGAAACTAAAAGATGCAGTAATCGTTTCAGCCGCGCGAACGGCTGTGGGGAAGGCCAAGCGTGGTGGTTTGGCGACGGTTCGGCCTGATGAAATGGCCGCCGAGGTGGTCAAGGAGTTGT
>CAZNCT010000020.1:14164-21126 GCA_964571615.1 uncultured Anaerolinea sp. | reverse complement strand
CTCGACCCCGCCGATGTGGAGGATGTCGTCCTTGGCTGCGCCTTCCCCGAAGGCGAGCAGGGCTTAAACATGGCGCGTACGGTGGCCTTGCGGGCGGGATTGCCGCACACCGTCAGCGGCGAGACCATCAACCGCTATTGCTCCTCGGGCGTGCAGTCCATCGCCCATGTCGCTTATGCGATTATGACCGGGCAGATGGAAGTCGCCATCGCGGGCGGAGCCGAGTCGATGTCGATGGTGCCGATGACCGGCAACAAGTTCGCGCCGAATGCCTATTTTGCCGCCGAAGACCCCGGCGTTTACACCAGCATGGGGCTGACCGCCGAGAACGTGGCTGAAAAATACGCCATCTCGCGCGAAGACCAGGACGCCTTCGCTCTGCGCTCGCACCAGAAAGCCGTTGCCGCCGTTGAGAGCGGAGTCTTTGACCCTGAGATTGTGCCGATTGATGTCGAAACTGTCGAAGTGCTGGATGGCGCCCCGCTGACCAGGAAATTCACCGTGCGCCGCGATGAAGGCCCCCGCGCCGATACCACCCTCGAGGCGCTTGCCAAACTCAAACCGGCCTTCAAGGAGGGCGGCTCGGTCACGGCGGGCAACTCCTCCCAGACCTCGGATGGCGCCGCGGCGGTGCTGGTCATGTCTGCTGAAAAGGCTTCCGCGCTGGGGCTGAAGCCACTGGCCCGTTTCGTGGCGTTTGCTACCGGCGGCGTCCCGGCGGAGTTGATGGGCATCGGCCCGATTGCCGCCATCCCCAAAGCCCTGAAACTGGCGGGCTTGAAGCAGGATGACATTGACCTGTTCGAGTTGAACGAAGCCTTCGCCGCCCAAAGCCTGGCGGTCATCCGCGAGTTGGGGCTGGACGAGGCGAAAATCAACGTCAACGGCGGCGCGATTGCGCTCGGGCATCCGCTCGGCTGTACTGGTGGTAAACTTACCACGCAGTTAATCTACGAAATGCAGCGCCGCAAATCGCGCTATGGCATGGTCACGATGTGCATCGGCGGCGGCATGGGCGCGGCGGCGATTTTTGAAAATCTACAGTAATGGGTAAATGGTAATTGGCGATTTTGCCAATCCTGGCTGAAGCCACCTAATTTCTGTTTACCAGTCACCAATCACCAATCACCAACAACAAGGAGACCAACCAATGCCTTTAACAATCGAAACCCTCATGTCCAAAATGCCCGGCGCGTTTATGCCGGAAAAAGCCCCCGGCCTGGATGCGGTCATTCAGTTCAAGTTTACTGGCGCCGAAGCCGGGGACTGGTACGCCGTGATTAAGAACGGTGCTGTCACCGTCGAGAAGGGCGTCCACGCTTCGCCCAAGATGACCCTGACCGCCGATTCGAGCGATTATGTCAAGATTTTCACCGGCGAACTCGACGGCATGAAAGCCTTCATGGAAGGCAAACTGAAACTTTCCGGCGACCTGAACCTGGCGATGAAACTGACCCAGATGTTCAAAGTGCGCTAATGATTGTCTGAATCAAAAAAACGCCGGTCAGGCTGATAAGCCGCCGGCGTTTTTTTGTGCCTGTTTACATGAATATTGCCACGGTTGAGATAAAGACCCACAGCACCATGCAAAGCGTGATGCCCGCAAAGATGCTGGTCGCAATGCCAGTCATTTTGGAGCGAATCCATCCGCTCAGACCGACCCCGGCCAGGAAGAGCAAAAGGCCCAGGAAACCAACGATAAACGCCCATCCGCCCAGGCTGCTCCAGGTGGCAACCTCCTGGTTGAGTTCTGCGGTAGCCGCGCCGATGACGACAAAAGTGAACAGGGTGTAGAGCAGCATCAGGGTAGAAACCGAGAAGATAATAATTACGGCGCTGGTCAGCCAGCCGGGACGGTCGGTGGAGAGCAGTTGAACCACCGCCGAAAAGGCAAACCCGGCCAGAATGCCAGCCAGGGTAGCCATCAGATTAACTTCTTGTAGAATGTTTTCAACGCTCATCGGGTCTCGCCAGGAGTCTATCCAAAAATTATTCTACTGCTGCGGCGCCGCCCGGATGTTTAACGTCCGGGCTATCACACGAACCCGCCTGAAGGCGGCTTATCGCCCGGCGCGGCGGTCTGGAAAATAAATTTTCGGCTGGGTTCTAAATAAAAAAAGGGCCGGGCAGAGTGCGCGGCCCTTTAGGGTGATTGTTTTAGTGACTTAAGAATTCATCCAGCGCGGCTTTGCTGATGCGATAGGCGCTGCCGATTTTGCGCGCTTTCAGGTCACCAGCCTGAATGGCAGCAATCACATCCTCTTCAGAAACGCGCAGGACGGCAGCAGCCTCAGCCGGAGTCATGACCTCGGGCATTGCGCCAGCCGCGGCGGCTCCGCTTGCGACCGGCTGTTGGGCGGCAGGCGCCTGTTGGGCTTGCTGGGCCTGTTGCCCCATCGGTTGGAATCCGCCTTGCAGGGCTTGTCCCATAATGTTGCCGATGCCGAGACCAGCACCGATACCGGCGGTCAGGCCAGCGCCACCGCTGGGATTTTGGGCTGCATCGCGCATCGCATCGGCGGCTTGCAGTTGGGTGTAAGTCGCCATGTCGAGCATGCCCATATCGCGCAGTTCCTGAGCCGACTTTTCGGAGGGTTTCAGGTTGCCGATGTAGAACGTCTTGAGCGTCAGGCCCAGCGCCGCAAAATCGTCCTGGGCTTTGGCGCGCACGCCCGCGCCGAGTTCTTCGGTCAGGCCAATCATCTCAGGGACGCTGCGCTTAGCGGCAGTTTCGCCCAGCAAGTCCTGGAATTTGGAAAGCAGGATGGTGCGCAGACGTTCTTCAATATCCGCTGTGCGGAAGATGGCCTGTTTGCCGACAATGTTGGTGACCAGTAATTGCGGGTCGCTGACCTGGAAGGAGTAGGTGCCGAACCCTTGCAGGAGTGCTACGCCGAGGCCCATCCCCGGGTTGCGGACGATAATGGGCTGGGGAGTGCCCCATTTTTTGTTCGCAAATTCTTTGAGCGAGACAAAGTACACTTCTGCCGGGAAGGGAGTTCGGTCATTGAAGGCTTTACCAATGAAGTCAATCAGTTTGGGAATGTTAGCCGTCACCAGGGTGTGCATGCCTGGGCCAAAGACATCCAGCGCCTGGCCGTTGCGGAAGAACACTGCCGCCTGCCCGTCACGGACAATTAATTGTGAGCCAATGCGGTAATCGCCGATGCTGGTGTCATCCGGAAAACGATGGACAATTTCATCCACCATTTCGTTGCGATATTCGATAACATCAAAGATACGAGCCATGATTCTCTCCTTTTGAGTTCAGGTCATCAACAGGTTAATTGTAGTCTATCCAAGACGATGTTTCAAGCATGATATACGTCAAATTGCTCAAAACGTTTCAGCCCTCTATGAGCCTGGTTCCGCAGGCCTGGCAAAAGAGTGCGTCAGAAGCATGGCTGCGGCTGCATTTAGGGCATTTGCGCGGCAGGATGCTGGGAAGCGGCGCTCCGCACATTACGCAGATTTCCAGGTCTGGGTTATTTGTGACGCCGCAGTATTCGCATATTTTAGGGTTCTGGGGCCCATCGCGTTCTCCGGCCAGGGCGCGGGTCAGGGCGCAAAGGTCATTGATGGCATCCCAAATTTGTGGGGCGATGTTTTCCTGACTGAGTTCGCCGAGTGCATCGGGAATCATGGCTATTAGCGAAACAGGTTTCGATGCCGCGCGCTCAATCATCTCACTGGCGTCACCAAGTTTGTCGAGCCAGTCACGGTCTCGGCTCATTGTCACCAGCACTCCGCCGGTCGTATCGGTGATGTGCAGGCTAACCGGCGTTCCGTGTTTGCTGCCAATTTGTACCAGGGCTGTAATCCCCATGTTTGTCACCCGTACGCGGCGCTGGCGGTCATTGAAGCGGGCAGCCAGCTGATCGGCCAGAGTTGCGGCAGAAATATTCCCGTGAAACATTCGTTGTGTTGCAGGGAAAAGAGGCATTTTCAGCCTTTCATTTGCTTGCCATCTCCACCCCCGCGCAGCATGATGATTTCAGCCATAATGCTTACGGCAATTTCTTCGGGGGTTTCGGCATTTAGCTCAAGCCCCATCGGTGAGTGGACGCGGGTCAATTGCTCGGCACTCACGCCTTGTTCTTTCAGGACGTTGACTGTGGTCGCCCAGCGCCGTTTCGAGCCAATGACACCGATGTAGGCGGCTTTGCTTTCGAGTAAGGCGGGCAGCCCGGCGACATCCACCAGTGAGCCGCGGGTGGTCAGAATCAGGTAGGTTTGGCGGTTAATCTTCAGGTGTTTGGGCAGGTCTTGCATCGCAACCGGGTAAAACTCATCGGCATCCGGGTTCATCTCTGGGGTGCAAAACTCAGCCCGGTCATCACTGACCGCCACGCGGAAGCCCAGCCATTTTGCCAGGTGGGCAACCGCCCTGCCGACATGACCGCCGCCAATCACCACAATTTTTGCGGGGGGCAATATGGGCTCCACGTACACCTCCACCTGTCCGCCGCACACGCCGGGGTCGCCGCGGCTTGGGTCGGTCATGCTGTATTTGAGCAGGGATGGCTTTGCTTCGGTCAGGGCGGCTCGAGCGGCCTCCAGCACGCGGTTTTCCAATTCGCCGCCCCCAACGGTGCCGGTGAACTCTCCGTTTTCATAGACCAGCATTTTTGTCCCGGCCCGGCGTGGGGTTGAGCCTTTGGCATGTACCACCGTGCATAAAACCGCCGATTCTCCCCGGGCTATGATTTCGGCAATTTGTGCGTAAAAATTTTCTTTCATGCAGCAATTATATCTGCGAAACTGGTTTTTCGGTCTGGGCTTTGCTTTCAGGGGGCTGCAAGGGCGGCAGGTTGCCGGTGGATAATTTTTGCGAATACTCGGCGCTGCGGCGATGATCCTGGGCCATGCTCTTAAAGGCCGGGTCATCGTGTTTTTCCAGCCAGTCTGCAACGATGCGGTGTAATTGGGCCCGGCTGCGGTTGGGCAGCAGGCTGTAAGCAACATCGCGCAGGAAGGCGCTTTTGAAGATGTATTCCTGCTCGTCTGAAAACCGTGAGCTTTGTCTTGGGAAAGCCAGTTCGGCCCGCATCAATTGGCGCAGACCATCTTGCACAAACCGCTCAATGACCGCATCGGGGGCGTTGTTCATGGGCAAACTGCCCGGCAACTGGCCCGCTTTTGTTTGGGCAATAATGCTTCCGACCCAGAAAACACGCCCAACGACCGAGGCCATCAGCGCCACCGCCCGCGCCTCGCGCGAGAGGTTATCGAGGCGGGCTTGCAGGGTTGCGCTCAACGATTCGGGAATTTTTTCGAGCAGGAATTTCTCAATAGCCTGGGGCGAAGCCTGATGATTGAGCACGCCAGATTTCACCAGGCTCTTAACGATTTCTTCCATGAAGTAGGGGTTGCCTTCTGCTTTGGCGGCCAGCACCTCGAGCAGGTTGTCAGGAATGCCTTGCAGGTCAGGGTAAGCCAGTGAGACCAGTTCCGCGTTGAAGGGCACCGGCCCAAGTGGAATGCTGCGCGAGAGATTGTGCCATTGCGGCTGGTTCTTGAGCAGGTCGGGCCGGGCGGCGCCGACAACCAGCATCGGGATGCGGGGTTCATTCAGGCTCACCAGGAAGGTCAGCAATTGCAGGCTTTCGCGGTCGGCCCATTGCAGGTCATCAAAAAACAGCACGAGCGGTTTTTGCTGGCTGATGCGGTGCAACAGGTCGGTAATCAGAAAGGCAATGCGATGCTGTTGTTGTTGAATGTTGGTTGCACTCGCCAGGCCGATGATTTCGCTGAGAATCAGGGTTGTTTCGTTTTGGGGCGGGTTGGCTTCCCACAACCCGGTCAGACCGGCGCTCCATTTGCGGGCGGCCTCGTCTGGTTTGTCGTCGTCGCGCAGGCCAAAGTGGTTGCGCAGCAGAACCCGCCAAAGGTAGTATTGAATGCGGGATGTTTGCAACAGGCCGCGGGTAGAGACGCTGTAAAAGCCGTCTGGGTAACGCTCTTCCAGTTGTTTTGAAAATTCCAAGAGAAGGCGTGACTTCCCAATCCCGACATCGCCATGCACCAATGCCATTTGCGGATGTTGAGAATGCAGGGTGTGCTCAAACAGGGCCAGCAGGCGCTCGATTTCTTTTTCGCGCGCGACCATGTTTGTCATCAGGCTATCGGCGCCCTGATAGCGCACCCGCCCGGTGCTTTGCAGCAGGCCTTCAATCATGTACGGCTGAACCGGCTCGGCCTTGCCTTTGACCAGGGTCGGCTCCATTCTTCGGACGCGGAAATTCGCCCGCACCATGCGGAAGGTATTCTCACCGATGACGACAGACCCGGGTTTGGCAATTTGCTCGAGGCGCGCTGCAACGTTTACGGTGTCGCCGATAACGGTATATTCGTTGCGGCTGCCGATATAACCGGCAAAGACCGCGCCGCTGTTGACGCCCACCCGCAAATTGAGATGTTCGGCGCCGGGGACATTGCAGGTCAGGCATAATTCATCTAGGGCGCGTACCATTTCCATGCCTGCAATCACGGCCTGTTCGGCGTCGTTATCGCTGGCAAAGGGTGCGCCCCAGACTGCCATGACGCCATCGCCCAGGTGTTTGTCAATGTAGCCGCCGTGCGCTTCAATCACCTGGTCGAGCCGCCGCCAGATGCTTTTAATCAGGTCGCTGACGGTTTCAAAGTCCAGTTTTTCGGCCAGGGCCGTAAAACCGCCTACATCGGCAAATAAGACGCTTGCCAGCCTGCGTTCTTCGGGGTAAAGGGTTTCGCTCATGGTTGATAAGAAAATGCTCCCGCACTAATCTTACGCAGAGTTAAGGCGGGAAGCATTATGAAGAGATTGCAGAATCTTATTTTTCGAGCAGGCCCAGTACCACTGGAAGAAGTTGTTTTTTGCGCGAAACCACGCCGGGCGCATCGCGGGTGCCATCGGGCAGGGGCGGATAGGGCAGTTCGAGCAGAATGGGCGGGTGTTCGCTAGAAATCAGCAGGCGGCTTGA
>CAZNCT010000020.1:13898-14144 GCA_964571615.1 uncultured Anaerolinea sp. | reverse complement strand
GCAAAATCGAGGCCGCGCTTATCGTGAAGTTCATCGAGCGCCTGGCGCAGGCCCTCGAGGTGCTCATTAATTTGCAGCAGGTCGGTGACTTCGGCCTGGGCAACCGCAAATTTGAAGCCCCCGGCTTCGTATGGTTTGATGTCGGTGCTGACCACTTCTCTCGGGTTGCGGTTCGCCAGCCCTGCGCCAGCCGAAACGACTTGCTGCCCAAAGCTTTGAATGGTTTCACCCTTGAGCGGCCCATTG
>CAZNCT010000020.1:9250-13838 GCA_964571615.1 uncultured Anaerolinea sp. | reverse complement strand
GGTGGTGGGGGAAGTTAAGACCAGCGTATCGGCCAGCATTCCGGCCAGGGCCAGCCCGGCCAGCGCAGGCGGCATCGAAAGGCCCGATTTGGCGGTCAATTCGGCGACCAGGGTGCTGGTTGAACCGACCGTATCGACTGTAAAGCGGATGGGGCGATGTGTGTGGGGGTTTCCCAGCCGGTGATGGTCGAGAATTTCAAGCAGTTCGGCTTCATCGAGCGAGGCGATGGCCTGGCGCGGCTCGTTGTGGTCCACCAGGACGAGTTTCAGGCGTGGCGGGTTCAAGACGCCGCGCTGGTGGCAGACACCCAGGTAATGTCCGCTGTCATCGACTACAAAGAAGTCATTGTGTTCTTCGCGCAGGATGCGGTTGAGCGCATCGCGAATGTGTCCGTTGGCCGGAAAGCGCGGCACGCTGGTATCGGCGACATCGCGGCAGGGTGTGGACATGATGTCGGCAATGCGCTGGTCGCTCATATCCAGGCGCGGGCCGATAACCTGCTGAAAGAAGCCAAACAGGCTAAAGCCGTCAATCATGCCAAAGGGTATGCCATCTTCGGTGACGACCGGGGCAATGCCCCCGGTGCGGGTTGCCAGTGACCAGGCTTCGCTGAGCGGGCTATCGGGGTGAATGGTGTCCAGCTGGCGGGTGACCAGTTCAAAACGTGGCGAAGCGTCGGTGAGCAGGATGGGCGCTTCAAGTTCGAGACGCTTCAGCACCCAGGCGGTTTGCTGGTTAATTGGCCCGGCCCGCGAGGCCAGGGTGTCCATGCCGTCGCGCTGGCGCAGCAGCCAGGCGTAGGTAACAGCCGCGGCAATTGAATCGGTATCGGGGTTGATGTGTCCGGTTACATAAACTCGGTCAGTCATTGGGTCAGGCTCCAGGTCGCTTTTTACCCGATTATACAACGCTCTCTCTTGTAGCGACGTTATCAAGTGTGCCCGGTGAGTGCGTAAAGATCTCGTAAAAATTTTCACGATGGCAATTGAAGACCTTGACTAGCCGACCTGGCGCGGCTATACTCGCGCCCATTATGAAATCTGTCGCACTCATGTCCAAGCGTCTGCCCCGCGTTCGTCGTACCTACTTCCAGGTGGAAGGTCGGGCGGTTCGCGCTTGCTGATGCCAGACAGCAAGTAGAAATTGTGTAAACCCAAGCCCTCCTTCCACAAGAAGGAGGGCTTTTCTGTTCTTTTTTATTTTCCACAGGAGAAGTGTTATGCCCCGACACCAGGATGTTAAGAAAGTTGTGCTTGCCTACTCCGGCGGTCTCGATACCTCGGTTATTGTGCCCTGGCTGAAAGAAAACTATGGCTGTGAAGTCATCTGTTTTTGTGCCGATGTTGGACAGGCCGAGGAGTTGGACGGCCTGGAGCAAAAGGCGCTTGCCAGCGGCGCCAGCCAGTATTTTGTACGCGACCTGCGCGAGGAGTTTGTGCGTGATTATGTCTTCCCGGTGCTTAAGGCTGGGGCGGTGTATGAGCGCAAGTACCTGCTCGGCACCTCGATGGCGCGCCCGCTGATTGCCAAGCACATGGTCGATATTGCTCACCAGGTTGGCGCGGATGCGGTTGCGCACGGCGCGACCGGCAAGGGCAACGACCAGGTGCGCTTTGAACTGACCACCATGGCGCTTGACCCGCGTCTGAAAATTATCGCTCCCTGGCGCGAGTGGGACATCCGCTCACGCGAAGACGCGATTAATTATGCCCAAAAGCACAACGTCCCGGTGACGGCGACCATCAAATCGATTTACAGCCGCGACCGCAACCTGTGGCATCTTTCGCATGAGGGCGGCTTGCTCGAAAACCCCTGGAACGAACCTGAAGAGAGCATGTTCCTGCTGAGCGCCTCGCCCGAGAACGCCCCCGATGAAGCCGTGTATGTCGAAATTGAGTTTGTTTCTGGTACCCCGGTAGCGGTGGATGGGCAGAAAATGTCCCCGGCCGAATTGCTGGCTTACCTGAACAACATTGGCGGCGCGCATGGAATCGGGCGGGTCGATCTGGTTGAAGGCCGCCTGGTTGGCATGAAATCGCACGGCGTGTACGAAACCCCCGGCGGGACGATTTTGCTGGCGGCTCACCGTGAACTTGAGTCGCTGGTGCTCGATAAAGAAACCATCGCCTACAAAGACATGGTCGCTATCAAGTACGCCGAGCTGGTTTATAACGGCATGTGGTTTGCGCCCCTGCGCGAGTCGCTGGCGGCTTTTGTCGATAGCACGCAAGGCCCGGTCACTGGCACGGTGCGTCTGAAACTCTACAAAGGCAACATCATTGTCGCCGGGCGCAAGAGCAAATTCAGCCTGTACCGCGAAGATTTCGCCACGTTTGGGCAGGAAGATGTCTATGACCAGTCCGACGCTGAGGGCTTCATCCGGCTGTACGGCCTGTCGCTCAAAGTCCGCGCCCTGAACGGCCTGCCTGTTTCGGGTCTCGAAATGCCCCAACCCGATTACTCACGGTTCAAACGGGATTAGATTTATTTGTTGTTCGGTTATCCGGCTGACCAGTTCTCCGGTTCATCTTCAACGGAACAACAGGATAACCGCCTAACTGGATAACCGAACAACCGAGAAACTGGAAAACCCCATGTCCCTCTGGAGCGGCCGTTTTCACGGCAAACTTGACCCACAAGCCTGGCAACTGAACGCCTCGCTGCCCTTCGACCAGCGCATGGCCGAACAAGACGTGCGCGGCAGCCTGGCCTGGGCAACCGCCCTGTTCAACGCCGGCGTGCTGACCCAGGCCGAACACGCTGACATCACCGCCGGGCTTTCGGCCATCGCCGCCGAGTTTGCCCAAAACGCCTTTGCTTTCGACGAAGCCGACGAAGACATCCACACCGCTGTCGAGCGCCGCCTGAAGGAACTGGTCGGCCCGCTTGGCGGCAAACTGCACACCGGACGCAGCCGCAACGACCAGGTCGCCACCGACTTCCGCTTGTGGCTGCTCGACCATCTGCCCACCCTGCACGCGGCCATCCGTGACCTGCAAAGCGCCCTGCTCGAACGCGCCCAGGCCGATTTCGGCGTTCTGATGCCCGGCTACACCCATCTGCAACGCGCCCAGCCCATTTTGCTCTCGCATTGGTGGCTCTCGCACTTCTGGGCGCTCCAGCGTGATGTTGAGCGGATGCAGGATTTGACCAGGCGGGTCGCCGTACTGCCGCTTGGGTGCGGCGCCCTAGCGGGTACGCCCTTCGACATTGACCGGGATGCGCTGGCCGCCGCGCTGGGTTTTCTCAGCCCCAGCCCCAACAGCCTGGACGCCGTCTCTGACCGCGATTTCGCCGCCGAATTCCTGTTCGCCGCGGCGATGACCGGCACCCACCTGAGCCGCTTCTCGGAAAACATGGTCTTGTTCACCACTGCCGAGTTTGGCTTCTTTGAACTCTCCGATGCCTACGCCACCGGCTCGAGCCTGATGCCGCAGAAGAAAAACCCCGATATGTTTGAACTGGGGCGCGGCAAAGCCGGAACCCTGCTTGGCCTGCTGACCGGGCTGATGGCGACCCTCAAAGGCCTGCCCTCGACCTACGACAAGGACTTGCAGGAGGACAAACCCGCCGTCTTCGCGGCCTACGACATCTTGACCGGGCTTTTGCCGGTGCTGGCAAACGCCATCCGCACCCTGACGGTTCGCCCTGAGCGGATGCAAGCCGCCCTCGACCCCGCCATGCTTGCCACTGATTTGGCCGATTACCTGGTCGAGAAAGGCGTTCCGTTCCGCGAAGCGCACGAGGTCGCCGGAAAAGCCGTCGCAGCCGCCGCCGAGTCTGGGACGAGTATCGAAGCCCTGGCGTTAGAAACCTATCAGTCCCTGCACCCCGGCTTCGGGTCGGACGTGCGCTCTGTTTTTGACGCGGCCAAAAGCGTCAGCCGCCGCAAATCCCTCGGCGGCACCGCGCCCGAGGCAGTCAAAGTCCAGATAGAAAAAGCGAAAGAAGTGATAGAACGAGGGTCGAGTAGCCAGTGAAGTTCTGGCGTATCGAGACCTGGAACCGATGGTTTCGATACAGATTTCACTGCAAAGAACGCGGCGAAATCTTACTCAACCATCTTACTTTACAACAATATTTCAACCACAAAAAAAGGAGAAAACCCCATGAAAACCACCTGTCCCGAATGCGAAGCCGAGATTACCCTGGCCGCGAATGCCGAAGTCAACGAAATCATCGTCTGCCCCGATTGCGGCGTAGACCTTGAAATCACCTCGCTCAACCCGGCGACGCTTGAACTGGCGCCAATGGAAGAAGAAGACTGGGGCGAATAATGGCACGCTTGCGGATTGGCGTTTTATATTCACGCGTGCGGGTCGAAGAAAAGTGGATTTTTGCGGCCCTTGAAGCGCGTGGGATTGATTACGACCGTCTCGACGACCGCAAGATACAGTTCAACCTGGAGGACCCGTCGCCCTGGCGGCAGTATGACGCCATTCTGGAGCGCAGCATCAGTTACACCTCCGGCCTGAACGCCTTGCGAATTTTGAACGCCTGGGGCATTCCGACGGTCAATACGGCCAGGGTGGCCGAGGCTTGCGGCGATAAGCTTGCTACCAGTGCCGCCCTGGCCAGCGCCGGGCT
>CAZNCT010000020.1:0-9167 GCA_964571615.1 uncultured Anaerolinea sp. | reverse complement strand
TAAGCCGGTGGTCGGCTCGTGGGGGCGGCTGCTGGCCAAAATCAATGACCGCGACGCCGCCGAGGCCGTGCTGGAACACAAAGACATGCTCGGCTCGGTGCAGCACTCGGTTTATTACATCCAGGAATACATCCGCAAGCCGGGGCGCGACATCCGCGCTTTTGTGGCCGGAGACCGCACCGTGACGGCGATTTATCGCCGCTCGGAGCATTGGATTACCAACACCGCCCGCGGCGGCGAGGGCGAAATTTGCCCGGTGACGCCCGAACTGGACGAGTTGTGTGTGCGCGCGGCGCAGGCGGTCGGCGGCGGGGTACTGGCCGTGGATGTGCTCGAGCACCCCGAGCGCGGCTATCTGATTAATGAAATCAACCACACGATGGAATTTCACTCGCTGATGCCCACCACCGGCGTGGATATTCCGGGCATTATCGTGGACTTCACAGCCGACGTGGCGCGTGGAAAGGTGTCTGTACTATGATTCGAGCCGGAATTATTGGCGGGTCGGGCTATGCGGGTGGTGAATTGATTCGCCTGCTGAGCGCGCACCCTGAAGTGGAACTTGTTTTTGCGACCTCGCGGGCCAAAATGGGTGAGTATTTCTATCAGTCTCACCCCAATCTGCGTAAGCAGACCTCGCTGACGTTTGTCTCACCAGATGAAGCCAGCCCGGTGGATGTCCTGTTTTTGGCGACCCCGCACGGGCAGGCGCAGAAGGAGATTGAAAAATACGCCGCGCTGGCGGGCAAAATCGTTGACCTTTCGGCGGACTTCCGCTTAAACGACGCGGCGGCCTACGAAAAGTGGTATGGCGAAACCCACAAGGCCCCCGAATGGCTGACAAAATTTGTTTATGGCTTGCCCGAACTGCACCGCGAGGAACTTAAAACAGCGGCTTATGCCAGCGGCGTGGGTTGCAATGCTACCGCGGCCAACCTGGCGCTCCTGCCGCTGGTCAGGGCCGGATTAATTGACCCGCAGCAGAACATCTTTGTCGAACTCAAGGTTGGTTCCTCGGAGGGCGGCGCGGAGGGCAACCCTGGCTCGCATCACCCGGAGCGCAGCGGCGTTATCCGCACTTTCTCGGCTTTCGGGCACCGCCACACCGCCGAAGTGATTCAGGAACTCGGCCTGCCCAACGTCACCCTGACGATGACCTCGGTTGACCTGGTGCGCGGCGCGCTGGCGACAGCGCACGCCTTTGTCAAGCCGGGGGTTGCCAACAAGGATTTGTGGAAAGCCTACCGCGCCCTGGCGAATGAAAATCCATTCATTCGCGTGGTCAAGGAACAGCGCGGCATTTACCGCGTGCCCGAACCGAAAATCCTGGCTGGTTCGAACTACGCTGACATCAGTTTTGACCTTGACCCTGAGAACGGTCATGTCGTCTCGATTTGCGCCATCGACAACCTGATGAAAGGCGCGGCGGGCACGGCGGTTCAGGCGATGAATTTGATGTTTGGCTTTGACGAGACGCTCGGGCTGGAGTTTCCGGGATTGCATCCGATTTAATGTTAAATACGATGGTCGAGTAGGGCGTGGTTGTCGAGCTTGTCGAGACAGCCCGTATCGAGACCAATACGATTGCCAGATAAAAGATAGTCTCGATACGGCGGCGGTGGTCGAGTAGGGTGAAGCCCGTACCGAGACCTCCGCCTACTCGACTATCGGAATCAAAAAGGTATTTTTATGTCATCATCTATCACCGTTGTAAAACTCGGCGGCACCGAGGGCGTGGATTTTTCCGCCATTTGCCAGGATGCCGCCAAATTGCTTGCCGAGGGCCAGCGCCTGGTGCTGGTGCATGGCGGCTCGGCGGAGGCGAATGCCCTCGGCGAAGCGCTCGGCACGCCGCCCAAATTTGTCACTTCGCCATCTGGCTACACCTCGCGCTACACCGACCGGGGCACGCTCGAAGTCTTTTGCATGGCCGTCAATGGCAAGGTCAACACCCTGCTGGTTGAGCAACTGCAACGATTGGGAGTCAACGCCCTCGGCCTGAGCGGCCTGGACGGCAAACTACTGCTCGCCAACCGCAAAGAGTCGATTCAATCCATCGAAAACGGCAAGCGCAAAATCATCCGCGATGATTACACCGGCAAAATCGAATCGGTTAACGCTGGTCTGCTTCACCTGCTCTTGGATGCAGGCTATCTGCCGGTTATTGCCCCGGTGGCGTGCAGTCAGAACGGCGAAGCCCTGAACGTGGATGCCGACCGGGCCGCCGCGATGGTGGCGGGCGCGCTCAAGGCCGAAAACCTGCTGCTGCTGACCGCCGTCCCCGGGCTGATGCGAAAATTCCCCGATGAAAGCACGCTCATCAAATCCATTCCGCAGGCCAAACTGGAGGAAGCCCTCCAGTTCGCCGAAGGCCGCATGAAGAAGAAAATCCTCGGCGCGCAGGAGGCCCTGCAGGGCGGCGTGCGGCGCGTCATCATCGCCGATGGGCGGGTCGAGAATCCCATTTCGAATGCGCTGGCAGGGAATGGGACGGTGATGGAGTAAATTCACCAGGTTTTCGTCTGTCATTTCGAAGGAGCCGCGTAGTGGCGACTGACACTTGCCCTGGCGGGCAGTGCCAGGGGAAATCTTGAACCCATTGAGAAAGATTTCTACCCTGCGGGCACAATGTCGCTGTCGCTAGAAACGACAGACCTATTTCTTAACCCAAGTTGCCACCTTGAAACCACAATTACCTTTTGGCGTGAAATTCCCTCACCCCGGCCCTCTCCCATTGGGAGAGGGGGTAAATTCCCTTCTCCCGCCGGGGGAAGGGTCAGGGATGAGGGCAAATTCTCCAAAGGTAGCAACTTGGTTTTTTAGTATTATCGGGAGTCTTCATGGACATTATCGCTACCGAATCCAGACACACCTCCGGCCTGTATGGCAAACAACCGATCATCTTCGTGCGCGGACAGGGTGCCTCGCTCTTTGATATTGACGGCGTCGAGTACATCGATTGCAACTCCGGGCACGGCGTCGCCAACCTCGGCCACGCCCACCCCAAAGTCGCCGCCGCGATTGCCGAGCAGGCTACCAAACTCATCACCCTATTCGAGACCTTCTACAACGACCAGCGCGCCGCCCTGATGGACAAAATGGGCAACCTCGTGCCGGGTCTCGACCGGGTTTTCTTCTGCAACTCTGGCACCGAGTCGAACGAAGCCGCCATCAAATTTGCGCGGCTTTCCACCGGGCGCAGCCAAATTGTGGCCGCCATGCGCGGCTTTCATGGCCGCACCCTGGGCGCGCTTTCGGCCACCCACAACAAAAAATACCGCGAAGCCTTCGAGCCGCTCGTGCCGGGCTTCAGCCATGTTCCGTTCAACAACATCGAAGCCCTCGAAAACGCAATCACGGAAGAAACTGCCGCCTTCCTGGTCGAAGTCGTCCAGGGCGAGGGCGGCGTTTACCCGGCGGATGTGGCCTACATGCAGGCTGCCCGCCGGATTTGCGATGAAAAGGGCGCGCTGTTGATTGTGGACGAAGTGCAAAGCGGATTCGGACGCACCGGAAAACTGTTCGCCGTTCAACATACCGGGGTGCAACCCGACATGTTGTGCTGTGCCAAGTCGTTGGCGGGCGGGGTTCCGATGGGCGCGGTTTTGCTTGCGCCGACGGTTCAAAACCTGGCCCCCGGCGCGCACGGCTCGACCTTTGGCGGTAATCCGCTCTCGTGCGCTGCTGCCGTCGCCGCGCTGACCGCCATCGAGGAAGAAGACCTGCCTGGCCAGGCCGCCGCCAAAGGCGAATACCTGATGCAGAAACTGCGTGAACTCGATTCGCCGCTCATCCGTGAAGTGCGCGGACTGGGCCTGATGGTTGGCATTGAACTCAAGCAAAAGGTCATGCCCTACATCCGCGCCTTGCAGGATGAGAAAGTCCTGGCGCTCAACGCCGGGCTGACCACCATCCGCCTGCTGCCGCCGCTGGTGATTACCTACGAACAACTCGACCGGGTGGTCGAGGCAATCGGCAAGGTGCTGGCCAATGGTGAGTAGCGCCCCAGAAACCCTGTATGGGCTGGTCTCGCATTTCAGCCCCTCCGGGCAGGAACGCGGCGCAGTCGATTGGCTGGTGGCGCGGATGCAGTCCCTCGGCGCGGACCAAGCCTTCCGCGACGAGGCGGGCAACGCCGTCGGCGTTTGGGGCAGCGGCCCCAAGCAGGTGATTTTGCTGGGACATATCGACACCGTCCCCGGCGAAATCAAGGTAGAGCAAATTGACAATTTGCTCTACGGACGCGGCACGGTGGATGCCAAAGGCCCGCTGGCCTGTTTTGCGGATGGCGCGGCGGCTGTCGGGGCAGTCGAAGGCTGGCAGGTTGTGGTGATTGGGGCGGTGGGCGAGGAACGAGATTCAGATGGGGCGCGTTACCTGGTGGACAAGTACCGCCCGGACTTTCTGGTGGTTGGTGAACCCAACCGCTGGGACCGAATGGCGCTTGGCTACAAAGGCTCGGCCTGGGCGAAGGTCACCATCCACGCGGAGCAATTTCACACCGCCCATGCCGGGGCCTCGGCTTGCGAGACGGCTGTCGAGACCTGGCTGGCGGTGAAGGCGTTTGGCGAGGCTTTCAACGCGGGGCGGCAAAAGGTTTTTGAGCAATTGCTTCTGTCACTGCGCGGCATGGAGTCGGGCAGTGACGGCCTGGAGCAGTGGGCAACCCTGAGCATTGGGGCGCGCTTGCCGGTCGATTTGCCGCCGGAGGAATGGTATGCGCGTCTGCGCGAGGTGGCGGCTGGGGCGCAGGTTGAACCCGTCGGATACCCGATTCCGGCCTGGGCCTGCGAGAAAAATTCGGCGTTGGTAAGGGCTTTCTTAAACGGGATTCGGGCAACGGGTGGCACGCCCGGGTTCGTCTATAAAACGGGAACCGCCGATTTGAACATCGTCGCCCCGGTCTGGCAGTGTCCGGCCCTGGTCTATGGCCCCGGTGATTCCGCGCTCGACCACACGCCCAACGAACACATTGATTTGGATGAGTACGCCAGGGCCGTAGAGGTGCTGGCGGGGGCGCTGAGACACCTGATGCAGACCTGACAGGTCTCACAAGATTTTCCCTGAGACCTGTCAGGTCTTTCTTTTTCTCTTTACGGCAGCACCGTACTCCCCATCAAATACCGGTCACATTCCCTTGCCGCCCCGCGGCCTTCGTTGATGGCCCAGACCACCAGGCTTTGGCCGCGGCGCATGTCGCCAGCGGCGAAAACGCCGGGAATGTTGGTCGTAAATTTGCCGTGTTCGGCTTTGGCGTTGCCGCGCTCGTCACGCTCGACATTCAGGGCGCCCAGGACGGTTTCTTCGGGGCCGAGGAAGCCCATTGCCAGCAAGACGAGTTGGGCCGGGTAAACCTGTTCGCTGCCGGGCACATCGCGCGGGATAAAGCGCCCGTTTTCATTGACCCACTCAACCTGCACGGTGTGAACTTCTTTGACGTTGCCGTCTTCATCGCCGACAAAGCGTTTGGCGGTGACGGTGTACTGGCGCGGGTCGGCGCCGTACAGGGCTTTGTATTCTTCCTGGCCGTAATCGAGTTTGTAAACCCGGGGCCATTCGGGCCAGGGATTGTCGGCGGCGCGCTGGTCGGGCGGACGGTTGAGGATTTCGAGCTGGACGAGGCTCTTGCAGCCATGCCGCAGGGAGGTGCCGACGCAGTCGGTGCCGGTGTCGCCGCCGCCGATGACGACCACGTCTTTGCCCTCGGCGCTGATGAACTGCCCGTAGCCGGAGCGCTGTTCCCAGCCGACTTTTGGCCCGTTGCCGTTGAGCAGGTGACGGGTGTTGCCCTGCAAAAATTCCATCGCAAAGTGGATGCCTTTCAGGTTGCGGCCTTCGATCGGCAGGTCGCGCGGCCGGGTCGCCCCGCCGCACAGGACGATGGCGTCAAACTCGGCGCGCAGTTCCTCGGCGGATTTGTCCTTGCCGATTTCGACCCCGGTAACGAAGGTGATGCCCTCGGCGGCGAGAATATCGACCCGGCGCTGGACGATGTTCTTGTCCAGTTTCATGTTCGGGATGCCGTAGGTCAGCAGTCCGCCGATGCGGTCGGCGCGCTCGAAGACCGTTACCAGGTGCCCGGCGCGGTTCAACTGCGCGGCGGCGGCCAATCCTGCCGGGCCAGAGCCGACCACAGCCACCTTTTTGCCAGTGCGGAAGGGCGGCGGCTCTGGCACAATCCAACCTTCCTCAAAGCCTTTGTCCACAATCGCGCATTCGATGCTCTTGATGCTGACCGGGTCACCCATGCGCCCGGCGGTACACGAGCCTTCACAGGGCGCCGGGCAGACCCGCCCGGTGAATTCGGGGAAGTTGTTGGTCTTGTGCAGGCGCTCGAGGGCCATGCGCCACTGTCCGCGATAGACCAGGTCGTTCCATTCGGGAATCAGGTTGTTAATGGGACAGCCCGCAGCCATGCCGTTGATGATTTGCCCGGTGTGGCAGAAGGGGATGCCGCAATCCATACAGCGCGCGCCCTGGATTTGTAGTTTCTCCTCCAGCACGGGCAGGTGAAATTCGTTCCAGTCTTTGATGCGTTCCTCGGGGGCGCGGTCGGGGGGAACTTCCCGCTGGTATTCGATAAATCCGGTTGGTTTTGCCATAGTTGTCTCCACTGTCATTGCGAGCGGTTCTCAGCGAAGCAATCTCCGTTTTAATGGGTAGTAGTTTTTATAAAGATTCGCCCGTTTAATGGCAGATTGCTTCGTCGTCCTGGTCTCGATATGCCGGAAAATCACCGGCTACTCGACCAGCGGCTTCTCGCAATGACATGCTAGTTGCCGCTCACTCTCGCAACATCGTTTTTGTTCATCTCAAATGCCGCCATGATGGCTTCTTCGCCGCTCAGGCCTTGCGCTTCAACGGCTTTGAACGCTTCGAGAGCGCGTTTGTAGTCTTTGGGCATGACCTTGACGAAGCGCGGGGCAGACGCCTTCCACTCTTTCAGGATGCGCGCCGCTAACTGGCTGCCGGTCAGGGCGGCGTGACGGTCAATCAGGGCTTGCAGTTCTGCCAGTTCTTCGGGCGTTTCGACTCGCTCCAGTTCGACCATCTCCTGGTTGCACCTGCTGGCAAAATCGCCGCGCTCGTCGAAGACGTAGGCGATGCCGCCAGACATGCCCGCCGCGAAGTTGCGCCCGGTGCGTCCCAGCACCACCACGCGTCCGCCGGTCATGTACTCACAGCCGTGGTCGCCGACGCCCTCCACGACTGCTGTCGCGCCGCTGTTGCGGACGGCGAAACGTTCTCCGGCCATGCCGCGGAAGTAAGCCTCGCCGCTGGTCGCGCCGTACAGGGCGGTGTTGCCGATGATGATGTTTTCCTCGGCGGCAAAGGTCGAGCCGTGCGGCGGATAGACGATGATTTTTCCGCCCGAAAGCCCCTTGCCAACGTAATCGTTGGAATCGCCCTCCAGTTCGAGCGTAATTCCGCGCGGCACAAAGGCCCCGAAACTCTGCCCGGCTGACCCCTGGAAGTGCAGGCGGATGGTATCTTCTGGCAGGCCCTCCGCGCCGTAGCGCCGGGTGACCTCGCTGCCGAGCATCGTCCCGACCACGCGGTTGACGTTGCGAATGGGCAGGGTAACATTGACGGGCTGTTTGCGCTCCAGCGCCGGGCGGCAGATGTCGAGCAGGATGTGGCGGTCGAGGGTTTTCTCCAGCCCGTGGTCTTGCGGCACCTGGCAATACGTCCGGCCTTCTTCGGCTTCATCGGGGCGGTACAGGATTTCGGAGAAATCCAGCCCTTTGGCTTTCCAGTGTTCCACCGCGCGGCGGACTTCGAGCCGGTCCGAGCGCCCGACCATCTCGTTGATGCTGCGGAAGCCGAGTTCGGCCATGATTTCGCGGGCTTCCTGGGCGATAAACCGCATGAAATTGACGACGTATTGCGGGTCGCCGTCGAAGTTTTTGCGCAGTTCGGGGTTTTGGGTCGCCACGCCGGTCGGACAGGTGTCCAGGTGGCAGACGCGCATCATCACGCAGCCGAGCGTCACCAGCGGGGCGGTGGCAAAGCCGAACTCCTCCGCGCCGAGCATGGCGGCGATGACTACATCGCGCCCGGTTTTGAGTTGTCCGTCGGTTTCGACCACGATGCGGTTGCGCAAGTCGTTCAGGACAAGGGTCTGGTGGGTTTCGGCCAGGCCCAATTCCCAGGGCAGACCGGCGTATTTGATGCTCGAGACCGGCGAGGCGCCGGTGCCGCCGTCGTGGCCGCTGATGAGCACCTCGTCGGCGTGGGCTTTGGCGACGCCCGCCGCAACGGTGCCAACACCCACTTCCGAGACCAGTTTGACGCTGATGCGCGCGGCGGGGTTGGCGTTCTTCAGGTCGTGAATCAGTTCGGCCAGGTCTTCAATCGAGTAAATGTCGTGGTGCGGCGGCGGGGAAATCAGCCCTACGCCGGGGGTCGAGTGGCGCACTTTGGCAATCCAGGGGTAGACCTTGCGCCCGGGCAGTTGGCCGCCCTCGCCGGGCTTGGCGCCCTGGGCCATTTTGATTTGCAGTTCGCGGGCATTGACGAGATACTCGCTGGTCACGCCAAAACGGGCCGAAGCGACCTGCTTGATGGCGCTGTTGCGCGAATCGCCGTTTTCATCGGGGATGAAGCGGGCCGGGTCTTCGCCGCCCTCGCCGGTGTTCGACTTGCCGCCGATGCGGTTCATGGCAATTGCCAGGGCTTCGTGCGCTTCCTGGCTGATGGAGCCGTAACTCATTGCCCCGGTCTTGAAGCGCTTGCAGATTTCTTCAACCGATTCGACTTCTTCAATCGGAACCGGCGCGCGCCCGGGCTTGAACTCGAACAGACTGCGCAGGGTGCCCATGCGGCCCATCTGGTCGTTGATGAGCTGGCTGTATTTTTTGAACAGGGCATAATCGCCGCTGCGGGTCGATTTTTGCAGGGCGTGAATGGTCTGCGGGCTGAACAGGTGCAATTCGCCTTCACTGCGCCACTGGTACTCGCCGCTGGTGGGCAGGTTGTGACCATTGACCGAGCGTTCCGGGAAGCCTGATTTGTGGCGCAGGCTGGCTTCCTGGGCGATGACGTTGATGTCAATGCCGCCAATGCGCGAGGGCGTCCAGGTGAAATATTTGTCAATCACGCTCTGGTGCACGCCAAGCGCCTCGAAAATTTGCGCCCCGCAATAACTCTGGATGGTCGAAATGCCC
>CAZNCT010000019.1:33557-33801 GCA_964571615.1 uncultured Anaerolinea sp. | reverse complement strand
TCATCAACCGCCCAGGCAGGAGAGACCCCAAAGAGCGTCTCTGGCTGCCAGGCAATCTCAAAAACGCTGACGGGCATCTCGAGCCGCCAGGCAAAAATACTCCCCCAGGCCAGCAATGCGCCCAGGGAGGCGGCCATCCAGGCATAGGAAAAAGAGCGGTTCAGCAGGCGCGTCAACCCGATTGCCAGCAACGCCAACAGGAGAATCAGGAAAGTCAGGAAAACCCACATCGGGAGTTATTTTA
>CAZNCT010000019.1:30034-33547 GCA_964571615.1 uncultured Anaerolinea sp. | reverse complement strand
CACCCTTCTCGTGCGCCCAAAATCAGGCAGTATAATCATGCTATGTCCACCACCCGGCTCAAAATCCTGCTCTTTGCCATCTGGGGGGGATTTTTTCTTTTGCTAGGGGTTGTCCTGGCTCTGCTTTGGATGCAGAATCAAGCCATCCAGCAGCCCCATGCCCTGCCCCCGCCCGGCACCGCTGCGGGAGGAAATAAAATTTTCATCCCGGGCAATACCCCAGAAGCAACGGCCAGCGCCACGCCCAAAATTGTGAACAGTCCTACGCCGCTGCCGAGTAACACGCCGCCAGCGGTCACGTTTGCGCCATCGCTGCCTGAAAAGCTACCCGAAAGATACGACCCCTACACGGGCTTAATTCCCGCCGACCATTCGCGGCTGGAGCGAAGACCGATGGCGGTCAAAATCACCAACTTTCCGCGCCGGGTGCGGGCATATCAATATGGGCTGACCCGCGCCGATGTTGCCTATGAATATTACATTGAAGATGGGCTGACGCGCTTTATCGCGGTCTTTTATGGTCAGGATGCCGAAAAGGCCGGGCCAGTGCGCTCGGGACGTTATTTCGATGAGCACATTGCCCGCATGTACCAGGCCTATCTGGTCTTCGCAAATGCGGATGAGCGCGTTGAAGAATATCTGCTCAATAGCGACCTGCTTAAACGCCTGGTCGTGCCGGCCGGGTTGAACTGTCCGCCGTTTTGCCGCGACAAAAAAATCAACGACTACAACAATTTTTTTATCGATACCGCCGGGCTGACCGAATACACGCGCAAAATCGGCCATACCAACGAGCGCCTGAATTTACGCAGTACACTGTTCGACCTGATGCCGCCGACCTGGCCGCTTGAAGTGAACGAGATTACGATACGTTACTCCATCTACAGTTACCACTCCTGGCGCTATAACCCTGCCAGTCAACGTTACGAGCGTTTTGCCGATGCCGCCGACGCCGAGAGTGTGTCCGCAGAGGTCTATGGGCCACATCTCGACATTCTAACCGGGGAACAAATTAGCGCTGCCAACGTGGTAGTACTGGTTGTGCCACACAACTTCAAAACCGAGTTCGACCGCGAAGACCAGGTCTTTGATATTCAACTGGTAAACGAAGGCCGCGCTTATGTCTTCCGGCAGGGAAGGGCCGCCGCCGCCATCTGGCAGCGCGATGCCATTGACCAGCCCATCCGCCTGTTTGACATGAGCCGAAGCCCGATCGGATTAACCCCTGGCAACACGTTTTATATTGTGATTAACCCCGAGTCCAGCCTAGAGCAGGGCGAAAAAAGCGTGCGTTTCACCTTCAGCATCCCGGCCCGGCGCGCGACACCCACCCCCACCCCGCCCGGGTTTATTGCCAGCCCAACCCCCCGGGGCAAACCCTGAAAAGAGGAGCCGCCATGTGTGGACGTTTTACCCTGAGCCTCGACACCGCCGGTTTACAGGCCGCCTTTAGCGGGTTTATTTTCCCAGCGCAGGTGGCTCCACGCTACAACATTGCCCCAAGTCAACCCGTGCTGGCCGTGCCCAATGACGGCACAAACAGAGCAGACTACCTGGTGTGGGGGCTGATTCCATCCTGGAGCAAAGACCCCGCGATTGGCGCCAGGATGATTAACGCCCGCGCCGAAACCCTGGCCGAAAAACCGTCTTTTCGCGGCCCTTACCGCTACAAGCGCTGCCTGGTCTTTGCCGACGGTTTCTATGAGTGGAAAAAAGAACTCGGCACAAACATCAAAACGCCCTATTACATTCATCTTGAAGGAAAGCGGCCCTTTGCCCTGGCCGGTTTGTGGGATGAGTGGCTGGCCCCCGATGGCAGCCGGGTCAAATCTTGCACCCTGATTACCACAGCGGCCAACGAGCTGATGCGCGACCTGCACGAACGGATGCCCGTCCTGCTCGACCCCGCCGACTATGCCGCCTGGCTCGACCCCCAGCCGCGCCCCCCGGCGAGCCTGCAAACCCTGCTGAAACCTTATCCGCCCGAGGCCATGCGGGCTTATCCCGTCAGCCGACTGGTCAACCAGGCCCGCCTCGACCGGCCAGAAATGATTGCGCCCGCACAATGACCTTCAAAGACCGCTTCCTGGCCCGCTTCCCGGCCCTGGGCTCACGCGACTTCCTGCTCTTCTGGGTGGGACAATTTGTCTCGCTGACCGGCACCTGGATGCAATCTACGACCCAGCCCTATCTGGCTTACCAGTTAACCAAAAACCGCTTCGACCTGGGGCTGATTGGCTTTGCGGCCACCTTGCCTTCCCTCTTCCTGGCCTTACCGGCTGGGGTCTTAATCGAACGCCTGGACAAGCGCAAAACTGTCATCATTTTACAAGCCGTAATGATGTGTCAGGCCCTGACCCTGGCCTTTCTGACCCTGACGGGCCGCATCGAGCTCTGGCATATCATTGCGCTCTCGCTGGTGCTGGGAATTGCAAATTCGATTGAAATTACCGCCCGCCAGGCCATGTTGATTGAACTGGTCGGGAAACAACGCCTGCCAAATGCGATTGCCCTGCAAGCGACCATCTTCAACGCCGCGCGTGTTTTAGGGCCTTCGCTGATGGTGCCATTTCTGGTTTTTATTGAAGAAAACGGGGCTGGCTGGGCCTTCCTGTTTAACGGGGTATCGTATCTGTTCGTGATTATCGGGCTGTTGTATGCCCGCACCCCCTACAAAGAAGCCGTCGTCGAAAAACCACATCATTTCTTTGAAGACCTGGCCGAAAGTGTTAATTACATCAGCGCGACCACCTCGGTCAGCCTGCTGATTTTGATGGCCGCAACCGTTGGGCTGATTGGGTTTCCTTTTACGCAACAAATTCCAGCAATTGCGCAAGATGTCCTGGCCCAGATCGGAGACACCGAAGCCACAGTAGCAGCCCGCAACGGCCTGCTCTACACCTTTCAAGGAGTCGGCGCGCTGGTGGCGGCGTTTATCCTGGCGGCGTTTAGTCCGCGCCGAAAAGGCTGGCTGCTGACCCTGGGACAAAGCGCCTTTGTCCTGAGCCTGATTGGCCTGGGATTGACCCGCCAGGCCCCGCTGGCGATGATGCTGATGGTTTTCCTGGGCTGGGGCATGGTAACGCAAATGGCGACCATGAACACCCTGCTCCAATTGCAGGTGCCGAATGAACTACGTGGGCGGGTGTTCAGCACCTTCTTGTGGGCCTTGCAAGGCATTACCCCGGTGGGCAGCATTCTGATAGGAGCGATGGCCCAAGGCTGGGGCGTCTCGTTCACGGCGCTGGTCTGTGGCAGTCTGGCCTTGCTGACCCTGGGAAGCATTCACCTAGCCCGCCCCAGCATTCGCCAGATGACCGGGTGACCTGCATGTCTACGCCCGGGAATCCCAAATCTGCAATCGAGTTTTTGAGACCGATTAAGACAACGATGATACAACGACTCTCCTTCCTGGCCTTTCTCGCCAGTCTGCTGCTGGGGGCCTGCGCGGGGCCTGTTGCCCGGCCCACTTTTGACGGCCAAAAGGCTTATGAGCACGTTCTGGCGCAAGAT
>CAZNCT010000019.1:27783-30006 GCA_964571615.1 uncultured Anaerolinea sp. | reverse complement strand
CGCAAGATGCGCTTGGGCCGCGTACCCCTGGCAGCCAGGCGCACGCGCAATTTATTGACTACGCGCAAAAAGAGTTCAAAAAACAGGGCTGGCAGGTAACTTTACAGCAAACCGAACGCATGGGACACCCCATCACCAATATTCTTGCAGTGAGAAGCGAAAACCCGCCGGTATTACTGATGGCCCACTACGACAGCCGTCTGTATGCCGATAACGACCCAGACCCGGCCAATCGGCTTCTGCCGGTGCCGGGGGCCAACGATGGCGCCTCGGGCGTTGCCGTCTTGCTCGAGCTGGCCCGCGTCTTGCAGCCCGATGCGCCGGTCGGGCTGCTGCTGGTGGATGCCGAAGACCAGGGCAACCTGCCCGACTGGGATTGGATTCTTGGCTCGCGGGCTTTCGCCGAAAGCCTGACCTACCAACCCGAGGCGGTCATCCTGCTCGATATGATTGGAGACGCCAACCTGAACATCTACAAAGAGCGCAACTCAGACCCCGGGTTAACCGAGGAAATCTGGGCGGCGGCCCAGGGCCTGGGGTATGAACAGTTCTTTATCGCGGAATACAAGTATGCGGTGATTGACGACCACATCCCGTTTGTTGAAAAAGGCATCCGGGCTGTCGATTTGATTGACCTGGACTATCCCTACTGGCACACCCTCCAAGACACGCCAGATAAGGTCTCACCGCGCAGCCTGCAAGTGGTCGGCGAAGTTGTCCTGGCGTGGCTGGAGAGGTATATGGCAAAGTAAAATTGCCAAAAAGCAAGTCCTACGCTAAACTATACCTATGAGCATTCAAGAAAGCCTGGAAAAAATCAGGCCAGCCGCGCAAATGCGCATCGCCAACAGCCTGGCGCGCGGCGCGGGCGTGCGCGAGAACTTTGAGGGGCAACTGGCGCGCTTCTTCGATTTGCTGGCCCAGGCCCTGGTATCAGGAGATGCCGCCTGGCTGGACCCGATTTTGGGAGAATGGTCTGCCGCCCGCACCCAGACCGACCTGGCCGAGGGCGAGCGCAACCTGAGCGGTCTGCTGCGCAAGGTGGTCACTTATTCGTTTGAAATTGCCCGCGAAAGCCTTGAGCCAGGAGAGGCGCTTGCGCTCATCAGCGGGCTAATGCCGATTTACCTGCACGCAATTGAAAAGGCCGCTGCACTTGAAAACGCCAGCCAGGTGCAGTATCTCTCGAATGAACTGCAAAACGTTCAGGCGCGCCTGAAGAAAATTGACAAGAGCAAATCGAATTTCATTGCTGTGGCTGCGCACGAGTTAAAAACACCGCTGACCCTGATTGAGGGTTATGCGGCCATGATTGGTGACCTTTCAGCGCAGGAAAATGAGCAAATCAGCATGCTTGTGCAGGGCACGCACAATGGCATTCGGCGGATGCGCGAGATTGTGGATGACATGATTGACGTCTCGCAAATTGACAATCATTTGCTGGTTTTGAATTTTCAACCGGTCTGGCTCAACCGCATGTTTATCATGCTGAACGCTGATTTTGCGAACATCTTGCAACGGCGGCGACAGCAGCTGGTAATAAAACCATTTGAAGGCAGTGACACCCTGATCTTTGCCGACCCCGAGCGGCTATACCAGGCCATCAAAAATCTGGTCAGTAACGCGGTCAAGTACACGCCCGATGGCGGCACCATTACGGTTGACGGACGCACCCTGCCGGGTTTCATTGAAATTACCGTGAGCGATACGGGCATTGGGATTGCGCCTGAAAATCAGGACATCATCTTCGAGAAATTCGGGCAGTTGGGCGATGTCTCATTGCACTCAAGCGGTAAGACCAAATTCAAAGGCGGCGGCCCGGGTCTGGGCCTGGCAATCACCAAAGGGATTATCGAAGCCCATCAGGGTTCGGTGTGGGTTGAATCGGAAGGTTACGATGAAGTAAAATGCCCTGGCTCTACGTTCCATGTCTTGCTGCCCCTGCGCACCCAACCCAGCGACCCGAAACTGGCCAAATTATTTGGCGCGGAACCCGGGTCTGACGTGCCAGACCACTTCTAACCCTGGCGCTTATGCGCCTGCATTCAACTACGATAAAAGAAAAATATGCCCAAACGTATCCCTGAACCGACCAACCCACCGCGCGAGCGGGCTTTTCTGGTCGGCGTAGAACTTTACCAGGAGAAAAACCTGCTCTCACTGGATGATTCGCTCTCCGAACTGGCCTTGCTGGCCGAAACCGCGGGCCTGGATGTGGTCGGT
>CAZNCT010000019.1:17308-27705 GCA_964571615.1 uncultured Anaerolinea sp. | reverse complement strand
AGGAACTGAAAGCCCTGGCCGAGGAAACCCTGGCCCAGGTGGTGGTCTTTGATAGCGAACTGAACCCACGCCACCAGCGCAACCTGGAAAAAATCATGGGCGCCAATGTGCGCGTTCTGGATCGCACCGCTCTGATTCTGGATATCTTCGCCCAACACGCCCACACCAGCGAAGGCATGCTGCAAGTGGAACTGGCTCAGTTGGAATACTACCTGCCGCGCCTGACGCGCCAATGGACTCACCTGGCCCGCCAGGCAGGCGGCGGCGGCGGACGTTCCGGCTCAGTTGGCGGGGTAGGCCTGCGCGGCCCCGGCGAAACCCAACTGGAAATCGACCGGCGCGAGATTGGGCGCAAAATCAGCCATCTGAAGAAAGAACTGGAAAAGGTGCGCGCGCCACGTGAGCGCTACCGGGCCCAACGTAAACGCAGCCGCATCCCAACGGTGGCTCTGGTCGGCTACACCAATGCCGGAAAATCAACCCTGCTCAACCGCATGGCAAAGGCCGATGTGCTGGCCGCCGACCAGCTTTTTGCGACTCTCGACCCAACCACCCGGCGGGTGGAACTGCCGGGCGGGTACGCTGTCCTGCTGACCGATACCGTCGGTTTTATTCAAAAGTTGCCGACAACGCTGGTAGCCGCCTTCCGGGCCACGCTGGAAGAAATTGCCGAAGCCGACCTGTTGCTGCACATTGTGGACATTTCACACCCCAATGCTATGGCGCAATATCAGGCTGTGCAGGAAACCCTGAGCGACATTGAAGCCAACCACATTCCGGTTGTGACGGTACTCAACAAAGCCGACCGCCTGGCCGACCCGGCCCTGGCGGAAGAAATTGCGCGTGAGTACCCGCGGGCGGTAGCAATTTCGGCTCTGACCGGCTCTGGGCTGGTGGAACTGCGCCAGATGATTCAAAAAGAGTTGTATGAGACCTATGTTCCGGTTGAAATTTACCTGCCCTACCAGCAAGGACACCTGATTTCGCAGTTTCACGAGTCAGGACAGGTGGAACGGGTCGAACATACACGCGGCGGGGTCAAGATTCAAGGTAGAATCCCGGGACGATTGGTTGCCCAATTCCGCGATTTTGAGAAAAGCCAGGAAACCCCTGAACAGGAGAGTGAACTATGAGCCAATGGTTATCCAAATTAATTGACCAGGCTTCACCTTTTTTTGCCCACCGCAAGGGCTTACTGCCCCTGGTAGGGATTGCCCTGGTCATCCTGAACCTGATTCTGACGCTGGTACTGCCTGCCGATTCTGTTTTTGTTACCAGTAACCTGTTCCTGCACCTCGGCATTGTTGTAGCCCTGTTTGGGCTGCTGCTGGCCTGGGCACTCTAAAACTTCACATTACTTAAGGAGAAATCATGAGCACTGAGACCCTTCCGCGCTGGGATCTTTCAAATGTGTACCCCGGGCTTGAATCGGAGCAGTTTAAGGCCGCAATTGCCGAGTTGGACAGGCAATTGGCCGAAATGGAAAACTTTCTAAAAGCCGAAATCGCCAGCGCCAGACCCGGCAGTGACCCCAAACGCTTGAATGAACTGGTGAACCAGGTCATTCAGCGCACCAACGCGCTTTCAGACCTGGCCTGGACCATTGGCGCCTATCTGCAATCTTTTATCACTACCGATTCGTATGACAAACTGGCAATGCGCCTGTACTCCGAGTTTCAGCAGCGAATTGTGAAACTCTCCATGCTCTCGACCCAAATCACCGCCTGGGTTGGGTCGCTGTCCGAGGCGCTGCCGCAAATTCTTTCTCTGGGTGGCGAGGCGGCTTCGCACGCTTACTTCTTGAAACTGGCCGCCGAACAAAGCAAATATCTGATGAGTGAAGCCGAAGAAGGTCTGGCCGCCGAACTGAGCCTGAGCGGAGCGCAAGCCTGGAGCAAGTTGCAAGGCACCGTCACTTCGCAATTGAGCGTCGATTTTGAAATCGACGGCGAAGTGAAGAAATTGCCCATGCCTGCGCTGATTAATCTGCGCTCACACCCGGTAGAAGAAGTGCGCCGCCGGGCTTACGAGGCTGAAAATGCGGCCTGGGAAACCGTCAAAGAACCGCTGGCCGCCGCCATGAACGGCATTAAGGGAACGGTCAACGTGCTCAACAAGCGCCGCGGACGCGAAGACGCCCTGCACAGCGCAATTGATAACGCCCACATGGATCGCGCCAGCCTGGAAGCCATGCTCGAGGCCATGCGCGATTCCTTCCCGATGTTTCGGCGCTACTTCAAGGCAAAGGCCCGGCACCTGGGCAAAGAAAAACTGGCCTGGTGGGATCTGTTTGCGCCCGTTGGGCAAACTGCCAGCCACTACACCTGGCCTGAAACCCGGGCGTTCATCCTGGAGCAGTTTGGCACTTTTGCCCCAGAAATGCAGGAACTGGCCCGGCGCGCCTTTGACGAAAACTGGATTGACGCTGAACAGCGCAGCGGTAAACGCGGCGGCGCGTTCTGCATGGGCGTACCACTGGTCAAAGAGTCGCGCATTTTGACCAATTTTGACGGCACGCCTGACCAGGTCTCTACGGTTGCTCACGAACTCGGTCACGCCTTCCACAATGAATGCGCCTTCCGCTACGGCAAAACCGCCCTTCAGCAAGATACGCCCATGACCCTGGCCGAGACTGCCTCAATCATGTGCGAAACGATTGCTTCCCAAGCCCTGCTGAAGCGAGCGGCCAATCCGCAAGAAGAACTGGCCGTGCTCGAACTTTCACTGAACGGCGCCAGCCAGGTGATTGTGGATATTTACTCGCGTTTCTTGTTTGAAAAAGAAGTCTTTGAGCGCCGCGAAAAAGCCGAATTGAGCGCCGATGAGTTGTGCGAAATCATGGAAAACGCCCAAAAGGCAACCTACGGCGACGGTCTGGATGAGCACTATCTGCAAAAGTGGATGTGGACATGGAAGCCGCACTACTACGCCGCCGAACTGTCATTCTATAACTTCCCTTACGCTTTTGGCCTGTTGTTTGCGACCGGGTTGTACGCCATCTATGCCCAGCGCGGGGCGGCTTTCGTACCCGATTATATGAACCTGCTCGCCAGCACAGGCGAGGCCCCTGCCGCTGAGTTGGCCGCGCGCTTTGGGATTGATATTCGCTCGAAAAAGTTCTGGGAAGACAGCATCAAAACCTTTGAAGCCCAAATCGCGCGTTACGAAGCCATCTAAATAGCCAGAACTTTCATTCCAATTCGGTGGGCAAAATCCGGGTCTTGTTGCTGAAAACCGCTCAGGTTTTTTCGCGCGAGACAGGATGCCCACCGATTTTTTCAGGCAAACAAAACATGAAACGACTCTTCTTACTGGTATTTCTTCTGGCCCTGCTCGTTGGGGCCTGCAGCCCGGCGGCTCAAACACAAATCTCGCCCGCGCCGCCCAAGGTGACCCGGGCAACTTTTACCCCGGACGCATCACCTGCCCAATCCACTTCCCGGCCAAAACCGGAGACCGGCACAGCCCCCTCTGCTACGGCAATTATCGAAACACCCAGCCCAACCAGCCAGGCAAGCGTAACCCCAAGCGCCACCCTATCGCCCACCCCAACCTGGCACCCGATGAGCATCCCGGCCTTGCGACAGGTGGCATACCCTGGCAGTGACATTCTGATTGAGCGGGAATTAACGGCCTCGGTCAATTACCGGCGATATTATGCCTATTACTATTCTGAAGACCTGAAAATTTACGGGCTCTTGACAATCCCCAATGAGCCCAAGCCTGAGGGTGGATGGCCGGCGATTGTCTTTAATCACGGCTACATTCCGCCCGATGTCTATCGCACCACCGAACGCTACATCGCTTATGTAGACCGGCTCGCCAGCAGCGGGTATGTGGTCTTCAGGATTGATTATCGTGGGCATGACCAATCGGAGGGCGAGGCAACCGGCGCATACGGGCACCCGGGCTACCAAATCGATGTGATGAACGCCGTCGCCGCGCTGAAACGCTACAGCGAGGTCAATCCAGAGAAAATCGGGATGTGGGGGCATTCGATGGGCGGATTTTTGACCCTGCGGGCGATGGTCATTTCGGGGGATGTCAAAGCCGGGGTCATTTGGGCAGGTGTCGTGGCTTCGTACCCCAACCTGATATGCTGTTGGCGGCGGACGGGCAATTTCACCCCATCGCCAGGTTCGCGCAGCACCAGTTGGCGCAGCGGTTGGGCCGAAGAATACGGCTCTCCCGAGAGCAACCCGGCATTTTGGGCTTCCCTGTCAGCCAACTCATACCTGGCTGACCTTTCGGGCCCGGTACAATTGCATCACGGCACCAAAGACGAGGATGTACCCTTCGAGTTCTCGGTCAACCTGGCAGAAGAAATTGTTGCTGCGGGCGGGATAGCGGAAGTCTATCTCTACCCCGACGACAACCACAACATCTCAAATTATTTCACCACCGCCATGAACCGCTCGATAGAATTTTTCGACCGCTATCTGAAGACCCCCTAATAAGCGCCCTTGCCGCGCAAGATAATCCAGATGGTTTTGAAGATAATCTGAACATCGAGCCAGATGGAATAATTTTGAATGTAATACAGGTCGTATTCGGTGTGCAGGTGCATGGGTTTATCGCTGCGCCCGTGAATCTGCCACCAGCCAGTAATGCCTTGCGGCACAGCAAAACGCTTGCGCTGCCAGGGTTCGTATTTTTCCACCAGGGCAGGGAGTTCGGGCCGCGGGCCTACCAGGCTCATGTTACCAGCCAGGACATTGAACAACTGCGGGAGTTCATCAAGGCTCCAACGGCGCAAAAAACGCCCCAGGCGGGTGACCCGCGGGTCATCGGGGTGCTTATGAATCAGATTGCCCTGCTCATCTGTCAGCGCGACCTGCTGAAAAAGGGCCTCGGCATCTGGGCGCATGGTGCGGAATTTGTAAATCTCAAACAAGTGGCCGTTTTCACCCACCCGCTGCTGGCGAAATAAAACCGGGGGGCCATCGAACAGGCGAATCAAGAGGGCAATTACGGCCATCAATGGCAAGGTCGGAAGCAGCGCAAGGCTGGTCAGCAGAACATCGAACAGGCGTTTGAGCATACGCTGTGAGTCACTCAGCGCAGGGGCGCGCAAATCGAGCAGAGGAATTCCGGCGAACATCTCGATAGCGGCATGATGCAGCGCAAGATGGGCATAATCGGGCGCTACCCAAACCTTGACCGGCTGGTCGGCAAGAAGAGCAATCATCTGATTGATGCGTTCCTGGGCGCTCAGAGGCAGGGCAATCACTACATCCTGAACTCGTTCGCGGCGAATCACTGCAAGCGCATCGCCTGTGCTGCCCAGAACATCGGGCTGAAGAGCCTCCTTTTTGGGGTCATCATCGAGAAAGCCAACCACACACGCCCCGGTGTGCGGATATTGCTTGATTTCTTCTTGAATTGTATGGCCCAGCAGCCCAGCGCCGACAATCAGAACGCGATGGATATTCTCCTTTTTACCCCGACGCAAAGAATATGCGCGCCAGAGAATACGCCAGGCAAGAAGCGCAGCATAAGCCAGCACAGCAAAAACGATAAAGAACAGGCGCGAGACATCGCGATATGAAAAATATAACAGACCTGCCAGGTTGATGATTGCAATTCCAGAGCCCAGGGTCAGGCTCGAAAATTCATCCGCAAGGCGCAAGTTTTTGCGTCCATCATAAACGGATGAAAAAAACAGACTGAGACCCCAAACCAACGGCATCACGAGATAAAGCGGCCAGGGAACAGCCAGGGGATTTTGAATTGGCCGAACAAAAGGAATCCAGAAAAAAATCTCGTCCATAAAGGGACGAAAAGTTGCAACCAGATATAGCGCAGCGACAAGCAGGGCTGCATCCAGAAACATTGAAAGAAGCGCAAAGTTGATCGAAAAGCGTCGAATCATACCAATAACCTAACCATCAGACAGTCGTCCAGAAACCGATGAGCCGCCCTGCCATTTTCGGCGCAGGTCGGCCAGAAAAAGGGGGAGCAAAGCCCAGGGTTCGAGCAGGTAGCGTCTCCACAGCCTGTCCGGTTCAGCAAGCAAGCGCGCAAGCCACTCCAGGCCAACCGCAGCAAGGCGCCGGTCTGGGGTAGGAATCGCGCCAGCAACATAGTCGAAGCAGGCGCCAGCGGGTAAGATAACACAAGCCGGAAGAGCGTCAAGATTTTTCAAAATCCAGGTTTCCTGGCGAGGCATGCCCATGCCAACCATGAGGAGATGCGGCTGAAAACGCAGAATTTCGGCCAAAACCAGCGCGTTTGGCGTGCCCGAGGTCTCAAAATAGCCATGATGAGTGGCAATTTGAAGGCCAGGATGTGCCGCACGTAATTTTTGGGCCGCTGTTTCGGCTACACCGGGCCGGCCTCCCAGGTAAAAAACCCGCCAGCCGTTACGGACCGCAACCGACATCAGCGGCTCGAGCCAATCGACGTAGGTCGTGCGATGCTGACGGCCTGCCGGGAAACCCATCAAACGCGCCCAATAGACCAGGGGCATTCCATCCATGTGAATATGTTCGGCTCGTTGATAAAAAGCGCGCATCTCTGCCGAGCGATGATACAGATAAACGCTGTGCAGGTTGTGGTTGGCAATGAGCACACGGCGGCCTTCTGCAATGGCGCGGGCGGTCAAATCGGTGAGCGCCTGCATGGTCAGCAGGTCAACCGTAACGCCCAACATGTTGACGCGGTCAATCTCATCCATGGCCCGCAATACGCTCCATCTGCCTGATGAGTTCCTGCACCCGGCATTCCCAGCGGTGATTGCTCAAAATCGTTTCGCGAGCAGCCTGACCATAAGCCGCCCAGCGCGGCCTTTCACGGTAGGCCTGCCGCAAGGTCTCTTTCAGGGATGCAAGATTGCCTGGCTCGAACAGATAGCCGGTTTTGGATGGCTCAATCACAGCCCTGGCGTCATCGTAATCGGAAGCGACAACAGGCCTGGCCATCGCCATGTATTCGTAGATTTTGAGGGGCGAGTGATACATCGTGCCAACCTCCATTGCCATCTGACCCGAGTAGCCCAGGTCAAAACCTGCAATGTGGGCTGGCACCAGGGGATAGCTGACCTGTCCGCAAAAGCGGACGAACGGCGTCAGTCCCAGTTGCGCCGTGAGCATCTCGAGGCTCTCGCGGGCAGGCCCATCGCCAACCAGCACCAGGGAATAATCCAGACCTTCGGCGCGCAGTTCAGCGACCGCCTGAAGCAGCAGGTCAAGCCCCTGCCACCTGATAAATGAACCGACATAGCCGATGACCGGGGAAGAAAAGAACTTGAGCGGTGCGTAGCGTTCAGGGTCAAAAAACGCCACATCGACACCGTTTGGCAGCACCAGCACCTTTTCGGCGGGGATGCCCGCCTCGCGGACAACCAGGTCTCGCAAGGGCTGTGAGACGCAGACCAGCAGGTCGCAATCGCGATAAGCGCGCAGTTCGAGCCAGCGCGCCAGGGAGGTCAGTTGCATACTCTGGCGCTCGTTTTTGGCCTCGTGAAAAAAAACTCCGTTGGTCTCAAGCACCCAGGGTATGCCGCGTTTTTGGAACGGCCGTCCCAACGCCTGAAAAGCGGCAAAGCGCTCATAGACAAAATCGGCCTGCCGGATGGCCTTTGAGGCGGCGAGGGCGTTCCAAAACCCCAGCCAGACCCGCACCAGGTCGGCGGCCACCTGGGTTAAGAGATTGCCGCTCATCCGCTTTAGGGAGCCGGGGCGATTCCAGCTGGCCGAGAGTTGGTCACCGACAAGAAACGGGATGACGCGCCAGCCCAGGTTCTGAAAAGCGTGCATCACTCCCAAAATATGACTGCGCGGGCCAGATGCTTCGGCCTCGGGCCGGGTCGAAACGCGCGGCGCACCAGAGAGATAAGCCAGAATGCGTTCGGGCATGCTTTTTACCGGCCCATCTCTATCTGAGCTGATTTTGATTGCAATTCCCGCCAGACCAGCCGGGCCAGGAAATCGAGCCCGTAAAGGCTGATAACCGTGCCAAACAAGACGGGCAATAAGAAATAGCGCTCCCAGTCCATCAGGGAGAGAAAAGCGGGCAAACTGCTGACCAGGCCAACGCTCAGAATGGCAACCGGGGCAGAAAGCTCATGCTTGCGCCGCAGCCAGCCTCGGACAACGAACCAGACAACACCCAGGCCAACCCCAAAAAACAAGTAGTTCAGATGAAAGATTGATAATGGGGCATATTTCTCTAAAACCAGATGGAAAATATTGAGTTTCTCGCGCAAAGTAACCAGTCTTGCGCCTGGGAGCACCACCCGTTCGGCCTGTTCGGCCATGACCGAGGCGCGAATGGAGAGCATCTTGACGGTTGTTGCCAAAGGGTCGCGGTGCAAAACAGGATTTGATGCGACAAAGGCAAAGGCCATAAAGGCAACAACACAGACCGATGAAAGCCCCAGTTTCAAAATCTGTTCGCGTTGGTTAAGACCCTGGCGCAAAGCGGCCAGCAGCAGCCCCAGGCAAAGACCCAGGCCAACGGCCAGACCGTTCAGTTTGGTCTGCCCAGCCAGCCCGGCAAAAACGCCTGCCAGGGCGCTCCAGGCCAGCAACAGCAGTGTACTGCGTCTGCCTTTGCCGTTCCAGACTTTGAAAACCTGAAAAAGACAGAAAACCGCAAGCATCACCAGCCCAAATAAAACGCCTTCATTCATGGCGCGGCGCAAAAAGGTCAGGAAGTAAGTATCCAAAAGAGCAACTGCCAGCCAGCCATAAGCGATGAGCCGATTTGCCTGGGCGCGCAGCAAGACAAACATCAGCCAGACGCCCAAAACAGCCATGCTGGTCACGCCAGTGCGCGACCACCAGAGCAATTCATCGGATGGGATGTTTCCGGCGGCCTTGTTTTCGTCAAAGGTATCGCGATACTCATAAGCCCCATTTAAGTCGTTGGCGCCAAAACCGCCCAGGCGGCGTGAAAAACCGATCACATAGTAAGTAAAAGTCGGGTTGTGCAGGTTCGGCCACTCCGGCTGCCAGGCCGGGTGCCGCCATGCGCCGCGCACAAACAGTTCAAAACGATTGCTGAAGGCAATCCAATGACTTTCATCGCCATTGAAAGGAACGCTGGACAAATCTGCAAAATAAACCAGGACAATCAGCGCAAAAATCAGCCATTTTTCAAACTTACTGATAAATTTTGAAAAATATAGGGACATGCCTTTATTACCTTCCATGTGTCACGCGATATTCGCCATAGAGATACCCCGCAGCACCGGATAAAATTCCCAGCCCATAGGCAAAAAATCGCAAAGCGCGAATAGTGGCGGTCTTTTTTCCAAGGAGAAGCAAAGGCAGAGTGATGAAAATAAAGGCAATCCCGATGATAACGCGAAAGAAACCCTTGGCAATTCGTAACAACATCGGGAATGAAAACGCTCCATCTAAAATGCGGTCACAAAAAATGTTGGTATTGCCGAAGCGAAAAGCGCGTGCCAGCACCCAGGCAACCCGCAAGCGGCCTGGCGGATGATACTCACGCAGTATTGCCCGATCGGCCCAGACCATTTTGGCGCCCGCCCGCTTGAGACGCAAGGACAAGAGGTGGTCACTGCCACCGTTGAGGCTCAAGAGCAAATCGAACGGTTCAGGGAACTGATCCAGGAAGGGTTTGCACAAAAGCACATTGCAGGTCGAAAAAGACGGCAGGTCGGTTCCGGTGGCATATCGTGGACGGTCGTAAAAGCCGCCAATGGCCCACTCAGGAGCATCGGACGGAAAAACCGGCAAAACCGGGCCAGAAACAACATCGGCAGCATAGTGGGCCTGCACGAAGAGCAATTCATCCAGCCAGGGCGGGGTGGCTTCTTCGTCATCGTCCAGAATGGCAATAAAATCAGCCTCGGGTCTGGCCTGACGAATGGCGGTATTGCGTGCCTGCGAAATTCCACGTTCGGGCTCGACAAAAAACACCAGCGGCCAGCGATAACTTTGAAACGCATCAGCCAGTTCTGCAAAGGATGAATCTTCGGGGCAATTGTTGACCAGCACCACCCGCACATCTGCCATCGGATAATTTTCAAAGGTCAAATGCTCAAGACTGCGCAGCAAGCGTTTGAGCATATCGGGGCGTCGATAGGTCACAATACAAATATCAATTTTCGGCGAGTCTGGCATAGGTACTTAATGCTGTTTATCTGGCAAGAATTCTTCTTGCCAGACAGATAAATTGAGATAAACCAGCAAAACCCAGGTGATTTTATTTTGAATTAACAAATCACTTTCATTCAGGTTGTAAACCAGGAAAAAAATCCATAAGCCAAAAAGGAAAGCAGTTTGGGGGGCAAGACGTTTTTCCCATAACGAGCGCAAGAGAAAAATACCCGGAAACAGGACAACCATCAGTCCAAGCAACAGGCCGGGGAAGCCCAACTGCAAAAACAGTTCCAGGTAGCCATTATGGACGTGCGGCGGCATCCA
>CAZNCT010000019.1:14241-17291 GCA_964571615.1 uncultured Anaerolinea sp. | reverse complement strand
CCAGAAAACCGCGCTCCAAATCTCGGCGGAAGGGCCTTCCCAGCCAAGCCAGAAGGCGCCAAATCCCCACCCCAGCCAGGGGCGCTGCAAGCCCGCCTCGAGCGCCGCCTGCCAGATAGGCAAACGGCCTGTCAGGCTTTCGTCTTTGCCGAGGAAATCAAGGATGTCCAGATAACGATACGCGGCCAGCCAGAGCGCCAGCACGCCCGCTGCGCTAACCAACAGAAAAGCCAAAAAGTTGTTTTTCTGTCGAACCGGGGTCAGGAACTTGAGTGCAATCAAGACAGAGAGAACCAATGCCGTCAAGACCCAGGAGGTAACTGAACGCGACCCGGCCAGGGTTATGAGGCTGAGTACACTTGCCAGGCCCCAGAGCCAGCGCTGCCAACCCCCACTGACCAATACCAGGCAGGAGAACACCAGCAAGCCAAGCACACTCATCAGGCCGAGCAGGTTTTTATGAACAAAAACACCCTGCCATGAATTCGCCGAAGAGACATCCTGCATGACGCCCCACTCAGGCACAAGGAGTGCGGTTGCCAGGCTGAAGACCAGCATAGAAAAAATTGCGGCGCCGAAAATTTTCCAAAACTCGAGCAGGCTGAAGCGGCGCACCAGCGTCAGGGCATAGAGCGTTGTCAGCAGTGCGGCGATGGCCCGCCGAAACGTAAGAGAAGGCATTTGTGACCAGAAGACCGAGAGCAAAGTCAGCCCGGCCAAAGCCCAGACCCAGGGTGTGCGCGCCAGCATAAAAATCGTTTGTTGTGGTTGGAAAAGCAAAAATGCCAATGCCAGCAGGTAGCCTGCCAGCAGTATCGAGCGCATCAGGGGACTGCCTTCAACCATATCAACGCTATCGCCGGCGTTTATCCTTTCCCACAAAGGCAGGAAGGCATTGCTGACCAATACCAGCATGAAAAAATGAAGTGCGTATTCAAAACGGCGCAAATGAGTCATCATCATGAATTTACCAGGGCCGCTTCGCGGCGGTCATGCAGCAGGGCAATCATCCACAAGACAAGCGCCAACAGGCCATCGGAGAGAAGACTGCTCCAGGCAGCCGTAAAAGGGAATGAGCCAGAGATTCAGGAGCAGGTTAAGGGCCGCAATGCCAACCTGCACACCCGTGCGCACGGGCTGCAAATCGGCCCCGGTCAGGGCGTTGGCGGCCAGATAATGAAAAGCCCGAAAGAGGGGAATGAGAGCCAGCCAGGGCAAAATTTCGAGCGATAACTCGTAGCCTTCGCCCAGCAGGAAGAGAAGCACGGGCCGTACCAGCACCAGACCCGCCCCCGCCAAAAGGGCCAGCCCTCCGGCCCAGGGCAATAAACGCATGGCAAAGCCGGTACTTTCACGCAGACCGCCCGAGCCTTTCTGGAAAAAGCGCGGGTAGGTGGCATAAATCAGCGCCCGAATTGGGACAAAAGCGGCATCGAGAAAACGGTAAGCGGCAGCGTAGGCGCCAGCGGTCACATCACCAGAAAGCCGCAGCAGGAGGGTCTTGTCAATGTCGTTGTAGATTCCCTGCGAAGAGTTGCCTACCGAAAAGAAGAAGCCCTCGCGCCAGCCAGTACGCATCGGGCCCAGGGCGATGCGGCTGTAGCCCATCTCGCGGGTGACCAGCAGGTAGCCGATGCCGCCCGCCAGCACGCCGCTCAGCATGTGCATGAAGGCCCAGGTCAGGGCTGTTTTTTCAAAGCCGGAGAAGAAGAACAAAAGCGCCGCCAGCAGCCTTGAAAGCGACAAGGTAACGTACAAAAAAGAAGTATAACGAAGCCGCTGTAGCGCCTGAAAGGCCTGGGCCGCGAGTTCGTTCAGGCACATGCCAAAGAAATCGCCAATTGCCAGGAAGAAGACAATCGCAGCGGGCTGACCGGCAGGCAAGACAACCCAGCCGACCAGGGTAGCAAAAACTGTCAAAACGGAACCCAGCAAAAGGGTTGTAGCGAGCGCGGCGCCCCAATATTCGCCGAAACGCTCCGGTTGGCGCGAAACGTTCTTAATTAGAATACTGCCCGTTCCCCAGGTCACAAAGGGCGAGATAAACAAGACCAGCGCCAGCGAGCCAGAGAAAATTCCATATTCGGCGGCTTGCAGGCTGCGGGCAATCAGGATGAAGTAAAGCACCTGAATGCCCAACCGGGCCGCAAAACCGGCGACCATCCAGAGCGTGTTGCGGAGCATGGTCGAATCGAACCAGCAACGCAGTTGGGCCAGCCACGGAGAAACAGGCATGGCAGATTTACGCTTTATGGGCAGGCCGCACCCGCCAGGCGCGCCATAAGACCACAAAAGCACCCAGAATTGCGCCCAACAAGGCAGCGGCCAGGGTGTTTAAGGTGGTGCTTGGGCCAAGCGGTTTTTGGGGCACACTGGCCGGAATGCTGACCAGCGCCACGCGGCTGCCTTCGAGGAAAACAGTCTCAAACAAAGCCAGGCGTTCGGTCAGGTTCAGGTACAGTTGGGCTTTGGTATCCCGGGCCAGGGTTAATTCCTGCAATCGGGCCAGGTTCGATTCTAATTCCTGATTGATGGCGGTGATTTCATCACTCTGGGCTTGCTCATCCTGGCGGGCCTGTTCGAGCAAGGCGCTTATCAGACCCTGCAAACGGCCCGATTCGCCCAGGGCTTGCCCGGCAGTCAGGGAAACAAGCGAGTCTGCGGGAACTTGCAAACTGACCTGACCGCCTGGGGTCTGGCAAGGGTTGGAAAAGACCCTGTTTTGCAGTAAAAAGAGAGCGAAAGCATCTGCAGAAGATAAGACCTGTTCGGCAGGCAGAGCCGACCAGGCTTTCTCTAACAAACGCAATTCCAGCGCGGCGCTTTCAAGGACAGATTGTTTTTTCAAAATGCAGGCCAGGTTTTCAGTTGCGGCTGTCAGACGGGTTTGCAACTGGGCGGTGCGATTTTCCTGTAAGGCTGTCTCAAGGACGGCCTGGGCTTTGCGATACTCGCCTTCGGCTGGCTCGAGCGCTTTTGAGAGCACCTGGTAAGCGCCCGTGACGCCATAGGTGCGATTGACTTCATAAACCAATATCTGCGCCCAGCGA
>CAZNCT010000019.1:12575-14166 GCA_964571615.1 uncultured Anaerolinea sp. | reverse complement strand
TCGTTGCCATCCAGCGAGGCAGACATTTTGTTTTTCATCTCTTCCACGGTCATACGCTCGGCCTGATCTGCCAGGGCTGTTTTGACGTCACTATCGTCGAGGTATTTGCCCACCAAACTATCCGAAGTAGCCATTGCCAGCACAGCGCGGACATCGGGGCGGCCAACAATCGTGCGCCAATCTCCGGCACTGCCCGGCTCAATTACCGCAGCGCGAACTGTCACATAAGCGCTGGCGCGAAACTCGGGAGCCAGAAGCCGTTCGCTAACCACAAAAGCGGAGAGGGCCGCCAGCAAAATAAAAGCGGCCAGAATGTACCATCCGCGCAACAAAGCCTGCAGCAGTAAACGAAAATCAACCATGTCAGAAGATGCATGTTCAGAAGTGGGTTGGGCGGTATTGGCGTCCATCAACGTCAAAATTCCTTTCAGAGAAAGAGCGAAATTTCAGAGAATACAATCAAAATGAAGACAAAAAGAAGTGGATTATAATGGCCCGGCGATGGAACCTTCAGGAGATAATACCACATCTCAATCCAAAACTTCCTGGGGCCAGGCTTTCGCCAACGTGTTGCTCTGGGGCAAGCAAAATACCGTATGGGTGCTCCTGCTGTTGGGCTTGATTCAGGGGCTTCTTTATACGTTCACTGTGCCACCGTGGTGGAACCATGACGAGCCAGGGCATTTTGAATTCGCCTGGCAAATTGCCAACTTTGCGCATTGGCCCGGGTTAGAGGAATACGACCCCGAAATGCGCCTGGCGGTTGCGCGTTCGATGGACAGCTACAATCGCTATCTGGACTTTGCAACCCAACCCGACCTTTCAGGGAAGCAGCCGGTCTATATCGGCGTTTCGCAACACAGCGACGCGCCGCTTTATCATTGGGCCGCATCGCTCCTGCTGCGGCTGATGCCACAGGCCGACCTGGTAACCCAACTGCTCAGCCTGCGGCTTTTTTCGGTGGCGCTCTTCCTTCTCAGCCTGTGGGCCGCCTGGATGGCCCTGGGAGAAATCTTACCAACCGGGCACGCCCTGAGAACCATGAGTGTTGCTTTTATGGCACTGCTGCCCGGCATGGCCCTGACCATGAGCGCAGTAAACGACGATGCCGGGGGCGTGCTGACCTTTACGCTTTTCTTGTGGGCCAGCCTGACCCTGATACAGCGCGGATTTTCACCTGTGCGCGTTTTGGCGCTTTTGGCCAGCATGGCGCTGTGCTACTGGACCAAAAACACAACCTGGCCCGCCCTGCTGCTGGGCCCTGTAGCGCTTGTGCTAACCGCTTTTCGCCAGCGCCGGGTCTGGCTGCCCTGGCTGGCAGGTGCAACGCTTAGCATTGCCCTGCTGGTCGTCTCGTTCCGCAATGGAGACGCGGCCTTGTGGTATCGCCAAAGTGACCAGGCCCAGACAACCCGCGCGCAGTCGGCCCTGGCGATTGACGGCGGTTATGTTCTCCATCTTTATTTTGAGCGGCAGGATGAATCGCACCTGGCTCAGATTATCAATACCCCGGCAGTGCGCCCACTGCGCGGCCAGGCGGTAACCCTGGCGGGTTGGGCCTGGGCCGACCATAAAACACAGATACGGTTGC
>CAZNCT010000019.1:0-12562 GCA_964571615.1 uncultured Anaerolinea sp. | reverse complement strand
ACCTGGATAAAAACCTGGCAACCCGCACCGAATCTCGTTACCTGACCCTGGGCACCACGCCCGTTTTCTTTCACTATACCGTCAGCATCCCCGACGATGCCAAGCGCCTGCTGGTACGCATCTGGCCGCGCCCGAATTTCGAATCATATCCCGGGCCCGTGCACATCTATCTCGATGGTCTCTTGCTGGTGCCAGGAGAACGACAAGGTAAGCCGGAATTTTATGATTTCGACCGGCATCTGGAACGGCCAGGCATTCCAAAACTTAATCCGCAACCCCAGCGCAGAAGCAGATTGGATTCAACTAAGACCGGAAGCCAAATCTCTCATTCAAAAAATCTTTCCGTTCGGTTCAGCCTACACCCTGGCCGCTTCCTTTCAAGATGCCGAATCGGCCTGGCCTTATTACCGCTCGGCCTTTTTGCAGGTGTTTCAAACGTTTTGGGGCCGGGGCCCAAGCGCGCGCGTTGAAATGATGGGCGGCGAACAGATTTACCCCATCTTGCAAACCATCAGCGCCCTCTCTGTGCTGGGCGGAATCGCCCTTACGATTCGCAAAAGAACGGCCCAGCGCTGGAATATCCTGCTCTTCCTGGCACTTGCGGCCATCCTGGTTTGGGGAATTGCCATCTTACGCGGCGCAAGTGAGTTGCTGTCGTTCATTCAAATCACACCCTGGGCGCGTTATGGCATGCCCGCCATTCTGCCAATAGCGCTTTTGCTATGCGCAGGGTGGCTGCGCCTGTTGGATTGGCTTGGCCTGAAAAACCCGGCCCTTTTTCTATCCGCTTTTTTGATTGCGCTCAATTATTTCTCCCTGCTTGGCATCGTGCAATTTTTTAGCCCGGGTGAGCACGGAGAATATGCCGTCCTTCTGACAGGGCTGGCTCTGGCTGTTTACTTCTCATTGCGCGGCGCGCTGGGCCGCCTGAAAACCAACACCCAAACGGGGCTGTAAAAACGCTCCCTTGTCATTTCTAGCAGAATATGCTATTTTTACGCTTATCTGGAGAGCATTTCGATGAGCGAAAACCTGAAAACTGTTGTGGTCATTGAAGACGAGCCCGACGCCGCAGAAATGTTCGGCGAAATGATGCGCGTCAATGGCTTTCGCGTGGTCAAAAGTTATACCAGCGGCCCTGCCATCGACATTTTAGATGTGATGATGCCTGAAGTTTCGGGCATTGATGTTCTCAAAATGATGCGCAGCAAACCCGGCCTGAGTGATATTCCAGTCATCGTCGTCTCGGCCAAAAGCATGCCCGCCGACATCAAGCAGGGATTGGAAGCAGGCGCCTCAGTGTACCTGACCAAGCCGGTCGGTTTTTTGGATTTGAAGCAGGCTGTGGAAAACATTTTTCACGGCGCCTAGCCATCGATGAGTCTCATCCGCGCCTTTGTTGCCATCGAAATTCCGGGCAGCGTTCAGCAGGCCATTTTGAAAGCCTGCCAGCCGCTCAAAAACAGCCTCGATAGCGCCGTGCGCTGGGTGCAGCCCCAAAACATTCACCTGACGCTCAAATTTCTGGGGGATGTTTCCCCAACCAGCCTGGGGCTGCTAGAGCACAGCCTGGCAGCCGAGGCCAGCCAGCACTCCCCCTTTGAAATTGAAATTGGTGGATTTAGTGTCTTTCCAAACCCTAAAAAAGCGCGGGTTTTATGGATTGGTGTGCAGGCCCCGCCCGCGCTAAGCCAGTTGCAACACGCGCTAGAGGCCTGTTGCGCCCGTCTGGGCTACCCCAGCGAGGCCGAAAAACCTTTTTCGCCGCACCTGACCATCGGACGGGTACGCGAGGGCGCTAATCAACCTGGCCTGCGCCCGGCCCTGGAGCAATTCCAGGCTGGCAGCCTGGGAAAAGCCTCCATTCAAGGCATCTGCCTGTTCCGTTCTGACCTTCAGCCCCAGGGCGCGCGCTATACGCCCCTGGCGCACATCCCGCTAGGGATAACATCTGACCTTCCAACCACGAGGTGACCCCTGAACCCGCTCGAACTTGCCCATACGATTGTCAATGCCCTTGAGGAGAAAAAGGGCGAAAACATCGTCCTGATGGATTTACAAAACATTGTTTCCTTTACAGATTATTTCGTCATCTGTACCGGCAGCAGCGACCGAATGCTGAACGCCCTGGCCGAAGGCGCCATCGAAGAAGTGCGCAAAAAATATGACACCAAAGGCCGGCAACAAGGTGAAGCTGCCGCAGGCTGGGTGATTGTTGATTTTGGGAATGTCATCCTGCATGTTTTTGCGCAGGAACAGCGCGCCTATTACAACCTGGAAGAACTCTGGCGTGAAGGGAAAATTCTGCTCAAGTTGCAGTAGCGCAAACGCGAGGCTCCGGCATTAACTGAAAACGGCGACCCCCATTTCGGGCGGTCGCCGTTTCTGATTACCACTTGCGCTTTCTGGAAAGGCCAGGGGCTACTTTTCAAAGACCCAGCGGTCAATTTCGCGGGCCCAATCGACCAGTTCTTCGGGTTTGAACCACAGGGCCGTTTCTGCGGCGCCATTTTCAACTGAGTCAGAAGCATGGGTCAGGTTGCGGCCTACTTCAAGGGCAAAATCGTGCCGGATGGTGCCAGGGGCCGCTTCCCACGGACGCGTAGCGCCCATCGTCTGCCGGATGGCGGCAATCGCGTTGGGGCCTTCCCAGACCATCGCCATCACCGGCGAGGAGGTGATGTAAGCAATCAGACCATCATAAAAAGGCTTGCCTTTGTGAATGGCGTAATGGGCCTCGGCCAATTCGGTCGGGACCTGCAAAAATTTAGCGGCCACCAGGCGCAGGCCTCGCCGTTCAAGGCGCGAAATCACCTCGCCAACCAGGCCGCGCTGAACACCATCGGGTTTGACAAGTACCAGGGAACGTTCCACAGTTTTCCTCCATCGAATTTGAAAAAATGACGGCGGGATTGTACCACAAGACAGGCCGCTAACCACGCTTGAGCGGATTGCTGGGCGCCAGCAGGGCTGCAAACTGTCCAAGCGAAGAACGGCGCACGAGTGCCAAAACTTCATCGGCTGGCTCGAGACGGGTATCACCATGCGGAACAATCAGCTGGCTCTTGCGAATAATCGCCGTAATGGTGCATTCCTGCGGCAGTTCCAGCTCTTTGAGAAGTTTATTGACGGCAATTGAGTCGGGATGGACTTTTTCTTCAATCAGCGAATACTCGCCCCGGCGCAGTTTGAGCAGCGTCATCATATCGCCAAGCGACATTTCCTCGGCAACCAGGTGCGCCAGAATATCCGCCTGGTTGAGAGCCACATCTACGCCCATTTCGGGGGTGAATAACCAGGCATTCTTCGGGTTGTTCACCCGCCCAATGGTGCGAGGGACGTTAAACTCAAACCGCGCCAGCGAGGTAATCACCAGGTTGGTCTCATCATCTCCGGTAACCGCCGCCAGAACATGCGCGCTGGTAATGCCAGCCTCATCGAGAGTTGAGGGCGAAGAGCCATCTCCCTGCAAAATGACTTCGGCAGGCAGTTCGGCCTGTAGTTTTTCGACAATCCCCGGGCGCGCTTCGACCACCCGAACATTGTGCTTGCCTTCAAGCAAAATCTTTGCCAGATACGAGCCTGTATTGCCGCCGCCAACAATAATCACTTTCATTGTTCGTTCCTCCTTTCGAGGCCGAGCATCTCCTCCAGGCGCGTTAGGGCGGTAGAGAGAACTGCAAGGTGCAAAATATCGCCTTCGCGAAATTCTGTTCCGTTGGTTGGGATGAGCGCATGGCCATCACGGGTCAACGAGAAAATCACCACTTCGCCAGGGATAGACAGGTCGCGGGCACTGCGCCCGGCCAGGTGATAGTCCACCTCTACCGCCAGCATTGAGACCTCGCCGCGCCCAAATTTCTGGATGATATCGAGATCAGTATGCGTTACCAAATCGTAAATCTGGCGCACGCCCAACTGCGTGCCCGAAATGGTGCTTAAGCCCAGGCGCTGATAAATCGCCGCGCGGCGTGGGTCATACATGCGCGCCACCACCCGGGGAACCCGAAAAATGTTCTTGGCAATCCGCGCAGCGACAATATTGGCGTTATCTGACGAACTGGCGGCCACAAATGCATCGGCCTGGCCGATACCAGCCTGGTAAAGCACATCCCGGTCAAAGCCCAGGCCATGCAAAACACGCCCTTTGAAATCCGGCCCCAGCCGGGAGAGCGCATCGGCATCACGATGGTCAATCACAGTGACATCATGTCCGCGCTGGGCCAGCAGATTGCTCAACTGCGAACCAACCCGCCCACAGCCCATGACAATTACTTTCATACGAGGCCTCCTTCATTTGTGGCGCGCCAACGCGCGGCCTGTTTGCGAATCCACTCCAGGGTGTAGAGAGCCAATCCGAAGCCTCCCAGCCCAATCCAAAACTTAAGCGGGATGGCTTTGTGTTCAAATGCAGCCGCCAAAGGTGGAAAATAAACCAGCAAGAGAATACTGGCAAACTCAAGGAGAATGGCAAAAAGCAGAAAATGATTGCTCGCCCAGCCCAAACTCGAATTGCGATTGGTTTCAGAGCGGCAGGCAAACGCATTGCCAATTTGGGCCATCACCACGCCCGCGTGAAAGACCGTCACAGCCATCACCTGGGCATCCTCGAGCGAAAGCGGATGCGCAAAAAAAGCCGGGATGGGCAGGTTTGCCAGCCAGGGCAAGGCCGGAATAGCAGCCGCATTGCCCGAAAGCCAGTAAACAGCAAAAAAACCACCAAAACACAAAAGCGCCTCTATCATACCCAGCCACAAAAAGGCGCGCAAGAGCAGATGATTATCAATCAGGCGCTGGCTGCGCTGGCGCGGCGGGCGGCTCATCACATCTGGCTCGGGCTTCTCACTGCCCAACGCCAGCGCCGGGAACAAATCGGTGCCCAGGTCAATTGCCAGAATTTGCTTCACCCCCAGGGCCAAAGGGATACCCGGAACGCTGGCAGAGACAAGAAACGGCATTACTTCGGGCACATTGCTCGAGAAAATATAGGTCACAAACTTACGAATATTATCGTAAATCGCGCGGCCTTCCTCAATGGCAGATACAATCGCGCCAAAATTATCATCCGTCAAAATGACATCGGCGGCTTCTTTGGCGACATCCGTACCGACCAGGCCCATCGCCACCCCCACATCGGCCTTGCGCAGAGCCGGAGCATCGTTGACTCCATCGCCCGTCACGGCCACTACTTCGCCGCGAGCCTGAAAAGCCGCCACCAGGCGCAATTTGTGCTCTGGGGCCATGCGCGCAAAAATCGTTTCGCCATCCAAAATGGCCTGCAACTCGGCCTCCGAGAGTTCATCCAACTCGGCCCCGGTCAGAATGCGCGGGTTGCGGGTCGAGAGCATCCCCACCCGGCGGGCCAGCGATTCTGCCGTCAGGCCATAATCGCCCGTAATCATCGCAATCCGAATGCCAGCCTGGCGGCAAACCTGCACCGCCTGCTCCACTTCGGGCCGGGGCGGGTCCATCATCGCCATCAAACCCAGAAAGACCAGGCCGGTCTCAACATTTTCGGGCAGGAATCCACCCGGCGTACGCTCAGGCAGTGACCTGCGAGCAACCGCCAGCACACGCAACGCCTTGCGCGCAAAGTCATCATTGGCGGCCAGAATTTCACGGCGCAGGTCATCACTCAGCGGGAGGACTTCGCGGTTCACCAAAATGTGGCTGCACAATTGCAATACCTCGCGCGGCGCGCCTTTGGTAAAAGCCAGGTCGCCGGTTTCGGTGCGATGAATGGTCGTCATGCGCTTACGGCGGGCATCAAAAGGAATTTCGTGCACGCGCGGATAAATTTGCAGCAGCTGACGTTCTTCAATACCAGCCTTCATGGCCGCCACCTTGAGAGCCGCTTCGGTCTGGTCGCCCAGGCTGCTCCAGGTGGGATGCTCGGGGCTGGGTGGATTAATCCGCGCGTTGTTACAGCAGAATGCCGCTTCGAGCAGCATGGTCAGGTCTTCGTCCCAGGCTTGCCCATTGGGCGCGGGAACAAACTCACCCTGGGGCTGGTAACCAACCCCGGTCACACGCACACGCTGACGGGCCACCCAAATCTCGCGCACCGTCATCTGATTTTGGGTCAGCGTGCCGCTTTTATCGGTGCAGATAATTGAAATGCTGCCAAGGGTTTCCACGGTGGTTAGTTTCTTGACCAGCACACCCTTGCCTGCCAGGCGCTGTACCGCGCGGGCCAGCGAAAGGGTCAGGGTAGCGGGCAAACCCTCAGGAATAGCCGCCACAAACACCCCCAGGGCAAAAATCCACAGTCGTTCAATCGGTAATTTAAGATTTTGCTCAAAAAAACCAACCAGTAAAACCAGCAAGCCTATCCCCACCGCCACCCAGGTCGTCACCCGCGCTACCTGGCTTAACTCGCGCTGAAAAGGGCTGGGTTCTTCAGGCACGCTTTGGGTCAGGTGGGCAATCCGCCCAAACTGAGTCAACATGCCGGTCGCAAAGACCACCGCCCGGCCTGTGCCCGATGCCACCGAAGTTCCGGCAAAAATCAGGTTGGCTTGCTCCAATTCGCTAATTCCAGTCTGGAAGCATGGCTCGGCAATCTTGCGCGAAGCAATCGACTCACCGGTCAGGGTGGCATTGTTGGTGCGCAGGCCATACTCTTCAACCACGCGCGCATCCGCGGGGATGTTGTCACCCTCCGCCAGAATCAGAATATCCCCCGGAACGACCTCGCGGGCCGGGATGTGTGTCTCGACCCCATCGCGCAAGACATGGGCATAAGCAGGCAAAACCGCCTGAAGCTTGTCAGTGGCCTGCTCGGCGCGATATTCGCGCCAGTACGAAAAGCCCGCATTGACAAATGTCAGCATCCAGATGACCAGCGCCAGAATCCAATCATGCAGGGCGGCCACAAAACCAGAAACAATCAAAAGCAGAGCCAGCGGATGGAAGAAATGCGCGGCTACTTTCAGCCAGAGCGGTTCTCGCCGAATCTCACTCAGCAGGTTTTCACCATAAAGCGCCAGGCGCGAAGCGGCCTCGGCCTGTGAAAGCCCCTCAGGGCTGGTTTCGAGGGCTTCAAAGACCTGGCTGACGCGCAGCGAATAAACCGGAGTGGTAGGCATATATGAAAATACTATCACAAGGACGGCCCATCTGGGCCGTCCTTTCGCCATTTACAGGTCGTTCTCGTCGGTCGGCCCGGCCTCGCGGGGCGCACCGCCCAAGCGAGGCGATTCTTTGGGCTGGGCGGCAAGATACTCTTCTATCAGGGATGGTCGATGATAGTGACCCGATTCGACCGCGTCTTCAAAAGTACCGGCAGCAATTGGCGGCTCAAAACGTGCCGGACGTCGCACGCCAAAAAGTTCGGCAAACTTTGCAATACTAACCAGCAGGCGATAACGATACTCTTGCACCAGCAGAGACTGCCATTCGGCAATATTGCCCATCGTCCCCTCAATGCGCGATTTTTCGCGCACAATCCGGTGAATGTCTTCAGGCGTGCGATATCCTGCGGGCGAAATCAGAATCGCGTGAGCAATCAGAATCAAGACGGTTAACGAAATCAGTACGACCCAGCCGCCTTCCTCCCACTTGCCCACAATTTGACCAAGGAAAATGGCTCCAGCCAGAATGGTCACAAAAGTTGCTGCCACCCCACCCCACAAACGCTTTTTTCCGCTGTAGTGAGTATAAATATGCTTGCGAATCGCCAGGCCCATTGCCGTAATGGGCAGAAAAACCCCTACTCCATAAAACGGCACAGCCGCGCTCGTTTTTGCCCCCAGGAAAAACTGAATCAGTATTGCAGCAATAAAGGCCGCCGTCACAGGCCGTGTAAAAGTGCCTTTGGGGTTACGATAAACAACAACTTCGGGAATTTCACCAATGGCAACATTGCGCCAGGCCATTGATTGCAAATCTTGATAAGCCGTCATCGAGGCGGCACCCAATAGAATCACTGCTAAAATCTGATACGCCCAAAACAAAATTTCTCCACCCGGAAATTGCCCAAACCCAATCACAGCCAGGTTGCCAACCAGGGTTCTCCCGTAGGTACCATCAAAGACATTAAAGTGAATGGCAAAAACGGTCAGCATCAGGGAGGTCAGACCGCCATAAAACAAAAATGATGTCTGCACAAAACGGCCAATGCCAGCCTTGCCGCTGTAGAAATCCCAGAGTTTATGCAGGCGCGGAAAACGCTTCTTGCCCCACTTAACAAAACCTGCGTCTTCATCAATAACAAATTGAATGCCGTTCGACATTGCTTCAAGACCGGTCAGAGCAACCAGGCCTTTCATAGAAGCAACCAGCATGTGGTAAGAAGCCTCCAAAAGCGAGACATCTCGAACTTCTTCAAACGCCGGAGCAGGCGCAACACCGCGCGCCTGAGCAAGCAGCAAACCGATGAACATCGTAATGGTGGTGAGGGCAAAAATGCCCAACATTGTAAAAACCACCTGAGCCGATTCGCCACGCCCTCGAATGGTCAGATACCAGGTCATGGTTGCCAGTGTAGCGGCAATTCCAAAATTCCATAACCAATTTGAAGATTGAGCATTCCAAAGCGAGAGTAACTGGTCAGCGCCCGAAAGCGTAGAGACCACAATCGTAAACACATAGTCCTGAATAAGCACCACTGCCACAATCAGGCTGATAGACGGGCCCAGATAACGCATGGACGCCGTAAAAGAGCCTCCGCCTTCGTTGAAAATGCCCAGCGCGTACATATAAAGAATGCCAAACGCAATGTTCGCAAAAGCAATCACCCCAACAGCGATATAAGCATAGCCCTGCAAGTTATAAGGATGCAGAGCATGCATCATTTCGCCAGTTGCATAATAATAAGACGTGAAATAGTCCACCCCAAAGAGGGCCAGCGCAGCCAGCAGACCCACCTGACCTGCGCCATGCACATTAGCGTCTTGTTCGTGTTCGCGTGGGGCAACCCGCCAGGAAAGATAAGCAATGACAATCAGCAAACCAATTGAAAATAACATACGAAATACCTTTCAAACAAGCCAAAGACCGCCAGGAGGCGCAAGATACGCACTGGCAGGCGGAAGATAGTTCTATCAGATTAAACGTCGGAGGGGAGAAAAGCCTGTTCGAGCATCGCCAGCTCTGAGAGCAGGTGACGACGGGTCGAGACGTTGAAGCGCGTATCCTGGGCTACTTTGGCCGCTTCCTGGCGCACCGCGCGGACGACAAAAGCGGGCACAAACATAATTCGCCCGGCAGGGATAACCTCGAAATTGGAGGTTGCCATCTTCAGTTCCTGGTCGTCAAAATAGGGCAAACTCAGGCTCAGGCCGCGGTTGAGATTATTGGCAGCGGCCCGCTCTTTGATGGTAGCAATAATCTGGCGGGTTTTGTGGCGCGCCAGCGCACGCCCCTGATTGACCAGTTGCCCCAACATGCCATAGCGCTTCTTCTGGTATTCGGGGTCAGCAACAATATAAGCCGCCAGAGCCGAAGCGGCATGCAGAATGTTGATAAAGTTCTGCATCGACGCCAGATGCGCCTCGGCTTCTTTGAGTGAGCCGACCAGCAAATTATCTTCGCCATCGAAAGACACCCATTGAGGCAGGTAAAAGCGGCGCGCATACGGCACAAACGGCACCTGCAACGTGCCGCGGCCCAGTTCAGAATCACCTTCCTCAGCAATCGCATCACTGCTCATCGTAATCGCCGATTCGGGTTCGCCATCATCGAGCGGAATGCAGGGAATGGACTCCCCTTCGCGCGCCTGATAGCTGACACTGCGCCCCGAAGGCAGCATGTTATACACCATGTGCAAGACAGCGCCATGCCGCACCAGGCTGGCCGCTACCGAAACCGATAGGTCGGGTGACTGCTCCAATTCGGCCAGGCGATGACGCAGGGCTTCATCCAGGTCGAGGCCCGAAAAACGCAGCCGCCAGCCGCCCACACTGTGTTCGCGCAAATTTTGCGGCACGCTAATGGCCGCAGCCTGGCCCCCTGCTTGCGGTAATTCCGTAACCACCCGGTCGGGCAGGCTAAAACGCACCTGGCCCGAACGGCCAAACAACCCTTCGGCTACCTGCCGTCCTTGCGCTTCAAGAAAACGCTGAACGATGGTCGGCTGGGCATGATACAAGGCCTGCTGACGCTGATACTCTTCCGCAAGCAGCCGCGCAGGGCCATCGGCTTCGCCGCCAGAAATTTGAAAGTTTGCATTCTCCATATTGCTCCTTTGCCAGAAAACGCTCCCACCTGGGGCTTCTCTGGAACAGGCAAGAAATCATACACCTATTTCACATCCCCTACAAGGTGATGATTGTAATTACCCGCCGGGTCTGAAATGTTCACAATAGCGATTAAAAAGATGATGCGCCTGGGGATAGCACGAATTCGGGCTGAGAAAATGCGAGAACTCAAACGTAATCGCCTTCTCAACCCCAACCTGGCGGGCAGCTTCGAGTTTGAGCAGCAGTTTTTCCCACTTAATCGGCAGGAACTTAATCGGCATGTCGCGGTCAAAGGTTTCAGAGTTGGTCCAACAGCGCAGGCCGTATTTGTCAGCCAGGGCCTTGTTGACCGCCAGGAAATCGGGCAGTTCGTGAAAATCGACATGCCCATCCTGGAAGGCGACAATGTCCACCGCACCGGAGATGCCCGCCATGACCTCGCCCCATTCGGCCTCGTGCTCGGCCAGGCTGATGGCGTCTGTTTTGACGATGTCGGAGTCATACGAACTGACCGACTTCGCGCCGTCTATCCAGGGTGAAATCAGCACCGGCAAATTTCCCGAAAGCGACTTGCAATGGCGGCCCATCGTAGCGTACAGGTCGATGATGCCCCGTGTGCGGCGGCTGACTTCCTGGGTCAGGTACCAGCCCTTGAAAGCCGCCCGCCCCCCGTATTTCTCCCAGACCTCGTCCACCACAGCCCGGTTCAGGTCAACTTCCTCCTGAAAGCGGCCATCGGCCCAGTATTTGCCCGAGTCGTAGGTGCCAAAGTAAAAGTCCATACCGCGCTCTTCGGCCAGGGTCAGGAACAAATCAACAAGGTCAAGCGGCGGACGGTGACAGCCTTCGCGGGAGATTAAAACTTCAGATGGGTAAGTCAGCCAGCGTTTGTGGCCGGAGCGAATCAGGATAACCGTATCAATACCGATGGCACGCATCGCATCAAAATCGCGCGCCCATTCGGCGGGCCCCCAGTTCTGGTGCGGGATGTCGTGCGAAATTTCGTCGAGGAAGGTTCCGGTCAGTTGCATAGATTCTCCTTATCCGAAATGTGGCGTATCAAAAGTGTACCATAGCACCAATCTGATGAGATGACCTGGCCTGCTTCAGACGATTACAAAACTCTAACCCGGAATTAATACCAAAACAGTCCGATTTAGTTAAAATGAGCACAATCTTGTGAAACATAACACAAACCAAAACCGTTCCTTACGGGTAAACCTATGGATGTCGTCACCCTTTCTCGTATTCAGTTTGGCGTTACCACCGCCTTCCATTTCCTATTCGTCCCGCTCACGCTCGGCCTCATCTGGTTCGTGGCCTTCTTTCAGACCATGTACTACCGAACCGGCGAAGAGCGCTACCGCCGCATGGCAAAGTTCTGGGGCAAACTGTTCCTGGTCAATTTTGGCATGGGTGTCGTCACCGGCATTGTGCAGGAATTCCAGTTTGGCATGAACTGGAGCGAATACAGCCGATTTGTGGGCGATGTCTTCGGTTCACTGCTTGCCATCGAAGCGCTGGTGGCCTTCTTCCTCGAGTCGGTCTTCATCGGAATCTGGATTTTCGGCGAGGGACGCGTCTCAAAGCAGGTACATCTCTTCTCAATTTGGATGGCCGCCATCGGCAGCCTGTTCTCGTCCATCTGGATTTTGCTCGCCAACGGCTGGATGCAGCACCCGGTCGGACACATCATCAACCCCGAAACCGGCACTGCCCAACTGGTAGATTTCCTGGCCCTGGTCACCAACCCCAAGGGCTGGCTCCTGTTCTGGCACGCCATTTCGGCTGGCATGGCAACCGCCGCCTTCCTCCTGCTGGGCGTCAGCGCATGGTACATCCTGCGCAAGCGCGAGTTGGACGTATTCAAGCCCTCGTTTACTGCCGGGGCCATCGTCGGCCTGCTGGCCGCCTTTGCCCTGCTGATGACCGGACACGAGCAGGGTCAGGAAATGCGCCTGTACCAGCCGATGAAACTGGCGGCAGTGGAAGCCATTTGGGAAACCGAACAACCCGCTTCCTTCTCCCTGCTCACCATCGGCGACCTGACCGGCAAGCAGGAAATCTGGTCCATCCGCATTCCCTATCTGATGAGTTTCCTGGCCTGCAACAACTTCGAGTGCGAAGTGCGCGGCGTGAACGATTTGCAGGCCGAATACGAAGCCCTCTACGGCCCGGGTGACTACATCCCGCTCATGGTTGCCACCTACTGGTCGTTCCGCATCATGGTCGGGATTGGCTTCCTCCTGCTCGGCGCGGCGGCTTTTGCCCTGTGGTTCATCCTGCGCGGCTACCCGGAGAAGCTCATCCGCTGGCTAAAGTGGATGCCCTACCTTATCCCCATGCCGTTCCTGGCGGGCGTGGCCGGCTGGGTAACGACC
>CAZNCT010000018.1:4797-34266 GCA_964571615.1 uncultured Anaerolinea sp. | reverse complement strand
GAACCTAGCGGTTAACAGCCGCCCGCTCTGCCGATTGAGCTAACGAGGAACGCGAATGCAGATTATATGCAGGAGGGGGTATCCTGTCAAGCCAAAATCAATAATCAATTGCACTTAATCGCTTGAGTTTGTCCCATCGGTGGCTGGCTTTAATCTGTCGGATGGTGCCTGTCAATCCACGCATGACCAGGGAGTCGGTTTCGGCGCCGTTGCCGGTATAGCGCACCCCTTGTAAAAAGTCGCCGGTGGTGATGCCGGTGGCGGCCACAAAGACATCTTCAGAAGAGACCAGGTCTTCGATGGTGAGCACTTTGTTGAAGTCATAGCCCATTTCGAGGCCGCGGCGCAGTTCGCCTTCATCGCGGGCATAAAGTTTGCCCTGAATTTCACCGTCCATGGCACGCATGGCACAAGCGGCAATCACGCCTTCGGGCGTGCCGCCAATGCCAAAGAGGGCGTCCACGCCTGTGTCGGGCCAGGCGGTCATCATGGCGGCGGTGACATCGCCATCAGGAATCATACGAATACGCACACCCGCGGCGCGCATTTCGCGAATCATTTCATCGTGACGGGGACGGTCGAGGATGATACAGGTCAGGTCTTCAAGATGCTTTTGTTTGGCCCTGGCAATGGCTTTCAGGTTGTCGGTAATCGGTTTTTCGATATCTATCACGCCGCGCGCTTCAGGGCCAACAGCAATTTTGTTCATGTAGAGAAACGGGCCCGGGTTAAACATGCTGCCACGCGGAGCAATGGCCACAATGGCGATTGAATTGGAACGGCCATAAGCCAGGGGGCGGGTTCCGTCAATCGGGTCAACGGCCAGGTCAAATTCCAGGCTGGAGCGTCCCGTGCCGACCCTTTCCCCGTTGAACAACATGGGGGCCTGGTCTTTTTCACCTTCGCCAATGACAACAACCCCGTTGATATCCATGCTGTTCAAAACCAGGCGCATGGCATCTACGGCGGCTTTATCGGCGGCTTCTTTGTTTCCGCGCCCCATAAAACGTCCGGCAGCCAGGGCGGCGGCTTCGGTGACGCGCACCAGGTCGAGGGCCAGGTTTCGGGTTGGTTCACGTTCCATCTGTTTCGCTCCTTTTATCTAGAAATGAGAATGCCATGTGGTTATTCCACATGGCATTTTGAAGATTAGAGAAACCACACGATGAAGTAGTATCCGATGATGGCGCCCCATAGCCAGGAGTCAATCCGGTCGAAGGCGCCTCCGTGCCCGGGGATGATATGCCCAGAGTCTTTCAGCCCGGCCTGGCGCTTGAACATACTTTCGCCCAGGTCGCCAAGCGGGGTCAGGGCCCCCAGCAACAGCCCCAGCAAGGCCCCCTGCCAGATTGGGACATTGAGCGGGCCCCAGGTGTTGTAAGCAAAGGTGAAGAAGGCCCCGGCCAGCATGGCCGTAAAGGCCCCGGCCCAATATCCTTCCCACGATTTCTTGGGGCTGAGATGCGGGGCCAGGCGGTGCCGCCCATACGCCGATCCAATGGCATAGGCGCCAACATCTGCCAGCCAGACCGAGGGCAAAACGAGAAAGAGCCACCAGAAGCCATTTTCAAGGTTGCGCAGGTCAAGCAGATAGGCGCCAACCCAGCCGAGGTAGGCAATTCCGGCCAGGGTAATGGCAAAATCTACGGCGGCGCCGGCACGGCCTCTTTCGTAGGCAAACAGATGAACCGCGAGCACAACCAGAACCAGGGCTTCTAAGACAGGCAGGCTGTATTCAGGGAAAAAAGCGCGGGCCGACAAGATGGCCAGCGTCCCGCCAACCAGCAGGAAGCGGGATGGTTGATGCTGGACAGCCCGAAACATGTTGGCATACTCCCAGGCAGAGGCGGCCAGCAAAAAGGCGAGTAATAGAAAGTAGGCAATTCCCCCCAACAAAAGCGCTGGCAATCCGATGAGTAAGATAACCAGCGCTGAAACGGTGCGTTCACGCATGATTGTCCTCGTATTCGCGTGAAGAAACCTTGCCATAGCGACGATCCCGATTTGCATAGGTTTCAAGCGCTTTACGAAACTCCTCTTTGTCGAAGTCAGGCCAATAGGTGGGGGTAACGTACCACTCAGAATAGGCGGCCTGCCAGATAAGGAAATTACTGATACGAAGTTCACCAGAAGTGCGAATTATCAAATCGGGGTCAGGGATGCCCGCCGTGTAAAGATAGCGCGAAAAGGTCTCCGAGGTAACCTGGTCGGCACTGATTCCATCGCGAATCATGTGCTGAACCGCTTGCAAAATTTCATCGCGCCCGCCGTAGTTGAAAGCAATGTTAAGAATCAGCCGGGTGTTTTCGCGGGTCAAGGCAACTGCCTCAAGGACTTTGGCCTGCAAGTGAGACGGCAATTGTTCAAGCCGCCCAATATGCCGCAAGCAAACCCCTTGCTCGTGCAACTCTTTCAGTTCTTTGTCAATGACATCTTCGAGGATGCGCAGTAAGCCATTGACTTCTTCAGGTGGACGGCCCCAGTTCTCAGTAGAGAAGGCGTAAATGGTCATGTACTGAATGCCAAACTCGACACAGGCCCGAATGACGCGGCGCAGATTTTCGGTACCGGCTTTGTGTCCTGCCAGACGGGGCAATCCACGTTTTAAGGCCCAGCGCCCGTTGCCATCCATGATGATGGCAACGTGGCGGGGCAATTTTTCTGGTTCAAGGGGGTGGGCAGAGCGCTTCATGCAATCAAGGATTAGACTTCCATGATTTCCTGATCTTTGCGTTTCCCAATCGCATCAATTTCGGCAATCATTTTATCGACCATCTTCTGAAGTTCTTCTTCACCGCGTTTCCGTTCGTCTTCTGAGACCAGTTTCTCGTTTTCGAATTCTTTCAGGTCTTTCATCGAATCGCGGCGGATGTTGCGCAGGGCAACCCGGGCTTCCTCGAGGCGGTGATTGACATGCTTTACCAGGTCGCGGCGGCGCTCTTCAGTCAGGGGCGGCAGGTTCAGGCGAATGGCCTGGCCGTCGTTATTGGGGGTCAAGCCAAGTTCAGAAGCCAGAATGGCCTTTTCGATAGCCTTAAGGGTGGATTTGTCAAAGGGCTTAATCATCAAAGAGCGGGGTTCGGGAACGCTGATGGAAGCCAATTGCATCAGTGGAGTATCGGCGCCATAGTATTCAACATGAATTTTTTCGACCAGGCCAGGATGCGCGCGCCCGGTGCGAATGCCAGATAAGTCATGTTCGAGGACACTAATCGCGCTGCGCATACGCGCTTCGGCGTCTTTCAATACGTCTTTAATCACATGAACCTCCTCAAGTAGATTTTGCACGCTAAGGATACCTTAAAGTTTGAATTTGCGCTACACCAGGCTGAAACAGCCCCAGAATCAAAAGCGACACACCGCCAGGCATGCCGCTCTTGATAGCGAAAAGATTATTTTGCAGAAACCAGGGTTCCGACCCGTTTGCCGTGCATGGCGCCGCGCAGTGCGGTTTCATCCCACAGATTTAAGACCAGCAGCGGGATGTTATTTTCCATGCAATGGGTGATGGCGGTCGAGTCCATCACTTCGAGACGGCGGTTGAGAACATCAATGTAGGTCAGTTGGTCAAACTTCTTTGCATCCGGGTTCTTCTTGGGGTCAGAGTCGTAAACGCCATCCACTTTGGTGGCTTTGATAACAACATCGGCATCGATTTCCGTAGCCCGCAGAGCGGCGGCGGTGTCGGTCGAAAAGAAGGGATTGCCTGTACCAGCGCCGAAAATGACCACCCGGCCTTTTTCCAGGTGGCGAATGGCGCGGCGGCGGATGTAAGGCTCGGCAATGGCGCGCATTTCAATGGCAGACATTACCCGGGTGACAACCCCCTGACGTTCAAGCGCATCCATCAGGGCCAGGGCGTTCATCATCGTACCCAGCATGCCCATATAATCCGCCGTGGCGCGATCCATGCCGCGCTCGAGGCCCTGTTTGCCACGCCACAGGTTGCCAGCGCCAATCACAACGGCGACTTCAACCTTCATGTCGTAAATTTCCTTTACGCGCCGTGCAATGGCTTCGACTTCAGAAACATTAATGCCAAAGCCGCTTTCGCCCCCCAGGGCCTCGCCACTCAGTTTGAGTAAGATACGACGATATTTCAAATCGGCCATGCTCTTTCTCCTTGGGTTGAAAGGTAGCACAAAAAAGCCAACCTTGCGGTTGGCTTTTCTATTCTTATTCAGCGGTGCTTTCGCCGAGTTCCCAACGCTGGAAGCGCCGGATGACGATATTTTCACCAGTGCTGGCGATGGTGGAATGCAGCAGTTTCTCAATGGTCAGCTGCTCATCGCGGATGTAAGGCTGGCGCAAAAGGCAGACTTCATCGCGGAATTTGTTCAGGCGGCCTTCGACAATCTTATCGGCAACGGCTTCGGGCTTGCCTTCTTCCAGAACACGGGCGCGGGCGATGGCGGCTTCGTGAGCGAGCACTTCGGCGGGGATTTCGGCCTCGGAGACGTAGCGCGGGGCAGCGGCAGCAATTTGCAGGGCAACTTCATGGGCAAAAGCGCGGAAGGTCTCAGAGCGGGCGACAAAATCGGTCTCGCAGTTGACTTCCACCATCACACCCACGCGGCCACCACCATGCGAGTACAGTTCGACGGTGCCATTGGAGGCCTGGCGGTCAGAGCGCTTGGCAGCCGTAGCCATGCCTTTTTCGCGCAGCCAATCAACCGCTTTATTGAAATCGCCGTTATTTTCAGCAAGGGCCTTGCGGCAGTCGAGAATCCCCGCGTTGGTCGCCTCGCGCAATTCTTTTACCATCTGGGCAGTAATTTCCATAATTCTTATCCTTGTTTATGACACAATCAGGGTTATTTTTCGTCGTCTTCGAGCTCGTCGGCGACATCACCGCCCAGTTTCGCCAGGGTAGACTGGCCGAGCAGTTCTTCGTCGTCCAATTCGTCTTCGTTGTCCATGCGGGCATAGCGGCGCGGGGCGGCTTCAGTCACCGATACCGGAGCGGCATCGTCAGCAGCCATATCATCGTCTTTGCGCATGGCTTTGCCTTCAAGAACGGCATCGGCAATCTTGGCAACCAGGAGTTTGATAGCGCGAATGGCGTCATCATTGGAGGGGATGACATAATCGACATTCTGCGGATTGCAGTTGGTATCGACCAGGGCCACAATCGGAATGCCCAGCAGGTTGCACTCATGCACAGCGGTTTCTTCGCGGCCAACATCAATGATGAAGACCAGGTCGGGCAGGCGCTTCATCTTGCGGACACCCTCGAGGCGGGTTTGCAGGCGGGTAATTTCGCGGTCAATCAACAAGCCTTCTTTTTTGGTCAGGCGGTTGATGTCACCGCTGTCGCGCAGGGTTTCCAGGCGTTCCATTTCCTGAATACGCTGGAACATGGTGCTCCAGTTGGTCAACATACCACCCAACCAGCGCTCGGTGACATAAGGCATGCCACAGCGAATGGCTTCTTCGCGCACGGTTTCTTGCGCCTGGCGCTTGGTGCCTACAAACAAGACCGTGCCGCCTTTCTGGACGGTGTCACGGATGACGTTGTAAGCGGTGTTGATAGATTTGACAGTTTGCTGGAGGTCAATGATATGAATGCCGTTGCGCTCGGTGAAGATGTACGGCTTCATACGGGGGTCCCACTTGTTGGTGCGGTGGCCAAAGTGCACGCCGCTTTCAAGCAGGGCTTTCATAGAAATAACAGCCATTTTGTTCTCCTTTTTGTCATCATGGCGTGCCTGGCTTTGCGCGCCATCGGACAGGTTTAGCGGGAGTGTGTCACCCGCTCAGGGACGCTTGATGCCCGTCCCAGGCAAGATGTGTCTGGCTTTTGCGACCAGAGCCGCGCAAGTATATCACAACTGGCTGGGAACAGTCCAGCCAGTTGTGAGAAAGTCGTTTAGCGAATTTCGAGCGAGTAGGCGCCCACTTCGCGGGTGAAGCGGGTCGTTCCACTGACTGTCAGAATGACCTCGTCCACATCGGCGCCCAGTTGAAGTGGGATTTCGAGCAGCTGGTCGGCGGGCAAAACCAGGTTTTCGACCCGGGTTGTGCTGCCTTTGTAAATCAGGGTCAGGCGAAAAGTCTGCGGCAAGAGATTTTGCACCCGCGCAAAGCCAGCGGCCTGCCAGCCGCCATCATCGGCTTCAAAGTCGGTGAAGTAGTTCACGGCATCGATGCGCACATCGTCGAGCATAAAACCTTCACCATTGACCGCCGCATCGGTGACATACTCAAAGCGCAACAAAACCTTTTGACCGGCAAATTGCGAAAGGTCTACGCGTTCTTCAATCCAGCCATTGGTGGTGCCGTTGTAACCCCAGCCATAGGAATTGCCCGAGGGGTCTTCGGCTGTACCAGAAGGAGTGACCAAAATTTGCCAGGTTGCACCGTTATCGACCGAGGCGACCAGGTAGAGATAGTCGTAATCTTCCTCCAGGTCGTACCAGGTCTGGTAACTGAGTTCAATTGGCCCGCTGACCTGGGTGAAGTCAAACTCACGGGTCAGGGTCATATCAGATTCATCGCCTTTGTTCGACCAGAAGGCATAACGGCCCGAATAAGCATCGGCAGCGGCGGGCAGCAGGCGGGTTTGGGTGGCGCCTTCAAAACGCAGGGTGAAATCGCCCTGACAGGTAATGCGGATGTAGTCAGCACCATATTGCTTGACGGTGCGGCCATCAAGCCGGGTGGGGCAATTGGTGACCGTTTCTGTGGCGGAAGCCTGCGGGGCGCTATCATAACGCTGATAGGCGTAGCGCCCGTCAGCAACACGCTTATCACCCAGGAAGTTGGCGACAACCCAATCGACAAATAAATCGTCGGCCTGTATCAGCTGGCCGCTGAGGGGGTCAATGGCGTTAATATCGCGCAGCACCGCATCGACACTATCCAGCCCGTTTTCGGGGTGACGCACCAGGGCTTTGGTGGCGTCCTCGCCAAAACGGTCGAGGAAATAAGCCGTAAAGAGAAAACTGGCGCCATAATGGGGCGTCGTGGCGTTTGAGTCATTCGGCCAATCGTTCAGTTGCAGGTCGGGGTTAGAGATGAAAGCGAAATCAAAACCGCCAACGTTGTAGCCATTGAGCAGGGTTGCCAGTTCTGAGAAGCCTTCATTGAGCCAGGAGGTCTCGTTGCGATCCTGATACCAGTGAATCATGTGCTGAAATTCATGCGCCAGCACGCCGTAGGTAAATTCTTCATTGAAACTGACCGTGTCAGAGTTGAACAGGAACATCTCATGGGCATTTGAATACTCATGGGCCAGCGGATGAACTGCATCGGCAGAGGAAAAATAGCCCGCCAGCGAGTTGCCCAGGCCGCCCGCATAAAGCACATAAATGCGCGAGTCTTCATCAACGCCAGGGTTGGGTTCGGGCCCGAAGAATTCGCGATTGGTTGGGTAAATTTTGCGGTCAAAGGCCTCGGCCAGATCGCGCAATTCGTTCTCCCGGTAACGCACCCCATTTTGAAGCCAGAAATAGGCGCTGGGAGTGACATAGCGCAAAGTGGCAGTAATTTTGAAATTCTCGTTGGTATCTACGTTGGTTACCCAAAACTCTTTGGAGTCACCCACCTTGTAGGGGCCGCTTGGCAGCGTTTGCGGGATGTTCGAGACCCCGCCTAAACGCTGGGCCAGGTCACGCGGGTCATTGACGGGGACAATCGTATTGCGCAGAATTTCGAGGGTATCGAGTGAGATTTCATCAACGGGGGTGCGGTCGAGCGCAACCGGCGTCGGGGTAATTGGGGTCTCGAGAGGCAGTTCTTCCTCGAACTCGTATTGATACTCGTATTCGGAATCCGAATCACTGCTGGTCATGGAATAGATGCTATAAAAGCCAACGCCAGCAGCCAGCAGCACAACACAGCAGCAACAGGCAACAACAGCGGCCACAAGAGCAATGGTGAGCGGTGTTTTATTTTCCATTACTTATACCTCGCTTTCTAGGGGAACATTTTACCGCAAACAGGCAAAAGCCTTGCTGGCGGTTTCTCGCTTTGGCAGAGAGAAAACCCACCCGGCAGGCAAAAAACAAAAAGGGGCTGCCCGCCGAACCGGGCAACCCCTGCATTGTGAGCCGGGAAACACTCAGACGAACACCAGTTTGTCGTTTTGCACATCGACAGTGACTGAGCCGCCCTGGGCAAATTTACCGGCCAGTAATTCAACTGAAAGCGGGCTTTCAACGTACTTCTGAATGGCGCGGCGCAGCGGACGGGCGCCAAAAGCCGGGTCGTAGCCCTGGCGGGCCAGCCAGGTGCGGGCAGCGGGGGTCAGAGAAACCGAAATCTTGTATTCGTCGAGGCGGCTCTGAACTTCTTTCATCTGCAAGTCAACAATCAGTTCCATCTGCTCCACCGTCAGCGGCGAGAACATGATGATTTCGTCAATGCGGTTCAGGAACTCGGGCCGGAAGGTGCCTTTCAGGGCGCGCTCAATTTTATCGTGGGCGTCGCGCTCATCATCGCTGGCATTGCGCTGCACAAAACCAAGCGCCCCGCTCTTACGGACAAACTCGGTGCCCAAATTGGAGGTCATGATGATGACCGTATTGCGGAAATCAACCACGTTACCCTGGCCATCGGTCAGGCGGCCATCGTCGAGAATTTGCAAGAGCGAGTTCCAGACCTCGGGGTGCGCCTTTTCGACCTCATCGAACAAGACCACCCGGTAGGGGCGGCGGCGGACGGCCTCGGTCAGTTGACCGCCTTCTTCATAGCCGATATAGCCCGGAGGCGCGCCAAACAAGCGGCTGACGGTGTGCTGTTCGCGGTATTCGCTCATGTCAATGCGCACCATGGCATCTTCATCGTCAAACATAAACCAGGCCAGGGCCTTTGCCAGCTCGGTTTTACCGACACCGCTTGGGCCAATGAAGATGAATGAGCCAATCGGGCGGCTGGGGTCTTTCAGCCCCGAGCGGGCGCGGCGAATGGCATCGCTAATGGCATGGATGGCTTCTTCCTGGCCGATGATGCGCTCGTGCAGGCGCTCTTCCATTTGGAGCAGTTTCTGCGATTCGGTCTCCATCATTTGCGTAACGGGGATGCCCGTCCACTGGTGGACGACCTCGGCAATATCTTGCACATCCACCACTTCATCAATATGGTGCTCCCGCTCCCAGCGGTCGCGCAGGGCTTTGTACTCGCCCTCCAGGCGCAGGCGTTCGACCTTCTTCTGGGCGGCGCGCTCATATTCACGCGCCAGGCCGGCCTGTTCTTCTTCAGCGGCCAACCTTTCGATGTCGTTCTTCATGCTCTTCAGTTCCGGCGGCATCGAGTAGAGCGCCACGCGCAGTTTGGCGGCGGCTTCATCCATCAGGTCGATGGCTTTGTCGGGCAGGTGACGGTCGGTCACATAGCGGTCGGCCAGTTGGGCGGCGGCTTTCAGCGCGTCATCTGAAAAGCGGACTTTGTGATGAGCCTCGTAGCGGTCACGCAGGCCCATCAACATCTTGATGGTGTCTTCAACCGAGGGTTCATCCACATAAATGGGAGCAAAGCGGCGCTCAAGGGCCGGGTCTTTTTCAATGTGCTTGTGGAACTCATCGAGCGTGGTGGCGCCAATACACTGCAATTCACCGCGCGCCAGGGCGGGCTTGAGCATATTGGAAGCATCCATGGCGCCCTGGGCTGCCCCCGCACCCACCACAGTGTGCAGTTCGTCAATCATCATGATGATGTCACCTTGCGAACGCTGGACTTCCTCAATGACGGCCTTCAGGCGCTCCTCGAACTCGCCCCTGAAGCGCGAACCGGCAATCATTGCGCCGAGGTCGAGCGCCACAACGCGCTTGCCGCTCAAAATTTCGGGCACGTCGTTGGTGGCGATTTTTTGGGCCAGGCCTTCCACAATGGCGGTTTTGCCCACCCCGGCCTCACCGATCAGAACAGGGTTGTTCTTGGTGCGGCGCGAAAGGATTTGAATCAGGCGCAAGATTTCATTGTCGCGGCCAATCACCGGGTCGAGTTTGCCTTCGCGGGCCATTTGGGTCAGGTCACGGGAATATTTTTCGAGGGTGCGGTAGCGCGTCTCGGCCTGAGGGTCGGTAACACGCTGTCCACCGCGCAATTGCTGAACCGCTTCGTACACCCGTTCGCGAGTAATGCCGGTCGTTTCCAGAATACGGGCCGCGGGGGTGTTGCGCTCCGTCAAAATCGCCAGGAAGATGTGTTCGGTCGAGATGTACTCATCCTTAAGGCGGTTGGCCTCCTCGTTGGCCAGGTCAATAATCCGCTTGACACGCGGAGTAATGAAAATCTGCCCGGCCCCGCCGCCAAAGATGTTGGCCTTTGGGCTGGCGCGCAAGGTGGCATCCAGCCGGTCGGCCAGCGCCTGGGCATTGACATTCAGGGCTTCAAGAATCTGGGGAATCACGCCGCCCGGTTGTTCTATCAGGGCCAGCAAGATGTGTTCGGTATCAATCTGGTTATGCCCGTAGCGCTGGATAATTTCCGCTGCGCGCTGGGCGGCTTCCTGGGCGCGTTCGGTGAAGCGGTCAAATCGCATCATGGGACAATTTCCTTCTCTCTATCTGTGCTCAAAAAACGCGGTTGATATGCCTTGTGCATTATAGCAAAAGGGAATTGACAGATTCAATGAAAGCCATAAGAAATGCGTATGAGTCTATTCTACACGATTTGCGCAGGACGTTATAATCAAGGCGTGACTCTTGCCCTGAGTGCTTCTACCGCTACCCCCGGACAGGCCCGCCCATTGAACATTTTGCGCGACCTGCCCGCTGTGGCCGATTTAATTGAGATTTGCTTCAGCGACACCATGGATTCAAGCGGGCGTTCTAACCTGGATGAAATGCGCCGCCACGCAACGGACGGCATTTTCTTAAGCTGGGCGCCGCATGTGATTGATGTGATTTCATTGCCGCTTTCGGGGTTTGTCTGGGAAGACCAGGGAAAAGTGGTTGGGAATGCCAGCCTGATTCCTTTCCACCGCTACGGGCGGCGGATTTATATGATTGCGAATGTGGCTACCCACCCCAGCTATCGCCGTCGCGGGATTGGGCACACACTAACCAGGCTGGCAATGCAACGCGCCCGCGAAAAAGGAGCCGATGAAATCTGGCTGAATGTGCGCGATGACAACCCGGGGGCCATCAAAATCTATTACGACCTGGGGTTTCGTGAACGGACGCGCCGCACCGAATGGTATGCCCCCTCTGGTGCTCTGCCGCGTGCCGACAGCGCTCCTGGCGCGCACATACGCCCGCGCGCTGCTCGGGACTGGGAGGCGCAAAGCAACTGGCTGAAACGGGCTTACCCGGAAGAAATTAACTGGTATCAACAATGGCCTTCCATGTCTGCCTTTGGGCCTTCTCTGCTCGATAAATTTTACCGACTGATAACCGATACCGAAATGTGGCAATGGGCCATCGAAAGCCCCAACGGGCAATTACGCGGCGTCATCAGCTGTCAGATGAGAGAAAGCAAAGCCCCACATGCCTGGCTGGCCTGCCCACCCAACCCCGACAACGCCAGCCTGACCGAACTACTGGTCTATGCCCGGCGGCGATTTGCGCACCTGGGCGGGGTACACCTTGAATACCCCTTTGGCCCCGCCGACGCCGCCATCCGCGCCGCGGGATTTTCAGCCAAACGCACCCTGATATGGATGGAAGCCCCAGGCCAGCAACCAAATGCGTCCTCATCCGTATAAATCATCAGGCTGGCTCTTTGGCCGCCCAATCTAATCACGTTTGAGGACGCTCCGGCGTATCCCTTCAGAAGGAGATAGCATGAATAAATTTATCCTGCGCTTGCTGATTAATGCAGTTGGCCTGTATGCGGCAGTCAGCCTGGTCGGCGGCATTCAGCCCGTGCCTGGCACGACCTGGGTCTCTTACCTCGGCCTGGGCCTGATTTTCGGGCTGCTGAACGCCCTGGTGCGGCCCATCTTGAAGTTTCTCACCTGCCCACTGATTATCCTGACCCTGGGGTTGTTCACCCTGGTCATCAACACCGCCCTGTTCTGGCTGACCGGCGAACTGGGGCAAAATTTTGGCATCGGCTTCACGGTAGACGGTTTCTGGCCAGCCTTTTGGGGCGGCTTGATTGTCAGTATCGTGAGCGTAGTTCTGACCGCTGTTTTCAGAGACGAGAAAAAATAACCCACATCCCCCATTCGCCCAAACCCGACATTTTCGCTGAATGCGTTTGGGCATGTAAAACAGCAAAAAAGCCCCGGGCCGCATCGTAATCAGCGGCTTGCAGGGCTTTTTGCATGGACTGGTGCAGTTCGTTCCAGCGTTTGCGGTTGGGATTCATAAGTCCAGCGACTACATCCAACCACCCGTACTTTTGCGGTTGCGAATTTCATCTTTAAGCGACTCGAGCATTTCGATAAAAGCGCCCCGGTCGCCAGGATTGCCCAGGGCGGCCTGCTCTTCCATGCGGGCCAAAAGATATACCAGCCAGGAGAGCCAGGTACGCGGGTCGCTCTGACGTTCTGCGATTAATTTGGCAACAGCGCTCAATTCTTCTCTGAGTTCGTCTTCTCTGCTCATATTTGCATGCTCCATTTTATGAACAACAGGCTATTTCTTTGATTGTATCACCGCCAGCCAGAGAAAACACTACAAGCGATGAAACACCACCTGATGCCCCAGCATCTCATCCTGCGGACTGTACTCAAAGCGCGCCGAGAAAATTTTGCCAGCATCGAGCCAGTCTAAAAACAGCAGGTCGCTGGGCCAGAGCGGCAGAGCGCGAATCTGGTCATCGGGAATCCATTGCAGGCGTCCTTCGCTGGAGTCAATCAACTCGCCATCGAACTCGTCGGCGGTGTAAACCCACACATACCAGTCCTCGCCCTTAAACCCGGTAAACACCAGCAAGCCGCCATAGCGCAGGGCGCGGATTTCCAGCCCGGATTCCTCGCGCACCTCGCGGATGGCGCAGGCCTCGGGGCTTTCGCCCGGCTCCAGTTTGCCGCCCAGACCATTCCACTTGCCTTCGTGAATATCGCGCTCTTTTTTGACGCGATGAATCATCAGGGTCTGGCCTTCACGCTTGACGTAAACCAGGGTCGCCAGTTTCATCGTCACGCTCCAAACAACGCTTGCAGGCCGGGCGCCAGACTGTTGCGCCAGGTGGTGTAATTGTGCGCCCCGCCGGTTTCGTGGTAGGTAAAGTGATAGCCTTTTTCGGCCAGCAAAGCGCTCATGCGCTGGTTGGCTGCGCGCAAAAAGTCCAGCTTGCCACAATCGAGCCACAGATTGACATCCGGTTTGGGCGCGTGGCGCACCAGTTCGATGACCACGGTCTCAACATCCCACAACTCAAACGCGCCCGCCTGGCTAAACGCCCGCCCAAAGACCTGCGGCAGGCGCAGAGCCGTATAAACCGACATCAGCCCGCCCATCGAAGCGCCCAAAATGCCATGCACCCCGGGCTGTTTCTGATAATCGAGCAAATTCATCTCACGCGCCGCCAGCGGCAAGACGGCTTTCATCAAAAATGCCAGGGTAGTTTCTGCACAGGCATACTCAACCATGCGCGCCTCGCCCGCGTTTTGCAAAAAAGCCAGCCCAATCGGGCGGATGCGCTTTTGCAGGATGAGATTTTCAACCACCTCGGTCAATTTGCCGCGCCTGAAATAGTCCATGCCATCATAAACCGCCAGCAGCGGAACGGCTTCGCTCACTGGGGGCTGGTAAAGCGTAACATGCCGCACGCGGCTGGTGCTGACATAACGCGCCGGAACGCTAAATCGGGCCACTTTGCCGCGCAACCCGCCTTTTGGGGCACGCGTCAGCGGGCTGGGCGTTGCGCCAGGCATGTAGAAGTAATGGTTATAAGCGCCTACACCGTTATAGACCCGGCGCGGGTTAAGCGGGTCGCGTAAACGCTCGCCGCTCTCGGGGTCGAGAAAAGCATATTCCAGATAGACATCCGGGTCAAGGTCAAACTCAAGACGCCACAGCCCTGGCCCGGCGGCGGTCATCGCCTGTGGATTTTGCTCCCAGCCGTGCAGGTCGCTGATGACCTGCGGCGCGCGTTCTCCCTGCCAGGTCAGGCGGGCAGTGCGCCCTTCAATTTGCGGATTTTTCAAAATCGTTCCGGTCATCGCGGCTCCTTTCACAGCATTTTCACCAGTTTATCACCGAACTCGGGCGGGTTGCTATACTCGATATGCAACTCTTTGGCCGCGTGAAAATTCATAAAATCGCGCATTGCCAGCGCCACAGCGGCGGTCAGTTCGTCATCGGGCGCAATGCCCGGTTCAAGATGCAAGGCGCGGATTTTGAGCAGACCGCTTTTACGCTCCAGTTTGGGGTCAAAACGCCCTACCAGGCGGTCGTGGTGCAAAATGGGCATCAGGTAATAGCCATAAATGCGCCTGGGGGCCGGAACGTAAAGTTCAATTTTATGCTCAAAGCCCCACAAGGTTTCATCCCTGTCTTGCGCCCACCAGAAATTATCCCAGGGATTGAGGAAGGTGGTGCGCCGCGGACAGATTTCTCCGCTGGCGGCTCGCTCTAGGGCTTCGACCTGGTCGCGGTGGACGATAAGCGTTTGCGGCCCCTTGAGCGTTTCGCCCTGCACTTCGACCAGCCGCCCCTCCCGCAGCAGGTCGGCCACGATAGGGCGGCTGCGGGTGAGATTCATCCAGGTATAGTCGCCGGGGTTGCGCGGCAGGCTGACGCCCAGCGCTTTTGCGCCGCGCTCGACCCAGAACCGGTCACGCTCCTCGGCGGTTGGCTCACTTGTATCCACCCAGGCGGGCAAGACGCGCTCGGTCAGGTCGTAAACGCGCTGAAAGTTGGGGCGCCCGGCAATCATCAGGTCGCCATAGGCATACAGATATTCGAGCGCAATTTTGGCAGGTTTCCAATCCCACCAGCTATTTCGCCGCGTTTGGGAGTTTGAGAAATCGCCGGTGCGCAATCCGCCTTCGGCCCGGATGCGCTGGCGCACCGCCTCGATGAGTGCCTGATGTTCGGGATTTTCTATCCAGCGGGCATACCACGGATGGCCGCCTTCGCGGGTTTGGCGCTGGCGCGGCATTTGATAGCGGTATTCGTGGGTCGGAATGTAGCAAGCGGCGTGGTACCAGCCTTCAAAGAGCCGCCGGTCGGCGGGATCAAAGGCCAGGCGGTCGAACAGGGCGCGCTCATAATTGCCGTGCCGCGACCAAATGGCCAGGTAATGGGCGCGGGCGACCATTTGCAGGGTATCGATCTGCACCGCCCCAAGCTGGTTCACCGTCTCGTAAATTGCATCCGGGCTGGGGGGTGGTTCGTGTCCGTTGGGCGTATCGAGACGGGTAGCGTGCAAAGCCAGGGCGCGCAGGGCAGCCAGAGGGTAGAGGGTCATCTTTTCACCGTAAAAATAACAAGGCCACCCCGCCAATGGCGACCAGCGTGCCGAGCACTGACCGCCAGTTGAGTTTTTCTTTGTAGAAGAAGTAACTGATGGGCAGCATGATGACCGGCGGCAGGGCCATGATGGTGCTGGCAACCCCTACCGCGGTATGCTGAACGGCCAAGAGTGAGGCCGAAACGCCAAAAACCGGGCCAAAGAACGCGCCAAAGACAGCCCAGCGCAGCCCTTTGGGGGTGGCAATGACTGTTTTGACCGTTTTGAGCGCCTGTCCCTGAAAGGCGGCCAACAACCACAAACTGGCGAAAGCCGCAATCATGCGAATCAAAGTAGCGGCAAAGGGCGAAAAGTTGCCAGCCATGCCCTGTTTGGAAAGCACCAACCCAAGAGCCTGACCAAACGCCGCCAAAATGCCAAACGAGACACCTTTGCGCCAATCACGCCGGTTTTGCGGGCTATTTTCATCACGCACCAGCACCACCCACGAAATTCCGGCAAGGGTGATGGCAATGCCAAGGATTTGGATAGCGCTCAAGGTCTCGCCAAACAAGACCCAGGCGATGAGCGCTCCAAAGACCGGGGCCAGGCTAAGCAGCAAAAGCCCCAGGCGCGGGCCGATGTAACGGTAGGCGCTAAACAGGAAAGCATCCCCCAGCGCCAGCCCAACCAGGCCCGAAAGCGTCAGCCAGCCCCAGCGCTCAAGACCGGCATCGTAGGGGATGGGCTTGCCATACAAGAGGGTGTTAATCAAAATGAGCGCCACCAGCGCCAGCACAACGCGCAGGCGGTTGGTGACTTGTGAGCCAAATTCGCGGGTGGCATTGCTGAAGCCAACCGCACTCATGGCCCAGCAAAACGAAGTGAAGAGGGCGGCGATTTCGCCAAGGAAAGGCATATTTTGTACCTGGTCAGTGGGTGGAATAAAAAACCGGGAGGCAGGCTCCCGTGGATGAGTATATCCGAAATTAGAACTTATGTGCAAACTCAGGCGAAATTGGCCCACCAGTTTTCGTAACGCTGGCCGCGGCGTTCTCCTTGCCGGTAGATGGCTACGCAGGTCATCAGGTGCATGGGACGGGTTTTCTGACCCGGAATGACCGGGCGGGGTTTGGAGTAGTCGTAAAAGGTCGCCCAGGCGCCGGTGTTAATGTAAACTTTGTCAGACTGGCGGGCATCGGTTACGCGCCGGTCAAGCGAGACGACTTCGTGGCTGTGGGTATGGCCATAAGCGACAATATCGGCCTGCCCGGCCCGCAGGGCTGGTTCCTGGCTGGCAAAACGAGCAATGGAGATGTGTTCACGCTGCACACTGCGCCGCAGCAAACCGCTGATGTGCGCCAGAGACGCAAACGAGGCGCGGCGCGTCAGGCCAGAGGCCAGGCGCAGGGCGTGGCGCGCCAGCGGCCCAGCAAAGCGGTTGTCTTGTAAGATATCTAACGAGACAAAATCTTCAACGACTGCATCCCAAACTTGTTTGATGCGCGAAAATTGAGCCGGGCCGCTGCCATGACGGCGTACCTGCTCGAACAACCAGAGCGGGGTCGCCAAAATGGGCCGAATGTTGTTCATGCGTTGAATATTTTGGGAAAGGCGCGGGGGCAGTTCATCTCCCAACTGGCGAATCATTTCAAACGGAAAGCGATATAGGACTTCGACCGAGTACACATCGGCCAGCGAAGGGCCAGTGCGCCCGATATGGGGGTTGTAACTGAGCCGGTCAAAACGGTCACCGTGCCGGGCAACCAGGCGATACTGCCCAAAAATCTCGCCCAACGGCCCGGCATCTTCGGGGCCGTAGGGAAAAGGCCCGGGGTCATTGCTCAGGCCAAGCGCGGCAATAATTTCGGCCCGAATGGCGTCATATTCGGGGCCCGGCAAGTGATAGAACCAGTCGTGATTGCCGACCATGTAGAAAATGCGCACCCGGGGGTGAACACGCTCGAGGGTGTAAAGGTCGGGTTGGCCTTTGCGGTTGGCGGGCGGCAGATGAATGCCCTCGCCCTGTGAAATGCGCCGAAAAACACTGACGGCGTTCTCGTTTTTACGCAAAATTGCGCGGGTAATTTCACGCACATTGGCAATAAAAGCCGGAGAATAGGGGTCGTGCCAGGGGCGTAAGCCGTTTTCGAGCCAATGAGTGGATTGAAGTGGGTCGAGAATATCTCCCAGCAGCAAAATATCCAATTCGCGCACGGGTTCATAGCGTCCATCGGGGCGCATCGAGGCCTGGTAAGCCAGTTCGCGCAGGCGGCTGGCAAACAGCGAGAAAGTCTTGCCTGCCACCACCACACCGATGGTCTCATCAAAGAGATGAATGTCGCTGACCACAACCAGCATAAAGCCTCCTGACGGGGCGATTATACAGAAAAAAGCGCTTTGCGTGTATATTATTCGTCTTTCCAGCATCTCAAAATCCCCCAAACGGGTTATTTTGCCAAAGTGTTTATGAGGGTCGTTAACAGCACGGCGCACAGGCTGGACAGAAAAGCCGCTTGGGTTACAATTAGCCGACTTTATGGGTAATTCAAGGAGAACCTATGCCTGCAACCCCCACCCGAGAACGGGTAAACCCCGAGACTGTTAATACAACCCCGCTGCGCCGCCCGGAATGGATCAACGTGCTCGCGCCAGCGGGAGAAAATTACGAACGCCTGCATACGCTGATGCGCTCAAAATCCCTGCATACCGTCTGCGAGGAGGCCATGTGCCCCAACCTGGGCGAGTGCTGGGGCAGCGGCACGGCCACTTTTCTGATGCTGGGCGATGTCTGTACGCGCTCGTGCGTCTTTTGTGACATCAAGCATGGCCGCCCTAACCCGATGGACTGGCTGGAGCCAGAGCGGGTTGCCCAGGCGGTGAAGTCGATGAATCTCAAACACGCGGTCATCACCTCGGTCAACCGCGATGAGCGCAAAGACGGCGGCGCGCCGATTTTTGCGATGGTCATCCGGCGCATCCGCGAGCTTCAGCCAGGATGCTCCATCGAGGTGCTGATTCCTGATTTTAAGGGGTCGGTAGAAGCCCTGAAAATTGTCATGGACGCCCGGCCCGAGATTTTGAACCACAACGTTGAGACCGTACCGAGGCTGTTCAAGCAAATCCAGCCGCAAGATAACTACGATTGGGCCGCCGCCACGCTGACGAATGCCAAAAAACTCGACCCCGAAGTGCTGACGAAGAGCGGCATCATGGTCGGGTTGGGCGAGGAAATAGAAGAAGTCAAGGCCGTCATGCGTGACCAGCGTGACTGGGGCGTGGACATCCTGACCATCGGGCAGTATTTGCAGCCGAGCAAAAAGCACTACCCGATTTCGCGCTACTACACAATGGAAGAATTTGCCGAATTGCGCGAGTATGGCTATTCGATTGGGTTTAAGTGGGTGGAGTCCAATCCGCTGGTGCGCTCGTCGTACCACGCCTACGAACAAGTCCGCGCCCTGAGCGTGGTACACCGCAAACTGTATGGCGATGCGGTGATGAGTCAGTAAGCAGTACCCAGTGTTCAGTATCCAGGGTTGATGGTTGCAGTTCAGCCCGCAGACGAATGGCTATATACAGCCCTGCCTGCGTCAGCACAGTTCACGTTTTTTCAAAAACAAAAGCCGGATGTCTCGCACCATCCGGCTTTTGTTTTTTGGTTTAAAAGGCGCAAGCGTTCAGGCCTGTTCGCGCTTATTACGCAAGACGTTGAAGCCAACCATCATTTTTTGCTGTTCATCCCACAAGCGATAAGAAAGCGATTTGAGACTGCCCCGCAGGGTAAGCGGGCGAACCTGCTCAAATAGCGGATGTTCTTTCTGGGCTTTGGGCAGATAGTAATTGGGGATGCGCGGGCTGAGATGATGCAGGTGATGGTAACCGATATTGCCGCTAAACCAGTTCAGAATGGCAGGCAGTTTGTAGAACGAACTGCCAAGCAGACCGGCTTTGTAAAAATCCCAGTCTTTTTGGTGCTCCCAATACGTACCTTCAAAGTTGTGCTGAACGTAAAAGAGCCATATCCCGCCCGCAGAAGCCAGCATCAAGATGGGCAATTGCACAGCCAAAAAAGTCTGCCAGCCCAAGAGCCAGACCAGGCCGGCAATAATGACTGCAAGAGCAAGGTTGGTATAAATAACGCTTTGCTTCTCACGCCAGCCCACCCCCGGCAGCCAGAAGCGGTGCGAAATGGCAAAAATGTAAAAAGCGACAAACGTCAGCAAGATGAGCGGGTGGCGCATCAGGCGATAGCCCAAGCGCATATACCAGGGTTTGGAGCGGTATTCCTCCACAGTCCAGGTTGGCACATCGCCAATTCCGCGCTTGTCGAGGTTGCCAGCGGTGGCGTGGTGAACAGAGTGGTCATGCTTCCAGTAGTCGTAGGGTGTAAAAGTAATGACGCCGAGAATGCGGCCTACGATGTCATTGGCGCGCTTGCTGGCAAAAAACGACCCATGACCGCAATCATGAAAAATGATGAAAGCGCGTACCATGAAGCCAGCCGCCAGGATAACCAGTGGCAACACAAACCAGTAAGAATAGTTCTGATAGACATAGGCAGCCGCCGCCCACAGGCCAAAAAACGGCACAAGGGTATTCACCAATTGCCAGACACTGCGCGAAACGCTCGAAGTCTGGTAACGGGCCAGCGCAGCGCGAATACTGGCTCGCTGGGCATCAATTTGTTTGGAAAACTCAGACGTGTTCATAGGTTCCTCTGTTAAATTTTTGGGTCTATTTTCATTGTACAGGTGAGAAGCTCTTTTTTGGCTATCAATTGGCTATAAATTTGGAGTGTTTTCGTCTATATCAGAATCAAAAAAGCGACAGGTCTTCGGAAAACCGTCGCTTTTTTGTAGCACAAGAGATGAGATTACATTACGCGCTTTTACCAGAGCGGCAGGCCCAGCAGGTTCACCACCCAGCCATTAATCACATCAAAAATTTGCGGGGAGAGCGGCCAGACCAGCCCGACCACCAACAAACCAACCACTGCCCCGGCAATTACATCTGAAACATAGTGTACGCCCATGGCTACCCGCGCCAGGGCCACCAGTGGCGCCCAAATCCACAGGGCAAGGGCCAACCCTGAAGGGCCCAGCAGACTGGCAAGGGCGGCTATCAGAAAGGCGCGCGCGGCATGACCGGATGGGAAGGAGTGCGGGTCGGTGTTGCGGTAAATCGCGCCCCACTCGCCTTCGGGGCGGCGGCGGCGAATGAGGAACTTGAGCGTCATCACCAGCGCGGCCAGGGCCGAAATCCAGAACAGTTCGTAAACCGCCCATTGCTTCCAAAACGGGTTGCCCACCAGCCAGAGCAGGAGCATGGCGGCGCCCCAAAACCAGGAATCGCCCGAATGAGCAAAAATCATGGCCAGGGTGCGGCGCGTTCCGGGTTTTTCGGCCACCCGTAAGGCGTAGGACCAATCCCGGTCCAATTCAAGCAATTTCTTAAGGTTCACGCAACAGATTCCTTTGCGGCGGCCAGGTCGGCACGCATGATTTCTAACTGATGCGGCTTGTCCACATCCATGCCGGGCTCAGCCTGCTGCCAGATAATCGCGCGTCCGCGCACACCGATGCGAGCCATGACCCGTTTGACGATGTCCTCGATGGTCAACTGGCGGAAAAGAACCTGAAAAAGCGTATCGAGGCCAATGACGCGGGCCTGCATGAGTGGATTTTTACGGTTGCCGATGAGTTGCTCCCAGGTATCGAGGTGCTCGTGGGCCATATTGACATGAACAACATTGACATCGGCTCCGCAGACTTCCATGTCTTTGAGTTTTGTCCAGGTGCGCTTCGAGTTGGGGTAGCGGGCTTCCATCACCTGGCGCGGGACGACGCCGTAGTACAGGTCATCGTGGGTTTGCAGGCAGGTCTCGGCCAGCCAGTCTATCATGGCAGAGGTAATGGCCGGGACATCCGACGAAACAATCATCACATATTCGTTGCTGGGGTTCAGTTCTTGCGATTTTTCGACCCCTGCCACGATGTTCGCCAACATGCGCCCCTGGTTGGGCAAAAAGTAGAGCGGTTTTTGGCAGGTCACGCCGCTTTTTGGGCTGAGACCAATCACAATCACATTTTCAATGGCGTTTGCGCCGCTGAGAGCATCGAGCACCCATTGCACCATCGGTTTACCGGCAATTTCAAGCAGGGCTTTGGAGTTGCCCTGGGTGTGGGTGTAAAGCGGGTCTTCGGGCAGGGGAATGCCGCCTGCGGTCACAATCGCGTCCATGCTACTCCAGTTTGCCGGTAATGGTCAGCAGTTTTAACTCGCCAATCGCTTTGGTAACCTGAATATCACGCGGGCAGGCCATGGTGCAGTTGAAGGCAGTATGGCAGCGCGCCAGGCCGTGAGTTTCGGCGACGATTTCAAGGCGTTCGGCGGCGGCTTCGTCGCGGCTGTCGAAGATGAAGCGGTGAGCCGTCACCAAGGCCGCCGGGCCGAGGTAGTCATCGCTGGCCCAGAAGGAGGGGCAGGAGGTGGTGCAGCAGGCACACAAGATGCACTTGGTGGTGTCATCAAAGCGCTCACGCTGTTCAGGGGTTTGCAGGCGTTCTTTGCCATCGGCAGGCAAGGGGCTGTCGTTGATAAACCAGGGCAGGACTTTTTTGTAATTGTCGAAGAAGGGTTTCATATCGACAATCAGGTCTTTTTCGACCTTCAGGCCCAGGATAGGTTCGACAGTAATTTTATCGCCCAGGTCGCGGACAAGCGTTTTGCAGGCCAGGCGGTTGACCCCGTTGATGCGCATCGCATCGGAGCCGCAGACGCCATGCGCGCACGAACGGCGGAAGGAAAGCGTACCGTCGGTGTAGCCTTTGACGTGCTCAAGCAGGTCAAGCACGCGGTCAGTGGGTTGGGCCTCGAGTTGATAGGTCTCGTAGTGCCATTTTTTGTCCACTTCGGGGTTGTAGCGGAAGATTTTAAGGGTAACGTTCATGTTAATGCTCCGATAGCATGTGTCATTGCGAGGGCGTTAGCCCAAAGCAATCTCCGGTTTGGCAGGTAGCGTTTATCGATAAATTTTTACCGTTTCAGCGGAGATTGGTTCGTCAGCCTTCGGCCTTCTCGCAACAACCCTAATAAACTCTTTCCTTCGGCTGATACTTGGTAATCGTAACCGGCTTGTACCCAATCTCAATCTTGGAGCCGCGTTTCCAGGCCAGGGTGTGTTTGAGCCAGTTCTGATCGTCGCGCTTGGGGAAGTCTTCGCGGGCGTGTCCGCCGCGGCTTTCCTGGCGGTTAAGCGCCGAAACGGTGACGACTTCGGCCAGTTCAAGCAGGTTGCCAAGCTCCCAGGCATTCAGCAGATCGGTGTTAAAAATCTTGCCGGTATCTTGCACACGGACGTGCTTGTAGCGTTCGCGCAGTTCGGCCAGTTTGGCCAGGGCGCGTTTCATGCCTTCTTCGGTGCGAAAAACGCCGACATCCTCGAACATCATTTTCTTCATTTCGTTTGAGATGGTCATGGCGTTTTCCTTGCCGTCGGCGTTGCGCAAGGCATCGAACTGCTGGCGGGTGTACTCGGTTGGGTCAGCAGGCAGGGAGGCGAAATCGGCGCCTTTGGCATATTCGGCAGCGCGCAAACCGGCATACTTGCCAAAAACGACCAGGTCGAGCAGGGAATTGGTGCCGAGGCGGTTGGCGCCGTGAACCGAGACACAGGCCACTTCACCGGCGGCATACAGCCCGGGGTAGGGCGTTCCTTTTTCATCCAGCACTTCACCGAACTTGTTGGTCGGGATGCCGCCCATGGTGTAATGCGCCGTCGGTTGGATGGGCATGGGCTGGGTCATCGGGTCAATACCGAGATAGACGCGGTTGAAGTCGATGATATCAGGCAGTTTTTTGAGCAGTTCTTCAGCGGTAACGGTGTAGGGGGAGCCATCGGGCCGGGTACGACCATCGAGCGCGGCATATTTGTTAACCACTTCGGGGCGCACATCGAGATAAACGTAGTTCGAGCCGTTAATGCCGCGTCCCTCGCGGATTTCGAGATAAATGGCGCGGCTGATGACATCGCGCGAGGCCAGGTCTTTGACGGTTGGGGCGTATTTCTCCATAAAGCGCTCGCCCTTGCCGTTAATCAGGATGCCGCCTTCGCCGCGCACGCCCTCGGTAATCAGGATGCCCAGTTTGTAGATACCGGTCGGATGGAATTGGAAGAACTCCATGTCCTCGAGCGGGATGCCGCGCCGATAAACAATCGCGGCGCCATCCCCAGAGTAGGCATAAGCGTTAGAGGTGATTTCCCAAATGCGGCCATGCCCACCGGTGGCGAAGACAATAGACTTGGCATGAAAGGTGTGCAGTTCGCCGGTCGCCAGTTCCACAGCAACCACCCCTGCGGCGCGGTTGCCATCCATCAGCAGGTCAATCACCTGAAACTCATCGTAAAAATTGACGTTGTTCTTCAGGCACTGCTGATAGAGGGTTTGCAGAATCATGTGGCCGGTGCGGTCGGCGGCATGGCAGGCGCGGCGGACGGGTTTTCCGGTGACGTTGTTGGTGTGGCCGCCAAACGGGCGCTGTGAGATGCGGCCCTCGGGGGTACGGTCAAAGGGCAGGCCATAATGCTCCAACTCGAGCACGGCCTGCGGGGCCTCATTGCACATAAATTCGATTGCGTCCTGGTCGCCCAGGTAATCGGAGCCTTTGACCGAGTCGTAGGTGTGCCACTCAGGGCGGTCTTCTTCCAGGTTGCCAAAGGCGGCGCTAATGCCACCCTGGGCCGCGCCGGTGTGAGAGCGGGTTGGGTAAAGTTTGCTGATGATGGCGGTCTTCGCCGTTTTGGATGCGTACAGGCCCGCCATCAGGCCCGCACCACCGGCGCCAACGACAACAACTTCAAACTGATGCGTCTTCATGCAGGTTGTCTCCTAGTATGTCCACAAAACGTACAGCCCGGCCAGGCTCATGCCCGCCATAGCGACCATGCTCAAGAAGCGCACAAACTTGCGCCCGCCCGAGGAAACAATGTAGTCATCGGCAATCACGACCAGGCCGTGAACACCGTGCGCGCTGGCGGTCAGAAACATGCCGCTGGCCACCAGCCGCCAGAACCAGAACGCCCAGGGGTCAAGGCTCGGAACGTTGGTGGACTGAACATGGGTGTAACTGGTGGTAAACGCCCAGCGCATCACATCGGCAAAGTTCATATCGTAGCGCGCACCCATCCAAAAGGCGCCCACCAGACCGACCAGGAAAAAGGCATACATCGCAAGCGCGGAAAGACGGGTGAAAATCCACATGAACATTTCAAAGTTCAAGCCGCGCCGGGTTAAGGGGAGTGTACGAGGTCTGCCAGTCATTTCAGCCTCCAAAAGCGGTGCTCAAGATGGAATAGACCGCAAAAGCGTACAGGGGAATAAAGACCGCCCATTCCACCCAGATGGCCTCGCGCTGATGCTCAAGCAAAGGCGGCCACAGGTCGAGAATGGTGATGCGCAAGCCATTGATGGCATGGAACATCACGAAGAAGAAAATGATGATTTGGAACATCCAACTCATGTAGATGTCGTTGAGAAAATTCCCAACACTTCCCCCAATTGCCGATGCGAGAACGTGCATCGAGATAAAAATCGCCATCCCTGCCCCGCCAATGCGATGCAGGATGAAAGTCAGCATGGGGCCTTTGCCTTTGTAGCGCAAAGCAGTAGCCAGGCTGACGTTTCTCGAGATGCCCATGGATGCCTCCTGAAAAAGTTTTTGAATTGCCGCGCGGTCTGACCGCGCCGGAATTTGACTGGGATGCCTGAAAGGCTATTTTACCGGGGAATATGTGACAATTGTCCTAATAAATCTATTCCAGAAATCCTATAATGAGAGGACGATGAGATTTATAATCCAGACATTCTTATAACTTTTACCCTGGCATTTTGCAGGACTTCCATAAGAAAATCTTATTGATTGGCCTTTTTTGCAGACAGGTCAATTTTAGTCCAATTGCCCTTCTGATGCGAGTGATTCTCACTCACCCACCACCATTAACCCAGCCAAAGGAGGTGCGCATGTCAGGTTCAAAACACATCAGCCGGCGCGATTTTATTAAACTCACCACCGGCGCCATTGGGGGAGTAATCGGAACAGCGATTGGGATTCCATCCATCGCCTATCTGATTTCGCCAGCCTTGCGGGAGGACAAGGCCGGCAAACCAATCAACCTCGGCAAACTCGAAGATATTCCCATTGGGAAGCCTCATCCATTCTCTTTTACCATCACAAAAGTGAATGGATGGGAGCGCACCGCAGCCAGTTATGGCGGCTTTGTCGTGCGCCGTTCCAGCGACCCGGCAGATGTTGTCGTGCTCTCGAGCCGCTGCACACACCTCTCCTGCCGGGTCAATTGGAATGAGGAGGCCGGCGGCTTTCTCTGCCCGTGTCACGATGCCATGTTTGACAGCCAGGGCCAGGTCGTGCATGGCCCCCCGCCCGAACCGCTTGGACACTTCAAACACGAGATTGACGCCGAAGGCAACCTGTTCATCATCCCGGTTGAAGTCAAGGAGGCCTGACCATGCGCAGCTTATGGCAAAACGTTTATGCCTGGCTTAATGAACGCCTCGGCTTCGACGATTTCTACAAAAACCTGCTCGACCGCCCCGAGCCGCGCGGCAACTGGTGGAACACGCTCGGCTCAGCCAGCCTGTTCCTGTTCATCATGCAGGCTCTCACTGGCATCTTTCTGACAGTTTACTACACCCCCTCGCCCGACCACGCCTACGACTCGATTTTGTATATCATGAACGAAGTCCACTTTGGCTGGCTGGTGCGCGGCATTCACCACTGGGGCGCTTCACTGATGGTGCTGGTGGTCTTCATCCACATGCTGAGAACCTTCGTCACCGCCTCGTACAAATACCCGCGCGAACTGACCTGGCTGATTGGCATCGGCCTGCTGCTCCTGACGGTTGGCATGGGCTTCACGGGCTATCTGTTGCCCTGGCACCAGATGGCCTACTGGGCCACCACCGTCGGCACGCAAATTGCGGGCAGTGTTCCGTTTATCGGCGGGTTCATCCTGCAAACGCTGCGCGGCGGCCCCGATTTGAGCGCCCTGACTTTGCAACGCTTCTACGCCGCCCACATCTGGATATTGCCCGCCCTGCTGGCCGCGCTGATTGGCGTGCACCTGTTCCTGATCATCAAACACGGCGAATCACACTGGCCCGATAAAGATGACTAACAGACAGTCGGGTAAAGCGCAGCCCGTATCGAGACCCTGCATAGCCAGTTTCGATAGGCCAGGTTTCGAAAAGCGCAACCAAGGGCTACGCAACCTCCTGGTGGAGATACTATGAACGAAGAAACCAAAACCAAAATCAACGCCAAATACGAGCGTGAACTACAGCGCGGCGAACGCTTCTGGCCCGATAGCATCTACAAAGATGCCATTGTGGCCCTCGGGCTTTTTCTTCTGCTCGTTTTGCTGGCTACCTTTGTCGGCGTGCACGACTCACCAAAAGCCGACCCCAGCGACACTTCCTACATTCCGCGCCCCGAATGGTATTTTCTCTTCCTGTTCAAATTCCTGGCGCTCTATGGGCAGATTCCCGTCCTGAACAAAATCGAGTGGATTGCCACCGTTCTCATTCCCGGGGCCGCCATTGGCGTGCTGACCCTGCTGCCCTTCATTGACAAATCTCCGCACCGCTACTACGCCAAACGTGCCCTGCCGCTGGCGATGATGTTCATCATGGTGCTGGGCATGGTCTTGCTAACACTGATGGCCGACCACCCCACTGTCAGCGCCGACGGCTCCTCGGGGCCGGGCATTCTGCAAGCCATTGCCGGGCTGGCCATTCCGGCACTGGCCTACCTGGCCTTCACCGTCATGGCCTATACCCTGCGTGAGCAAGCCGTGCGCGCGATTACCATCACCGCCCTGGTCTCCGGCGGACTGATGGCCGGGTTCACCGCGCTGGCCGTTTTCCTCTACCCGCTGCCCGCCGCCCAGGCCGCCGAAGTCCCCACCACTCTGAGCGAACAGATTCTCGCCGGGCAAGACCTGTACGCCATTCACTGTGTCGAATGTCACGGCGACGACGGCAAAGTAGAAGAAATCAGCGGCGTAGCCGGGCTGGAAGGCAAGAAAATCAGCATCATCAACAGCAAAGACGTGCTTTACACCGTCAACGACGCCTCCATGGCCGAAATCATCGCCTATGGCCGTCCCGATTCAGGCATGCCGCCGCTCGGCAAGGCCTACAACCCCGAAGGCCTGACCCGCGCCGAAATTGATTACATCGTCACCTTCATGCGCTACACCTGGGATGACCGCTTCGAGGCCCCCTACATTCCACCGCTTTACCCGCCGCTGGGCGAAGGCGAAGTGCCAACCTACAGCACCCACATTCAGCCCATCGTCAAACGCTACTGCATCTCCTGTCATCGGCCCGGCAAAGACAACAACGCCTACTACATGGACACCTACACCAACATCCTGACCAGCGGTGACCATGCTGACAAAAACGTCATCGCCGGAGACATGAACTCGTACCTGCTCCAGACCATCCAGCACCAGGAAATCCGCGATGCTGATGGGCGCGTGCTGATTGGCGTCATGCCGCCCAACACTAAGATGAAACCAGAAATCATCGACATCTTCATCTTGTGGGTCATGAACGGCATGCCCGAATAACCCCAACGAGATTAAAGAAAAGGCCGGGCTTGCGCTCCGGCCTTTTCTGATTCGATATAATAGCCGCATGTACCTTTTCTCAGAAATCTCACCCCTCCCCTTTTTTGCCATCTTGCTGCTCTGGGCACTGGGCGGCTGGCTGCTGGCCGCCCGACTCTTTGACCTGCCCCCGCGCGAGCGTGGATTAGTGGGCCTGGGCCTGGGCGTCATTTTGGCAAACTGGAGCGCCAACTGGCTGGCGCGCCTGCTGGCACCCTTGCCCGCCTTCTGGCTTTCGGCCCTGCTGGTGCTCGGACTGGGACTCACCACCGCCTGGTTCCTGCAACCCCAGGAGCGCCGCACACCCCGCCAGGTTGTCTCAGAACTCTTCCCACCCGAAAGCCTGCAACTGCGCCAATGGCTGCTCTTTGGCCTGGTCTTTTTTGTCTTCACCCTCATCGGGCGCGGATTGGGCATCTTCGACGACTACCAAAACCTACCGCCCGTCTCCACCATGGCCGCAGGCGACATCCCACCCCAAACCGCCTTCGACCCGCGCCTGCGCTTTGGCTACCACTACTTCCAACTGCTCATGGCCGCCCAACTCGTCAACATCGCCCAAACCGGCCCCTGGGTAGCCCTCGACCTGGCGCGCGGACTGGCCATCGCGCTCACCATCCTGCTCACCGGCCTGCTGGCCTTGCGCCTGACCGGCAGCAAAATCGCCGCCACCCTGGCGGCCCTCTTCCTGGCCTTTGCCGGCGGCGCGCGCTGGCTCTTCCTGCTCTTGCCCGCCAGCCTGCTCAACCGCATCTCCTCAAGCATCACCCTGATCGGCTCTGGCGCCGACAGCGGCCCCAATCTCAACATTGTCCTCTACAAAGCCTGGAAAATCGAAGGCGCCGGGCCAAATCCGTTCCCCTTCCTGTATGGCTCGGGGCTTGACCCATCACTCTCCATGGCCCACTCCGGCTTCGGGTCAAGCGCCATCCTGATTGTCTTGCTGGTCTTGCTGCTGGCAGAAAACCGCCGCAGCCGCTGGGCCAACCCCGTGCTGGCCATCCTGCTGGCTTCGATGGCACTCGCCAATGAAGTGACCTTTGCCTTCCTGTACCTCGGCCTGGGGTTTGCCTTCCTGCTCTGGACCTGGCAAAAACGCACGCTCAAATTTACGCCGCAACTATGGGGCTGGCTGGCCGTACTCTTTGCTGGCGGAATTTTATCGCTGGTGCAGGGCGGCATGTTGACCGAGTTGGTGCGCGGCGCCATCGAACGCGCCACCACCGGCGTAGATAATTCCTACTACAAAGTCGGTTTTGCGCTCGGCGCGCCAGCCATCCTATCGGCCCACCTGGGCAAATTATCACTGCTCAACCCACTACACTGGTTTGCCATTCTGGCCGAATTAGGCCTGGCTGTCCTGGCCCTGCCCTGGGTCTTTCACTACCTGCGCGAAGAAACCCGCGCCGAACGCTGGATTTCAGCCGCCTGGCTGGCCTCGATGATTCCCAGCCTGCTGGTGGTCTTTTTTGAATACACCGGCAACGCTG